>CAZCMU010000187.1:0-6112 GCA_964499725.1 uncultured Opitutales bacterium
CCGCACGGCAAGTCGAAGCACTAATGCAGGGTGGTTCCGAGGGAAACTTGGGCCGCTGGCGTAGTGGTTGATTGCACCTTCGCGGCGTCCTGCGGAATCAGCCGGTGATACTTCGGCGGTTTTTCGCCTTTACCATTGGTGGTTTGGGCTTAGTGTGAAGCCCATGCCATCGTCCATCCCCGGGCCAGCACGGATAGCCAAATTGTGCCAGATGGCCGGCCAGTGCCGAATATTGTTTGCCGTTAGTTTGATGGCTGGGGTTGCTTCGGTATCAGCGCTCGGGGCGGATGCCGTTCCGGCCTCATCGCCGGATTTGCACACTTTTACGAATCAAGATGGGAAGACCATCAAGGCCATTATTTTCAGCGCCGCCGAAGACTATGTGAATTTAAAAAGGGACGATGGGCAGACTTTCAAAGTGCCGGTGGCCACTTTGAGCAAGGAGGATCAGAGCTTCATCCGCCAGTGGATTATCAAGCAAGCCCAGTCGCACGGTGACAATATCCTCACGATTAGCGCGGCCTCCGTCAGGGGAGGTTCCGATGCCCCAGCCTTGGCCACTAAAACCACCGTGACCACCGCGTGGTCCGAAATGTACAAAATCAAGGTCACCAATGCCACTCCTGTGCATTGGGCCAACCTGCAACTGCGCTACGTCATTTTCCATTCGGTCGGCGTTCCCGGCATATTGCCTCCCGGCAATTATTCGACTGCCCACGCCTCCGGCAGGGTCGCCATCGCCGACTTGCCGGGCGAGCAAGACCAGACCGTGTCCACCGATAAAATTGATCTCAAGGAAGTTGCCTTGCAACCCCACGTTATCTACGAAAATGGCGCTCCTCCCAAAGTCACCGATGTGCTCATTGGCGTTTGGGTCCGCGTTTACGACGAAGATAACAACCTGATTCAGGAATGGGCCTCGCCCACGACCCTCATCAAGGACAATAACTGGGACGCTGTGTCGCCGCCAGCGCGCGCTGGCCGCCGGGGCGGCGGCGGCAACAACCGCGGAGCCACGCCTCCGCCGAACAACTGAATTTTCTTTGCCGGCCTGCCGGTTGTGCTTGCATCACGGTTCGGTGGTGTTGCCAGTCCATGCTTCCGTTCGTTATTTTTGCCCTTTACCATCCGTCGGCAGGGCTTAGACTAATATATATGCGGTCATCTTTGCCAAGGCTGCGGCCCATGGCCGGATTGCAGGCAACGGGCGCCCAATGTCGCGCGTTTGTTCTCGTGGCCGGGTTTGTGGCATTTGGACTGGCCCCAATATTCGGAGCAGACTCCATCCCTGGCGTCCTGCCCGATTTGCACACATTTACCAATCAAAGTGGTAAAACTATCCAGGCCATAATTACCGACGTCACCCTTGATAATGTGTTCTTGAAACGAGACGACGGACAGGCATTCAAAGTGCCGCTGACCACCTTCAGCCCGGACGATCAGAATTATATCAGCCAATGGGTCGTTCGGCGGGCTAGGACGCAGGGCAGCAATATCCTGAAGCTTGATGCTGCTTCCAATAAGTTATCAACTGCTACCAGTACGCCGAATGGCAACGAGAAACGCGCGGTGATGGCCACCAATGGCAAAGTCGGGCACGCTACCATCAAGAACTGGTCTGAAGGTTACAACGTCACGATCACCAACCTGCTCCCCGCACACTTTGCCAAACTGCAATTGCGCTACATCATTTTCAGCATGTCCGCCGTTCCTGGCGGATTGCCGCCAAACGATTACACGCCGAACGTTACTGTTGGCCAGGCCATTGACATCGACGACCTCCCTGCCAACGCGGTGAAGACCGTGGCCACGGGGGAAATCACTCTCGCCGAATATACGGCGCCCCCCAATTTCGTCTATTCTAACGGGGCCGCACCGAAAATCACCGACCAGCTTAAAGGCATTTGGGTGAGGGTTTATGATGAAAACAACATCCTTGTCCAAGAATGGGCGTCCTCCGAAAATCTAAATAAGAACAACGATTGGGATGCCCTGATCAAGCAGGCGAGCGATGCCCCTTCGCGGCGCGGTGGATTCAATACTACGGGTGTAAGTGGCTTCAGCGGCGGTCGTCGGGGCGGAAGCGGGACTGGCCGCGGGTCCGCTCCTTAGCCGAACAACTGAATTTTCTTTGCCGGCCTGCCGGTTGTGCTAGCATGGCCGGATGGCGCGGCATAAAAAACACGCGGTGGCGGGCTGCCAAAAATGCGGTCGGGAAACGCCCGCTGAATTATTGGCCGCGTGTCGGGCGGCGGGTCTGCGCCGCACCCAGCTGCTCGAAAGCGTGCTCGAGGTTTTGCGCACCCACGCCGAACCGATCAAGATCGGCGACTTGGTGCAGGCGCGGGGCATCCGCGGCACCTGCGACCCCGCCACGCTCTACCGCCTGCTGCAACGGCTGGAGGCCCGGGGCCTCGTGCGTCGCATCGGCTTGCACGAACGCGCCGCGCACTTCGCCCTGCATCGCGCCCATCACCACGATTATGTCGTGTGCCGCGAATGTGGTGACGTGGCGACCCTGAACATGGCTTGCCCGGTGGAAAAGCTGGAGCAGGAAGTCGGGCGGCGCACCGGCTTTCGTGAAGTCTATCACGAATTGCAATTCTATGGCGTTTGTCCGCGCTGTGCGGCGAAGACCGCCTGAGATTATTTCCACGCCATCAGCGCCGCCCCGGCCACCATCAGCGCCAGCCCGGCCACACCACGCGCATCCAGCCGCTCGCCGAGAAACGCCACCGCCAGGATGGCTGCCAGCGCCACGCTTAGCTTGTCCACCGCGGCAACGCGCGAGACCGGCCCGATGCGCAGCGCATGAAAATAGCACATCCACGAAAGCCCCGTGGCACCGCCGGACAGCACGAGAAAGATTAGGCTGCGCGACGAGGGCGCTACCCAGTCCCCGGCTGGAATCGTGGCCCAGGCCAGCGCCCAGGAAAATAACATGGCCACGCTCGTGCGCACGGCCATGGCGAGATTGGAGTTCACCTCCGCGACCCCGACCTTCGCCAGCAAGGCGGTCAAGGCGGCAAAGCCGGCGGAACCCAGCGCCCAATAGAACCAGTTCATGCCTGTTTTTTAAGCGGCTTGGGCGCCTGCGGCGAACTCCAAAATAACGCTCAACCCGCGCGGCTAATCTCGTACACGGCATATCCCGCCAGCAACTTTGGCCAAAACGAACACGGCGTGCGCCAGTCGCCCGCCAGAAACGCCCGGCGCGTCACCCGCGCGCCCACCGCCGCGCAGAAATCCTCGAAGTCGCCGATTTCCACCGGATTGCTGGGCCGGCTCTTATACCATGCGTCGGGATAGACCTCGTTGCGCACGCGGTGCCCGTGCCACAGCATATTCCAGCGGTTCAGCCAAAAACCATGGTTCACAAAGCCGACCGCCACATGCCGGCCCACGACCATCGCGCGTTCCAGCACCTGCCACGGCTGGTCAAGCTCCTGCACGGTACGTGAGCACACCACCCAGTCAAAGGAATCCGCCGGATAAAAATTCAGCACCTCGAGAATGTCGCCCTGATACGCCGGCACGCCCCGCTCAACGCAGCCGATGACCGATTGCAAATCGCTGTCCACGCCCACGACCTCCGCCTTTCGCTCCTGGAGGAGATGCTCGAGCAACAATCCGCGCCCGCAACCCAGGTCGAGCACGCGGCTGCCCGGCGCTATCCAGTCACTTAATATATGCAGGTCGGTGTCCTGCTTGACCAGATGGCGCGCCGTGCCGTTGGCGGCGGGGGATGTGGTGGGTGTGGTGGCCTCCATGTTTGCGTCCACAGCATGGCGTTCCCCACCGAGCCGGTCAAGCTGGCGGGTGTCCGTCTAACTCAGCAACAACAACGCCGGGGTCTCCAGCACCGCTTTCAATGCGGCCAAAAACTGCGCGGCCGCCGCGCCATCAATCACCCGGTGGTCGCCGGAAATGCCCACGGTCATCCGCCGCCCGGCCACAATCTGCCCGTCCGCATTCACCACCGGCTTCACCAAAGTCGCGCCGACCGACAGAATTCCCGCATTGGGCGGATTGATGATGCCATAAAAGCCCGTCACGCCAAACATGCCGAGGTTCGTGACGGTAAACGTCGAGCCCGTCATTTCCGCGGGCGTGAGCTTCTTGGCGCGCGCTTTCCCAATGAGTTCCTTCGCCTCCGCCGCAATCTGGCGCAGGCTCTTGCTGTCGGCGTTGCGGATGACCGGCGTCAGCAGCCCGTCGTCAATCGCCACGCCAAACGCCAGGTGCACGCTCCCATGCCGCTGGATGGTGTCGCCCTGCCACGAGCTGTTCACGTTCGGCACGCGGCGCAACGCCTCGACCGACGCTTTTAAAATGAAATCGTTGACCGTGAATTTGCCGCCGCCTTTTTCCGGCGGCAGGTTGCCCAGCGCGGCGTTCAGTCCCTCGCGCAAATCCGTCAGCGGCCCGGCGTCAATTTCGATTTCCACATAGAAATGCGGGATGCCGTTGGTGGACTCCAGCAAGCGCCGCGCAATGGTTGCCCGCATGTTGGACACGGGAACCGTTTGGTCTTCGCCAATAGGGCCAGTGAGCCCCGTGATCGCGGGGGCAGCCGATGAAGACGATGCTGCTGGCGCAGGCTTGCTGGCGGCAGAAATCACATCCGCGCGCACAATCCGCCCGCCCGGTCCGCTACCGGTGACTCCGGCCAGAGACACGCCTTTTTCTGCGGCGAGTTTTTTGGCGAGAGGCGAGGCTTTGATGCGCCCTCCGGGAGTTTCGGGTTTCGGGTTTGCAGTTTCGAGTTTGGTGACTGGAACTGGTGGCGGGGTTGGGGCCTTCTTCTCCCCGCTCCCCGCTCCCTGCTCCCCGCTTTTCGGCGCAATGAGGGGAGACAGGGTAGCCTTGGCTGGCGCGGGTTTGGTCGGCGGAGGCGCTACCGCCGCGACCGGAGCCTCCGGGATGGCCTCGCCTGGCTGGCCGATGGCGCACATCGGCGCGCCCACGGGCACCTGCCCACCCGCGGGCACATAGTGCTTCAGCAGCACGCCCGGGACAAAGTTCTCAACCTCCATGGTCGCCTTGTCCGTCTCCACCTCGCACAGCATTTCGCCGGATGCGACCTTGTCGCCTTCCTTTTTCAACCAGCGGACGAGCGTCCCCACCGTCATGGTGTCGCTGAGCTTGGGCATTTCGATGATTTCGGCCATGTGACCTTTTACCGCATAATTCCCCAAAAACGCAAAGAGGAAAAACCAGGGTTTAAATATCGGCGGCAGTATGCCTCTTGTAGCGCGGGCTGAAGCACCGCGCTACGGTAAGGGCGAAAGCCCAGCGCTATTCGGGGTTGTGGGGGCAGCCTGAGAATTTTTTTATATTTTTTTTGGTTTGACTGGGTCGGACTGGGTTTGACTGGGCCAAATGGGCGACCAGAAGGGAGGCGGGTGGCGGGTGATGAAAGAAAGCGCGGAGCAGGGAGCGGGGAGAGAAGCACAAGGCGGTCAGTTAGTCTGCATTGACTCCCAGCTCCCTGCTCCATGCTTTTCGGCCAGCATACCTGAACCAGCCCACCCGCGAAAGGACACGGTTGGCTGCGTTGGGACGGTTTGATGGGTTTGATGCGTTGGGTCTGTTCCCCCTTTGCGCCTCTGTTCCTTCTTATTGCCCCTTGCAAGCATCGTTAGCTGATGGTATGCTCTATATCCTTCGTATTCGTTCTGTTACATTCCATTCTGCCATGCGTGCTTATTCAGTTTTCAGCACATGGCGTTATATATTTTTGCTCGGTGCGGCTTTCGCGGTCTCGAGCAGCATTGCTCAGGCGCAATCTCTTCCAGTTGAAAGCAACGGTACTTACAGGTATGTAATTATTAGCGGTAGTTCTGTTGCGATAGTAGGCTATACCGGCTCTGGTGGTGTGGTAGCCATTCCTAGTTTAATCAACAACATGCCGGTAACCACTATTGGCACTGGCGCATTTCAAAATAGCGATGTGACAAGCGTCACCATCCCCAACAGTGTCACTGTTATAGGTCCCTCGGTATTTGCGGGTTGTGCTCGCCTGACCAGTGTCACCATTCCCGACAGTGTCACCAGCATCGGGGAAGGGGCGTTCTATCAATGTTCCAGCCTAACCAGCGTCACCATCCCC
>CAZCMU010000188.1:0-6080 GCA_964499725.1 uncultured Opitutales bacterium
GGGCAACGCCCTGGCCGGCGCAACCTTTGTGGCCCGCCAGCCGCTGATGTCTGCGGCGTGCACCTGCTGCCGCTGGTGTTCGAAACTTTCGGGGCCGGCTGCACGATTAAAATCGCCACCGGGGTGCGCGATGGGTCGGTCGTGAAGAAGGGCGACGTGCTGGCGACAGTCATTGGGCCGGCCGGCACGTTGCTCAAGGCTGAACGCACCGCACTGAATTTTTTCCAAAAACTCTCCGGTATTGCCACGCAGACGGCGCAGCATGTTGCGGCGCTCGGGTGGACTTCCACCAAGCTGCTGGACACCCGCAAGACGACACCCGGCTTCCGCATGCTGGAAAAATACGCCGTGGGCTGCGGCGGCGGCTGGAACCACCGGCTCGGCCTGTTCGACCGCGTGCTGATCAAGGACAACCACCTGGCCGCCGCAAACGCCACCACCGGCGAGCGCCTGGCCGCCGCGGTGCGCCAAGTCCGCGCGCGCCACCCCAAAATGCTCGTCGAATGCGAAGTGGACGCGCTGGAACAAATTCCGCCGGTGCTCGAAGCCGGGGTGGATGTCGTGTTGCTCGACAATTTTTCCATCACAGAACTCAAGAAGGCCGTGGCGCTCATCGACCACCGCGTCGGCGCCGAAGCCAGCGGCGGCGTGACCATCGAGACACTGCCCCAGATGGCCCGCCTCGGCCTCGATTATATTTCCTGTGGCGCGCTCATCCACCACGCTTCCTGGGCGGACATTGGGTTGGATTGGCGGTGAGTTCATCTACTTGGCGAGAAGATATTAATTGGCTCGCGGCGCTTTGCGTCCCTTCTTGCGCTCCGGCCCCTCCATTTCGAGCACCATGTTGGGAATGCGGTTGAAGGCGATGCGCATGGGGGCGGAGGCGCGGGCTTCGTGGGCGGCGGCCCAATAGATAGCGCCGCTGCCATAAGTTTTGTTCAGGGCGTCGGTTGCGCGCAGGAGCGCGGCACGGCGCACCGCGGCCGTGGCGAAGAGCGAGGGCGTGTGGTCGGCGGCGTGTTCCAGGCGCGTGAGCGTCACACCGACGAGAAAGGGCCGCACGCCGCGCGGCAACTTGGGCTGCTGCGCCCATAAAACGTCCAGCGCGCTGGCGAGTTCGACGGTGTCCTGGGTGGCGTCGAGGTGAGCGGCGGCGGCCCACGTTTCTGCGCCGAGATAATCCACCGACACGGCCAGCTCGCGTGCAAAAAACTGCAGATCACGCAGGCGCATGGCCGCCTTTTGCAGCAGGCGGTGCAGGACGGCCCGGGCGCTGGGTTCGTTGCGAAATTTGGGCTCCAGCACGTGCGAATGGCCGATATGCGATTTGCGCGTGGGCTCGGCGGCGACATCCGCGCCGCGCAGTTTGGCCCAAAAGCGTTCGCCCTCGACACCGCCCCAGATGGTACGCAGTTGGTGGTGGCCGGCGGCGGTCAGTTGCTCGACCGTGGTAATGCCCGCGCGGCGCAGGCGTTCCTCCAAGTGGCGGCCAATGCCAAACAGGTCGCGGAGTTTTAAGCCATGGAGCGCGCCAGGCAAATCGGGCGTGTCTATGACGACGAGGCCATCGGGCTTTTGCATGTCGCTGGCGGTTTTGGCGATAAAGACGTTTGGTCCAATGCCAATCGAGCAGCGCAGCGTGGGGCCGGCCTCGTCGCGGAGGGCTTGCTTAATTTGCGCGGCCAGCGCGCGGGCGGCGGGCGGTTCGCGCCAGCGGCCCGTCAGGCGGCAGGAGAGTTCATCAATCGAGTGGATGGCCTCGATGTGCATTTGCTTTTCGATAATTTTGACCAGTTCCTTGTGCAGGAGCACGTATTCGGCGGGGCGGGCCTCGACAAAGAGAATGTCCGGGCACAATTTCCGGGCGTCACGCACGAGCGCGCCGGTTTTGACGCCTTTGACCTTGGCCTCGTAGGAGGCGGCGATGCAGCAACCGGTCTCGGCCATGACCGCGACAATGCCCAGTGGACGCCCGCGCAGCTCCGGCCGCAAGTGCTGTTCGCACGAGGCAAAGAAGGCGTTGAAGTCCAAAAAGAGGTGGTTGAGGGCCACGGGCGAATAGTGAACATTTGTTTATTATATGTCAATTGGCGGAAATTAGACATATTGCGTTTTAAAGGGGGCAAAGGGCTTTAAAACCCTTTAATATCCTTTAATCGGAGGGGAATGGTGGGGAGGTTTCGAGTTCTGAAGAATGCGGAGTAGAGAATGCCAGATGCCGGGTAGCGCACCGTGGCCTTGGGGTCGGTGACTATTGGAGAGCACCTCGTAGTATAGACGAAGGCAGACACCTGAGCCAGGGTTGGGTTGGCTGCGTTGGGAAGGTTGGATGGGTTGGATACATTGACCTCCTTCGCCCTGTCAGGGCGAAAGGCAAAATCCAAACGCTTACACCGCCGGCCACAACGCGTTCTTGTATGTGGGGCAATAATGGAGTAGGTTGGTGCTACTATATCTATGAAAATTCGTGCCTACCTGAAACCTTCGTGCGGCTGGAGCCGCGGCGTCCGCGCTGTTTTGAAAAAATATGGCCTCGAGTACGAGGACATTGACATCATCAATTCGCGGGAAAATTACGCGGAGATGGTGCAGAAGTCCGGGCAGCCGCTGTCGCCCTGCGTGGAGATTGACGGGGTGATGGTGGCCGACATCTCGGGCGAGGAAGTCGAGCAATACATGCTGGGCAACAATTTGGTGAAGCCGAGCGACGCCACGGCGGAGGCGCCGACAAATGCGTCGTGCACGGATGCGGAACACGCGGCGCAGGCCGCGACGGCGGGTACGGCGTCGAAGAGTATCCGGTTTTTCTAGGAGCAGGGAGCGGGGAGTTCAAGCGTCGCTACGCGACGCAGGTTTTGTTGTGAATGATTCCGTGGGCTGAAGCGCCACAGCTATGTTCGGGCCTCGCTACGCGAGGCGAAGGCAGGCGCAAATTGATTTTTTTACGCTGCCACAGTGTGGGCTTTGACTTTTGTTTTGTCACGGCGCGGAGTGAGCCAGATCATGAGGGCGATGAGGCAAAGGGGCCACAAGGAGGAGATAAACAGATTATACTGCATGATCGCCCAGGTGCCGATGGTCATGCCTTGTTCGATACCCCAAGTCGGGCCGTTGAAAGCGTTTTCGGCACGCGTCGTCTGCCAGCAGTACAAGGCAAGCAATTGCAAACTGAGGGCGGATAGAAACAGAACCAAGCCCAGGGCGGCCACGCCCATGCGGGTGGAAACCAGTTGAGCGAGGCTTTCCATTTTCCCACACGCCAGACGGCGACCGATGAAATATACCGGCACGCCACAAACCAGCAGATACACCAGCGCGAGCACTAGACACCCCACCCACCCCGGCACCTCGATATCACCGAAGTAAGCAGTTGAAGCTGAGCTGGACATGGACGACACCGATGACAAATCGGGCACGGTATGCTCGGCAACCGAAGGGTTAAGCAAAAGAGCTGAAGTCCAGAGCCCCAAAGTGGCTTGCCACAATTGGATCAGCAGCGCGCCGAAAGCCATCCAGAAAACGCGCGGGGACCAAAGGCGCCGGGGTGCCGCTTTGGCATATTCGACCGCAACGGGTCTTGGTGGCCCGACGCGGTGACAAGCAACTAAAAAGGCTTCATCATCGCGAAGGCCGAGTTTCCGCAATTCGGCAAAGCCGTCGCGCAAATGCGCTTCGAGCTCGCGCAGGTCGGCGGGGGTGAGGCCGGGCTGGCGGGCGAGTTCGTCGCGCCATGCGGCGACGGCGTGGTCCAGGTTGAAGGAAGGTTGGCTTTGCATAAGCAAAGGAGTGTAGAGTTTTTCTTACGCCACCACGGCGTGGGCTATAGCTTTGGTTAACGGGCGATGATTCGTTACGAAGCCAGTTTAGCGGGCGGGGGCCGGAAGCGAATGGATCCCGCTAGTCGCACCAGCGCGGCGGCGGCGGATGCCGCCAGCAGGCCAAAGAAGAATCCTGAAGTAAGAAACAGGAAAACCTTGGGCTCGGACTGATATTGGTACCGGGCTTCGCCCGGAAATGTAAATCTTACGCCATTGGCAATCCCTCGGGTGTGGTAGTATTCCGTTCTAATAAAGACCCGGGCAAAATCGGCGGCGACGAGGGCGGCAAGCTGGGGATTTGGATGCTCGACGCCGACTTTGATTGAGATATAGTTTGCCCAGCTGACAGACTTCACCATGCGCTGCTCCAGGAGGCGGTCGACGAGATTGAGCTGAGCGTTGGCCGGATCAAGCGGCGCAAACGGGGCGACGAAAGCCTGGCGCTCGTCGGGGCTCAGCAGGTCGGCCACGCGCTGGGCGACTTCGCGGGACTCCAAATGGCGAAGATGGATGTCGATTTTGTCCGGCGAGAGCCTCCCGATGGATAAGATCGTCGCACTTTCGAGATATTCCGGGGCAGCGGAAAAAGCGTGCGCCGCAAACACGCCGAATACCACAGCAAACGTGGTGCCAAAAGCCAGCCAGGACCAAAAGCGACGGGGCGCGGCCTTGGCAAATTCGGCGGCAACGGGTTTGGACGGGCCGACGCGTTGGCGGGCGAGGAGAAACGCTTCGTCGTCGCGGAGGTCAGCTTTGGTGAACTCCGCAAAGGCGTCGCGCAAATGCGCCTCAAGTTCGCGCAGGTCAGCGGGGGCGGGGCCGGGATGGGCAGCCAGCTCCGCGCGCCAGGCGGCAACGGCGGTGTCCAGGTTAAAGGAAGTTTGGTTGGGTATAATCGAGATTAAGGGGATTTTTTGTCTTATATCGCCACCACTCGGGTACTGTCGACGGGGAGCGAGCCGGATCATGAGGGCGAGAAAGACCGGCGGTAAAAAGTAATGGAAAAATACATACCCAGGATTATATAACGGCCCGGCTAACATCAATGGGTCCATCGCTGCCATAATTGAACCAACGATTCCCGATCGTGGCCACCAGATGGGCCACGATTCTCTGAGGTGTAGGGTGAATGCGATCAAAACCAGAAGGCATAAGTACATGCCGATACCCATCCGCACAACAGATTCACGGCTGGAAAGTAACTTAATAAAAAATCGCGGTGGCCCACGCACGAGCCAGAGAGCTGCAACCCATAAAGCCACCAAGCCTAATATGATTTCGCAACAAAATCCCCATGGCCCCCGCACATCGTCAAACCCATTATAGCCTAATGCCATTTCCAGCAGATCGATGGCCTGATACCCAATCTGAAACATGAATGCAACGGTCACCAACCAGAAAATCTTTTGGGCCCAAATGCGTCCTCGCGCGACTTTGACCAATTCGGCAACGATGGGCTGAGTTGGGCCTACACGGCGGCAAGCGAGGAGAAAAGCCTCTTCTTCGCGAATGGGATTTTTGCGCAATTCGGCAAAGCCGTCGCGCAAATGCGCTTCGAACTCGCGCAAGTCGGCGGGGGTGAGGCCGGGCTGGCGGGCGAGTTCGTCGCGCCATTGCCCGACGGCCTGGTCTAGGTTGAAACCGGGGGGAGTTTCCATAATTGGACGAGGGTGTTGTGCGCGGCCAGCCATTGCTCCTTTTCCTGGGCGAGGGCGCGGCGGCCACCACGGGTGAGGGAATAGTATTTGCGCTCGCGACCGGTCTCAGACTCGCGCCATTCGGAGGCGATGAGGCCTTCTTCCTCGAGACGATGGAGGACGGGGTACAACATGCCGTCGGTCCACTGGACCTGTTCCTGGGAGAGGGTGCGGGCGCGCTGGGCGAGGGCGTAACCGTAGCTCTCGCCCTCGGCGAGGATGGACAGGAGCAGGGGGCGAGCGGAGGCGGCGATAAGTTCGCGGCTGAACATGGGCCAATATACCTCGATGGACGAGGTATGTCAAGGGGCGGGTGGAAGATTTTATTGAAAATGCTTTCCTGCGACCTTTCAGGCCGCATTATTTTCCGATCGATGACCCAGGGTTTCGCTGCGCTCACCCTGGGCTGGATTCCTTCGCCCCGGCGGGGCGAAAGGCAAAATATCTGAAGCGCGGGCTAAAGCACCTGGTTATGATATTATTATCTTTTGATCAAACTGATACTGATACTGATAGATGACATGGGGCGGCCAACGGCAGGCACGAGACCTGCGCGTTGACC
>CAZCMU010000189.1:0-6077 GCA_964499725.1 uncultured Opitutales bacterium
TGGCCCCAGCTAGTGGAGAAGTGGCTGCGAACCATTGGAATGACTTCGGAGTGATATCAGTTCAGTCAGGATTGCGCTTATTTTGTAGAGTGGCAAAATTAAGATGCATGGCGGCCGGGATTGCGTGGCGACTCTCAATGCGTGGCAGGGATTTCGAGAGGGTCACCCAAATCACCATTTTTTCGTATCCAAACACGGAGTGTAAAGTCGTCGGGTTGGCCAGATGCGAGATGATGATGTTCACGCAGGACTGCGGTGATTTGTTTAATTGCGTCCTGAATTTGGTTGGACGATCCCGCCGCGAGGAGGATTTGATCAATGCTTTTGTTAGGCGAAATTGCCGAAGAAGCGGTGGGGTTGTTTAGATAGATTTTGGCGGTCGTCCATGGAAGCAAAACAACATCGTCACGATCCTGACCATTTACATTCACGCCCTTGGGGCTAAGGACGCCGATGACTTTGTAGTTGAGCGCTTGCAGGCTTATTTCCTGACCGAGTGCCGGCGTATTCCCAAATAATTTGCGTTCAACTGTCTTCCCAATCACACAGAATTCGCCGTTATTCTGCACCTCCATATCGGTAAAAGCGGACCCTTCTTCAAAATCCAATCGTTCGTTTAACTTGAACCATGCAGGAGATGTGCCGAGTAGCATCTGCGGAACCCAGTGTTTACTGCCATAGACTAGCACTGTTTGGCCAGCATGCACAATCGGCGCTGGCGCGATCAGGGTAGGACATTTGGCCGAAATGGCTTGTAAGTCGTCCATAGTTAAATGGCTTTCAATTGGTTTGCCAAACACAGCGGAACTGCTTCCAGGAAAAATCTCGATGGAATTAGTTACAGTGTTCGAAGCAGGTGGCGTATCGCCAAAAGAAATTACAATTAAGCTTACCATCGAAGCAAAGAGTAAGTATGGCCATGCTGAATTAGCGCGAATACGATAGCCAAGTTTGCTCATTACTTGTTCATTAATCTTCAACCGCGCAACCCCTGCAACCCAAAAAAAGCAATTTCGTCTCAGGTAATCTACAACAACTCCCCCTGCACCGGCACCCCGCTCGCCGTTGGCGAGAGGAATGTCTTATACCGCTCTACCCAGTCATCGAGCTTCTCCAAATAATATCCCGGGTCGTAGGGCGCTTTCACGGGATCAAAACTCTCAATCGGTCGCGCGCGTTGCCAGTCGGGCGCGCTGTTCTTGGCACCCGGGGCAATGTAATACGTCACGGACTCCCCTTGGCGCGGCGGCGGGTTCATCATCAGCGCGACTTCCAGCGACGCCCGGCGCGATTTCTTGCTCTCGATTTCAATGGCGTGCTTGTACGCCTCCGGGCTGATGCTCAAAAACTCCGTCTTCGCCAGCCGCCTCACATCGAGCGAACGGTTGCGCAATTTCTCCCGCAATTCCTTGAGCAATTCATCCGGGTTGCGTTGGTGCGCGCCGAGCAAATACCCCAGCAGCGCCTCCGTCAATTCCCGCAAAAACGGCTCCAGCCCGCGCGACCGCAGTGCCGAGCCACGCGTCACCACCCGGCCTTCGTCGAGCAGCGCATAGTTCTTCGCCTTGTAGCAGAACATCGCCTCGTATTGACCGTCGAATTCCAAATCAATACCCTCCGGCAACACCTTCTGCGCCAGCTTCAACAACTTCTCCGGTTCGTCATAAAACTCCGGCGCATGCAGGTAAAGTCCATCCGTGTCGGCCTCCAGCACTTTCGCGCCGTGCTTTTCAAATTCAGCAATCAGCGCCTGGAGCAACTCGCGTCCCTTCGCCGTGACTTCTGCCGCCAGCTCGCTGTCGCCAAACCGCGCGCCTTCAAAGCCCAAATAACCGTAAAAGGAATTGATGATGATTTTGAAACCCACTTGCCGCGCCTGGTATTCGCGACGCAATTCTGCCGTGGCCGCATCCTTTGCTAGATTCTTATACGCGAGTCTTTCCGTCCGCAATTCGCGCAGCAGTGGGATAAACGCGCCCAGCGAATCGCCGGACGGATTGCGCCCGATGAGCAGCAGCAGGCTGGGGTAGAGTGACGCCACGTCGAAGTGCAGCACTTTCTTGAACACGCCCGAGACTAGTCCGCGCGTGTAGCCGCCTTCAAAGGGCCGCGTCGGCGGCGGCGTCGGCAGCGCGCGGCGCTTGTGGTAATATTTTTCGAGCAACAGAATCTCCGCCTTGAACGCCGAACCCCGCAGGCACGCGTCTTGCAGCGTCATCGGAAACGTCTTCGCCTGCGCGACATAGCCCGGCAGCAGCAAATCCGCCAGCGCGCGCGTTTCCCGCAAATCATCCCGTAAATACGCGCGAAATTTTTCGCGGTCTTTGGCAAAGGTTTCCTGAATCATTGCCGGCGCAAGATAGGTGCGCTCGTCTTCTTCCTTCGTCAAACCAAGATGCTGCGCAACGGCTTTTAATCCATACGACGGCAATTCCCGCGCGGCCAAATCATAAAGCTGCACCATCAAATACGTGTCGAACACCGTGCGGCCCGGCAGGTCATACCGCGGAAAATCGAGCTGCCGTTCCGCCACACGGAGGCGACTGGGCCGAAACGTCGCCTCCTGCCCAAATCTTCCCCACGCGCAGGGCACGCCATGCCGCCGGCAACGCGTGCGCAGATAATCCAAATCGAATTTGAAAATATTGTGCCCTTCGATGACATCCGGATCCTCTTCTGCGAGTACTTTATTAAATTCCTCAAGCAGTTTTTTTTCGGCATCCTTCGTCATCGCGTGCAGTTCCAGCAGGCGCGGCCCTTTGGCGGTGCCGAGGCCAATCGCCAGCACGCGGTCGCCCGCGCGGTTCGCATCGGAAAAGCCGCCCGGTTCGCTGCACGCCGTCTCAATATCCACTTGCACCCGGCGGAGGTGGGAAAAAGTCAGCCCCGCAAACATCCGCGTCCGGCGTTGGAGTAGGAACTGGCCTTCGAGCACGCGTAGTGTTTCAGAGTCTTTGTTTGATGGCCGCTGTTCCAGCCAGTTGCGATACGCCGAGCCATCGGCAAAATGCACCAGGTGCGTCAAGGCCCCGTCGCCACTCAGCTTCTCGGTGCGCGTGTTCGCGGCGTCCGGCACGGCTGCTTCATTCACCCACGCAAAGGGATGAAACTGCGTCTGGGTTATAGCCCGCGGCCCGTCGTTTTCCGCCGTCGCCAGCCACGCCTCGCCATCCGGCGCCACCCAGACCCCGCAGAGCGACGGCTGGGCGGATTCCCATTCGGCGCGCGGGTCAAAGGGAGTGGCGGTGGGTTTGCTCATGACGTTTTCCTGCCGCTGAGGGCGGAGGCGTCATTCCTAAACATTCATTTCAACCGCCGCCATCCGCAATTTTCCCCGCCCAACCGCAGCGTGGCATAGAGCAGGAATGGCGAAACCAGGTAGCACAGCGAATTCACCACGCCCGTGCCGTTGACCAGATTGATGGCAAATAAAATCCCCGAGGCGACTACCGACACGTAAAAGCCCCACCGTTTCCAATAAAAAACCCCCGCCACCGCGACAATGTCCAGCACGCACAGCACCATCGTGAAGGCCAGCAGCCACGCAGGATTCGGCGGCGCCGATATCGTGCCCACAGTCTGGGCCAGATGCGCGCCGGTGCTGGAGGAGGAAGCGGCCTTGCCCAGCGACGCCATGATGCCGTCGAGGGCCGGCCCCACCAGCTTATTGAGCATTTCCAGCCCATCGCCAATCAGCATAAAAATCAGCCATAGCATCAGGCACCCATGCCGCTTCGGCGGCGGAACATTTGCCGGCGGCGGGGACGAAAGAACGGGTGGGATATTCATGCGCAGGGCCGACGGAACTAGGGAAACCCCAGCGGCAGTCTCATAGCAAGGACATTCTCCGCGCCGCGATGTTCCCGCCCGGCAACTTTCTGCAAACAAAAAAGGAGCGGGCCGTCGCCGACCCGCTCCCGGCTTGAGAATTTTTCGCTCGCTGCTTAGTTGACGTCAATCCGTCGCGGCTTCACCGCTTCGGGTTTCGCGAGCGTCAGCGTGAGCAAGCCGTTTTCATACACGGCCTGAATCTTCGCCGCATCCACGCCCTCGGGCACGTCCAGGCTGCGGGAGAATTCCGCCGTCGTTTCACCTTCGGTGGTTTTGACCGCGCGCTTGGCGTTCACCGTCAGCACCGAGTTGTCGAGCTCGACGGTGATGTCCTCTTTCTTCACGCCGGGCAACTCCACTTTGACGTAGTAATTGCTGGCGTCTTCGGTCACGCCCGCGAGCGTGGTGCCCCTGCAGTTGTAACGCGAGGCCGCCGGCAGCAAGGCCCCAAAGAACCGCTCAAAGTCGGTCGGAGCCGGATAATCGTATCGAATTAATCTCATGGTTTTGATCTCCTAAGTTGAATGGTTGTGAACGGGTTGTTCACCTTCCCTTCATCAGTAATCATGCCACGCAAAAAAGATTCACAAAGAAGCGCATATTAATGACTTATCTCCAACGCCATTTTTCCGATTGCGCCAAGATGACCCAGGCTCTGCGCCACTTTTGAACTCACGAAACATTCCCGTCACAGCCGGAGCGGTGGCCTACTTCTCTACTTCTTGCGCAGCGTCACCAGCGTCGCGCCCCAGCCGCCGCTCGTTTCATGGCCGAGGCGAAACGACTCCACCCACGGCGAACGCCGCAAATATGCGTGCACTTTTTCCCGCAACGCGCCGGTGCCCTTGCCGTGAACGATACGTACTTCGCGTCCTCCGCGTTTGCGACTTTCCTCCAAAAACGCCTCGACCACGGCCACCGCTTCCTGCGGCCGAAAGGTGTGCAAATCCAGCGTGCCCTCCACCGGCACGCGCACTGGCTCGCCGTCCGGGGCCGTCATATATTTTAGACCTTGCGCCGCCGCCATTGCGCCGCGCCCAACATCAGCAGCCCCGCGAGCAGCGCCGTTTCCGCAGGTTCGGGTATCGCGTCAATGGTCACGTCCGTCTTCATCGTGTAAATGCCGATATTATCGCCCCCGTTCAAGCCGGTGCTAGTGTTTATGGTCGAAAACGAGTTGAATTGCAATTCCATGCTCCAGACATCGCCGGGTTGCAATTCACTGCCCGGGATGGTGATGCTGCCGCTGGCGTCCATCAGGTTGTCATCCAGGCTGTCGAACTTGATCGAAGGATAGTTGTTGATGTTGTTCTGGGCGCTGGCATCTATCCCCACGCGAAAACTGCCCGGGACAAAACCCGCGATGGAATTCGTCATGATGGTGATGCTCTGGCCCGGCAGAATATAATAGACGTCGTTGTTCCAGACGCCATTGGTGATGCTGAAGGTCGCGGTGGGAATATTGGTGTAGGTGTTTCCCGTCAGGCTGATGCTCGCCGAACTTCCGCCGGAGTTGAAGGTATAGGAGCCGTTCGGGAAAGCCGTTTCCAGCGCCGCTTGCGAAGTAAAGTCCTGCTGGTATTCCCACTGGTTGTCGTCCGAGGAAAATGCCAGCGGCACGGTGCCCAAGCCGCCGCCGGGTGTTACGATGCTGTTTGGCCCAGTCGGCGTGCTGTTGTCCTGTGTGCCTCCGCTAATCTGCGCCTCCCCATGCCAGGGCGAGCCCGGATTTGCCACCGTTGTGCCGGCGCCCGATTGCACAAACTGCTCCTGTTTGTTGATGATGTAGATGTACTGGCCAAAAGCCGGCGGCGCGAATTGGGCCAGACTCAGCAAGGCCACCAAAGCAAATTTTTTATTCATGGCGAAAAGAATTCTATTAAAACAAAATCCAGCCTAGTTATCGTTAGAAGCAATCCTTGAGCCAATCCCAAACCGTCTCTGGCCCGCAAATTTACCAAAAAATTACGCCGGGCGGGCGGTTTTTGCCCCGCCACATTACGGTTGGATGATGCCTTCAGGTCCGGCCTTCCCGCCCTGCGCGCTTTTTTACGCCACCCGTTCCACCACCAGCGGCGGCGGGGTGGGGCGCTTCGGCGCGAGCCGGTAGGCCGAGCGCAGATACTCCAGCGCGGCCTCCAGCTTCGATTCGTCGTTGTAGTGAATCATCATCAGCGGCTCGCCCTGCTTCACCTGCGTGCCGACTTTTTTGATTTCCGACACGCCGACCGCCGGGTCCGGCTTGC
>CAZCMU010000190.1:0-6012 GCA_964499725.1 uncultured Opitutales bacterium
CACCGCCGCCCTGTTGCGTCCGCGCTCGTGGGCCAAAGTTGCCGGCGCGAATAGCGATATCCGCCTCGCCCTTGTCGGATTCAACAACCGCGGCAAGGACATCATCCGGCTCGATATGCCGACCGTCACCAACGCGCGCATCACCGCGCTCTGCGATGTGGACTCCGCCGTGCTCGATGCCATGGCCAAAACTTTCCGCGATAAGGGTCAGGCAGTGCAGACCTTCTCCGACTACCGCGACTTGCTGGCCAAGGGCGACATTGACGCCGTCTTGATTGTCACTCCCAACCACCAGCACGCGCTCCAAGCCATCTGGGCCTGCCAGGCGGGCAAGGATGTTTATTTGGAAAAGCCGGTGTGCCACAACATCTGGGAAGGCCGCCGCATCATCGAAGCCGCGGACAAATACCAACGCATCATCCAGGTCGGCTCGCAATGCCGCTCGAGCGACAGCCTCAGGGAAGCCGTGGCGTGGGTGCAGGCGGGCAATCTCGGCAAAATTATTTCCGCGCGTGGCCTCTGCTACAAACGCCGCGACACCATCGGCCTGACCAATGGCCCGCAGGTCGTGCCCGCCACGGTCAATTACGACCTCTGGTGCGGCCCCGCGCCAGTTGCGCCGCTGCGCCGCACCAAGCTCCATTACGACTGGCACTGGCAGTGGCCCTACGGCAACGGCGACCTCGGCAACCAGGGCGTGCACCAGATGGACATCGCGCGCTGGTTCCTCGGCGAACCCCTCCTCGCCCCGCGCGTCTTGAGCCTCGGCGGCCGGCTCGGCTATGTGGACGACGGGCAGACGCCGAACACGGTCGTCATCATGCAGGATTATGCGAAAGCGCCGCTGATTTTCGAGGTGCGCGGCCTGCCGACCAAGGCCGGCACCAACACGATGGATAAATACAACGGCGCGAGCATCGGCGTCATCGTCCAATGCGAAGACGGCCAGGTCGTCGTGCCCGATTACGTCACCGCGCATGCCTACGACAAAAATGGGAACGTGGTGAAAGATTTTACCGGCTCGTCGAGCCACATGGGCAATTTCCTCGCCGCCATCCGCAGCCGCAAAGTCTCCGACCTCCATGCGCCGATTTCGGAGGGCTTCATCTCCAGCTCGCTCTGTCATACCGGAAATATCTCGCTGCGCGTCGGTGCACCGCAGCCGCCCGACGCCATCCGCGAGCAAATCAAGGGCAACGCCGCGATGACGGAAGCCTTTGGCCGCGTGACCGAACACCTCGCTGCCAACGGTCTCGATTTGGTCAAAACGCCCCTCACCCTCGGCGCCGCGCTGGAGTTCGATCCCAAAACCGAAAAATTCACCAACAGCGATGCCGCCAATGTTTTGTTGACCCGCGAATACCGCGCGCCGTTTGTGGTGCCGGAGAAGGTATAAGCCCCCGCATCTTGATGGGATGACAACATCACGCGTTGCTTGCGTGCGTGGCTACGCGCTTTTCTCACTGGTTCGGACGCCAATCCAATCAAGCAATAAAAATGCGCAAACAAAGAACGGAAAAATTCCGTAGAACGTATCACTGACGGAGTGAGAATGGCGATCAACCGCCGTAAAAACGGTTAGGCAGAAAAGAACGGCCAACAGGCAGACGATGGCGCCTGGAAAAGAAATTGGAACGTAGAACCAACCGACCCGCTTGAACCAGATTGTTTTCATCGTGTTTTAGAGAGTTGCCCTTTAACTTTGTAATACAAAGTAAATGCCGTCAAGTCTTTGTTCACGAAAAACCATTCTCGTTTTGGGGTGCCCTGTTTACGGACAACCTTGGCTAACCGGAATCAGCCATAGACTTACCCTGTCGTTGTTGGGGCGTTGCTTCTGTCGGCCCTTCTTCGCGCTCTTTGCGTCTTTGCGGTGAATCCTGCCGTCCCAACCTACCCAACCCATCCAACCAACCCAACGCAGCCAACCGAGTCCTCCCGCTTGTGACCGTCTCGGTGTTAGTATGCGGAGTTCATCACCCAACCATTCATGGCCCAAACCGTAATCCCACCCCTCAAATTAAAGGTTTTTAAAGGCTTTTAAAGGCCTTAACCCTCCTTTTCTCATTATGTCTAATTTCTTCCCCACCCCAACGAGTCCAACCCAGTCCGACCCAGTCCAACCCAGTCGCACCAAAAAAATATAAAAAAATTCCCAAACCCTGAGCATTCAGTGTTGGCCTCCTCCTCTTGTGCCTTTTTGCAGCCCAATCCCTTTGCTTCTTTGATCCTCCGCTCCTTCCTTTGCTCACTTCCCATCCACCACCAAGCACGCCGAGACCGGCCCGATCTTGTCGTTATGATATTGCCAAACCACCTTCTTGTCCGGCGTGACTTCAAACACCTCCGGCTCGCCCTGGAAATTACTGAGGACCGTGTCGCCATTCGCCAGGCGCTGCGCCGTGCCCATGTAGTGCAGTTTGAAACCCGCGGTCAGGTCGGACTGCTTCAGCGTCCAGATGATGTGGGCGTCTTTATCAAATTCATAAACCTCCGCGCCGTAGCCGCCGGTGACGAGCGTGTTGCCATTCGGCAACCGGAAGCCACCGTTGACGCCGGGGTTCTTGGCCGGGGGCACGGTGAAGGTCTGGAGAACTTTGCCGTCCGCATCCAATTCGCGCACCACCGCATCAGAGCCATAGGCGACGAGGTAGGTCCCGGCGTCCGTCTTGCGCGCCAGGCGGAATTGCTTGTGCGTGGGCTGCGTGGATTCCAGCTTGATCTCGTGGGCGATGGTCAGGTCGCGGTTAATTTCGAACAGGCGCTTCGAGCCGCATTCGCAGATAAGCACGCGCTGGTCCGGCAGCGGCTGGCACGAGTGAATCTCGACGCCCGGGCCGGCCTGGTATTCCCAGGTGGTGGCGCCGGTGGCGGGGTCCAACTCGCGCACACCGCCGCTATAGCTGGCCAGCAACCGGCCATTGGGCAGCAGCCAGCTATCTTCGCCCTTGAGGCCGACGGTGTATTCCCCGGCGATGTCGCCATTGGGGCCAATCTTGTAAACCTTCCCCTGCACCGGCGAATGGGCGAGAAAAGTATGCGTGATGCCCGTGGCGGATACCACTCCAGCGGGAAACGCCGACGTGGTGGTAGCGGGAATTGGGGCAGATGCAACCGGAGTCGGCGCGGAAGTTGCAGCTGCTGGCGCAGGCGCGACAGGCGTTGGTGCGGAAGTGGCCGTCGTTTGTCCAAGAGCAACGGCACAAGCGACGCCCATCGAGAGGCCAGCGACGAGGGAGAAACAAACGCTGGGGTTGCGATTGGCCATGGGGGTACCTGCAAAGGATTGAACTCTCTTCCCGTGAACCAAACAACCTCAAAAAAGCATTCTCATCAGCTCACTCTCACTTCGCCACTTCGTTGAACCGGCTTTCGCGGATGACGGTGATTTTGACTGTTCCTTGAAAATTTAATCCGTCCTCGATGCGGCGGCGTATGTCGAACGCCAGTTGGCGGGCCTGGTCGTCGGTGATGCGTTCGGGGGCGACGATGACGCGCACTTCGCGACCGGCCTGCACCGCATAGGCTTCGACGACGCCGGGGAAGTCGCGGGCCAAATCCTCCAAGGATTTTACGCGCGACAAATAACCCTCGATGGATTCCGAGCGCGCGCCGGGCCGGGCCGCGGAAACGGCATCGGCAATCACCAGCAGCGACGCATAGACGCTTTCCTCGGGCACTTCGTGGTGGTGCGCGGCCACGGCGTTGATGACGCGGGTGTCTTCGCCATACGACCGCAGCAAATCCGCCGCGGCCAGCGCGTGGCTGCCGGGGTGGTCGCCATTGAGTACTTTGCCGAGGTCATGGAACAAGCCGGCGCGGCGCGCGGGCTCGGGATCGAGGCCCAGTTCGGAGGCGATGAAGGAGCAAATCGAGGCGACCTCGATCGAATGCTCCAGCGTGTTTTGGTTGTTCGAGAGGCGGAAATGCAACTTGCCGAGCAGCGGAACCAATTCGGGGTGGACTCCCGCCATGTGCAAACGCGCGACGGCCTTTTCCCCCAGCACGGCGAAATTGTGGCGCACTTCGTCGTCCGCCTGCTTGACCGTCTCCTCGATGCTGGCCGGGTGAATGCGCCCGTCGGCGACGAGTCGTTCCAGGGCGAGGCGGGCGACTTCGCGGCGGATGGGGTCGAAGCTGGAGACGAGCACGGCGTCGGGTGTCTCATCAATCATCAGGGTCACGCCGGTGGCGGACTCGAAGGACTTGATGTTGCGGCCCTCACGGCCGATGATGCGGCCCTTCATTTCCTCGTTGGGCAGGCGCACGAGCGTGGCGCCGATTTCGGCGGGGACCGTGGAGGTGAGGCGCTGGAGCGAGTCAATCAGGATGCGACGGCTTTCCTCCTGCAATTCGGTTTCGGCGCGGTTGCGGAGCTGGTTGCGCAGGTCGCGCAATTCTGCGGTGCATTCCAGGCGCACTTCCTCGCGCAAGGCGGTGCGGAGTTGCTCTTCGTTCAAAGTGGCGGAGGCGCGGAGGCGTTCGCGGTAAAACTGGCTCTGGCGCTCGAGCTGGTCGCGGAGGGCTTCGATTTCCGCGCGGCGGCTGTTGAAGTAGGACTCACGGCGGCCCAGTTCGTCGGCGCGGGCTTCCACGCGGGCGCGGGACTCGGCCAGTTCAGTTTCAAAGCGCTGGCGTTCTTCGCCGACGGCTTTTTGTTCCCCTTGGAAGCGGGCCCGGGCGCCGGCGATATCCTGATCCGCTTGGGCAAGCAAGTCGCGGGCCTGGAGTTCGGCCTCCTTGCGGGCGAGGTTGAGAATAAAGTCCGCCTTGTCGCGGAGGTCACGCCTGCGGATACGGACAAACGCCCAGCCAAAGAGCACCGTAACCAGTACCCCGGACAAGAAAATCAGTAACATTGACCCAGTGACACCCATCAATTTAAGAGCATGGCGCGGAAGCGGGGTATCTCCCACGCGCATGGATTATGAACCACTACAACCGACAATGGTTACAGGATTAAACGGGATATGCAAGGCGGAACAAAAACCCGCCCGGAAGCGTCCGAGACGACCAGATTTCGGTCAAAAATCACTCCAAGGCACTCCAAAATGCCATTTATGGCGTCTCAACGAGCGGCAGATTTACAGCTTTTTAACCGGATTTGCGCCTATTGGCGTTGACCAAAACCCAAAATTTTGAAAATATCTAGGGGATTCCACTCAATTTATGCATAAATACGCCCTAAAAACTGTCCGCCTGTTCACTATGCCGCTACTGGCGTTGTCCGCCAGCATCAGCACGCTCTCCGCTGGGACCTCCACTGCCACGGATACCGTTTCCGGTACCGTGACCGCCGCAGGAACCAGCCCGGCCTATGGGGTGCCAGGCGCCAACCTCACCCTTTTGTTGCCGACCAGCAGCGTTACGACGGTCACCAGTTCGACCGGCGCTTATAAATTTACCGGCATAGCCCCGACGACCAAGGGCCTGACACTGGATTCCGTGGATAACTACTACCTGAATCTGGCCGATGCATTCAGCCTGCCCACCAGTGGCAGTGTTACGGTCAGTTTCCTGCTCTATCCGAAAATGGTTGTGGCGACAGCGTCGTCGGTATTGCCAACGGTCACGCGCGTTTGGACAGTTACCAATCCGCTGGCGGTACCGGTTACCTTTACGTACCAACTGTCCACCAATACGGCAGTCAAAGGTTCATTCACCGTCGGCGGTCTGAAAACCGTTTCCTTCAGCACACCGACCCAGAGCAAAACCAACATTCTCCAGATTTACGTGGCGTATGTCCTGGTAGCTTCCGCAGGCAACTAGTTCCTGTAAGACACGGTCGCTCATAGACTTGAGCGGACGTTGTTATTACGGTTCGACTTCGCCGCATCCGGGACCCCGGGTGCGGCGAAGTTATTTATCGCCATCGAAGCAGCCAGAATCAACGGCGAGAATGGCTAAAAGGCCGCGAAAAACGCTTGCTTCAGGCCTTTTGATTGGTTTTGATGACCCTTTGCACAATTCCCATGAAAGCCACCATCAAGACCCAAGGGCGCCAATTTATCG
>CAZCMU010000191.1:0-5954 GCA_964499725.1 uncultured Opitutales bacterium
GCGGCGACTTGCTGTTGGTGACGTATCAGTGCAGGGTCGGCGAAACCATTGCCGCGGCCCGCATGGCCAAAGAGAACACGCCGCGCCTGGATGTATTTGTGCAATCCGGCGGCGAGTGGAAGTACTCTCGCATGTGAACGTGCGCAAGGTTTCGCCTTCATCTGCCGCCAATCCGTTGATGATCGCGCATTGGGACGAATAAGCCGGCGGATGCCTTGGTCCCTGGGGTATGGGCCCGTAAGAATTTTTCTTAGTCAATACAGGGCGGGCTCCCAATTTACCATTTTCTAAAATGGAGTAAGATGCCTGCAGCATGAACACCCCTGAAATTCCGGTTGATTGGACTCCCTACCTGGAAAGAGCGAACGAGCCATTCGCCCTTTCCATCTTTATCGTCTATAACAATATGCGCGCCGCGTTGCGTGCCGCCCTTATGGTCGAGCGTCTCGGCAAGAAATTCCACGGCAAAATGGAGGCGCGGCTCCAGCCCCTGCCGCTGGAACATTTAAAAGACCCGGCCAGCTTCGACCGCGCGCTCTCCGACGCCTCGAGTGCGGACATGATCATCGTATCCATCTGCGGAACGGAATGTCTGTCGGCTGAGCTGAAAAAGTGGATGACGGACTGCACGGCCCGAAAGCGCGATGGCGACTCTGCCGTGGTGGCCCTGTTTGGCGGGATGGACGAAACCGAAGAGCCGAATTCTCCCCGGCTCCAGTTCCTCAAGAAAGCCACCCGGGGTCCGGGGAGGGATTTCTTTGCTCCACGTACGGAGAATGAGATTGACGCCATTTGTGGTGCTTTTGCCATGGCCGGCTAGGGGAACTGCCCCATTTCCATTTTTATTAAATTGGGCGATATTTTCAAAGCAAACATCAACTGACCAGCACCCCACCATTACCAAATAGAAAGCTTCGTGTCATGAATACCTCCACACTCACCCCTCCTTCTTTTTCCGCCCCAGTGGCACCGCCCGCCCGCCCGCGACTAAAAAAGACCGCGCCGCCGATGTCTGCACCGGCCGCTGCCGAGCCGGCCTTGGAGAAGGCCGGCGCCAGCAGTGCGATTTCCGACCAGACGAAAATCATCGTGGCCAAGGTTAATGTCGGCTGGGGCAATACCGTCTATTTACGTGGCGAAGGCGGCTGCTTGAACTGGGATTTGGGCGTGCCGATGATTTGCTCCGGCGAAGACCGCTGGGTCTGGTGCTGCCATGCGGAGGAAACCCCGCGACAATTCAAGTTCCTGCGCAATGATCACGATTGGGCGCTCGGTGACAATCAGGTTATGTCCGGGGCCGACATTATCGTCTGCAGCCCGGTTTTTGCTCAATAAATCAGTCCGGTCCTGACGAAATATCCGCCAGCCGCTAGGCATTATGCTTAGTGAAGTAGCGGCCGGACTCCCATTCACATGCTTCGCCAAGTCGGTTATAGTGCTCTTGCAACAAGTAATTCGTTCAGCATTTCCCATAACTTTATCATTATGAAAATCATCACCCCGCCTGCCTCGCTTAATGGTTCGCATTTGCGCACTTTTGAGAAAATATTCACTCATCCCGCCCTGCACAATCTGGCGTGGCGCGACGTGCTCGCCATGTTCACCCATCTGGGCGCTACGGTTGAAGACACCCATGCTCGACTGCGAATCACCCTGCAGGGGCATATTCTGATATTGCCGGAGCCCCGGACCAAGGAAGTGGCGGGGGTCGAAGATCTGATGAAGTTGCGTCATTTTCTGGAACAGTCGGGCACACCGCCGGCCATTCCGTTTCACGCCGTGGAGCATTTGCTGGTGGTGATCAACCACCACCACGCGCGTCTGTTCAACACGGAGATGAATGGCTCCGTCCCCCAGGTGATCGTGCCTTATGAACCGCAAGAATATTTTCGTCATGCGCATGACGACCGGGATTTTTTTAGCGGCAAGGAAAAGGCCGCTCCCGGCAGTTTCTTCGAGCCCGTGGCCCGGGCGCTGAAAGATGCGCACCAGGTTCTTATCTTTGGCACCGGCACCGGGACCAGCAGCGAGATGGATCAATTCACCACCTGGCTGAAAAAACACCACGCCAATCTCGCTGAACGCATTGTCGGCACCCTGACCATTGACGAACATCATCTGACCGAGGCCCAGTTGCTCGCCAAGGCGCGCGAGTTTTACGGATCTGGCCAAACTCCTTAAAAACGCTGTTTCCGCAAATGCGCTAAACCAGCGCCTAATGTTTGAGGGCTTTTTTATGGCAGCAAACTTGGTATCGCCTGCGCCAACCCTAGATAGGTCTGCGGCATTTCCGTGCCAAGGCCGTCCTTGATCTCCATAGCATGCGAGGGGATTTGCACCGTCGCGGGGGTAAGCCCCGCACGCGTGGCAGTGAGCGTGATGGTGCCAGGGGCAAGCGTCGAGCGAATGGCCACACGATTAATTCCGCATTCGGTGTTGAGATAAAGGTTATTCGTCGAATTGAGGACGGTGCTGTTCAAGCCGCCCCGCCAGATGGCGGGGCCGTCCACGGCAAAGTCGACGCGCGCCTCGTCGGTGGGGCAGCGGTTGCCTTCGGCGTCTACCACCTCAAAATCAATTAGGGCGACATCTGCGCCGTCAGCTTGCAATCCTTTGGGCCCGGTGTGGACAGTGAGCTTGATGCCCTTGGGCGGGCCTGCGGTTTTGATTTCCTGCTGCGCGACGACTTGGCCGTTCTTAGTCGCCATGGCTTTGATAGTGCCGGGGACAAATGCAATGTTTGGAAAGGCATAAATATAATCTGAAACACCCATGTCATTTCCGTTAAACGGATCAAAAAAGCGAGACGGCGATTTGTCCACGCCCTGAGATTGGCCGTTGACAAACAATTCCACGGAATCGCACAAGCTCGCGGCAACATAGACGATCTTTTTGGTGTCGGCTGGATATGTCCAATGTCCGATGATGTGGAGATCCGGTTTGGCGCTTTGCATCACGCGGGAAACATAGAAAATTTCCTTGGGCAGGCGGACGCCGTCCACTTTGCCACTCACCCGTAGGACTTCGCTGCCATCTTGGCGACCGTCCGAGTCGGAATCCGACCAAAAAATTGAGGAGTATGCCGACCATTTCGAGTGCGCGGGATCCGGGTTGTCAATCCGGTTGTGCATATAGACCGTGTAACGAACAGTGGCGGCCAGCGCGAAAGTCTCCGAATTCAAATGCCAGCTATCGCCTCCAGGGCCGGGGTCTGCACCGACGCCGGGGACATTGTGGGGCTTAAACCCGAAGTGTGGAGGGGAGAAATCGTCCCAGATGCCGCGGGCAGCTTCTTCCCGGAAGTCTTCCACTTCAATTAACGGAGCCTTGTCACGGCGTTCCACACTATAGCCGCGGAAAATTTGGCCCGGTTCGGTAATTCTGTCTGTTTGCGGGGCTTGGCCAATCATGATTCCGTAGTATTCGGACGCCGCCGTCACCGCATTGTTTAAGTCGGCAACATCGTTGTCTCGGCTGCCTGTAACCCGCCCGCCGTTGGGATCCCACTGTTTGCGCAGGGCCACCATTTGTTGCATATGCTCCACGGTGATGACCGTGCCGCCGGCCTCCCAGAAAAGGATGCTGGGGTTGTTGCGGTAAAAGATGATGGCGTCACGCATGACATCCAACCGTTGGTCCCATTGGCGCGGGATGGGTTGGCGGCCAGGCGGCGGCAGCAGGGGGTCTTGTTCTTTGTCGCCAGCGGGGCAAACTTCGACGATGCCGTATTTGTCACAAGCCGCCACATCCGCCCGTTGGGGGGAAACATGCATCCAACGGATGTAATTGCCATTACTGGCGCGCAGGAGCGCGAGGGTGAAGTCGTGCATCCAGTCCGGATAAGCTCCGCCGAGGCCCGGCCAGTCGTTGGCGACGCGCTGGGAATAGCCGGTCAGCCAGACAAAATGATCATTGAGCCAGACGCCGCCCGTGCCCGCGCCACCCTTGAACTCAGTTTTACGAAAGCCTGTGCGCGTCTTCACCACATCCACCACTTTGCCGTTCACGGTCAGAATGGAATACACATCATAAAGGTAGGGATTCGAAACATCCCAAAAATGCGCGTCAGTCAGCGAACCTGACGCGGTCAACGTTACTTTTTGACCGCTGGTCAAATCAGCTGTGTTGCCAGTAAGTTTCGCGCGAGCCACCCCGTCGGCGTCCACCACGACAGCCGTGAGGGTAATGGCGGCCGGCCCGTTTGTTTCATTGCGCACTTCGGATTCAACATGAAGATCGGCTTTTTTGCCCGGGATGTCATAATTTTGCCCGTAGATATAAACGCCGGTGGTTTGTAAATTTTCGTAGAGCGGCAGCGTTTGATAAACTTGGCCCGTAATTACTAGTGTGGCGTCGCGATTCAAACCGCCAAAATTGGGATTAAAGTCTTTTACATTCCATTCAAACGGAGTACCCGTGGCTTCTTCCTTGTAAGTTGGGCTATTGTCCGCCTGTACCGCCAGCACATTGTCCTGACCGCCAAACTTGACGAACTTGGTGATGTCAAAACCGACAGGTAAAATACCATCCTCATATTTGCCCATGGCCTGGCCGTTGAGAAAAAAGCGGGCCGCCTGCCGCAGACTGTCGAATTCAATGAAGATCTTCCGCCCTTCGGCACTGGCTGGCAATTTGAAGTGCTTGCGATACCAGCCGATGCCCATCATTTTTTCGCCCACGTCGCCGCCGCCGTGACTGATGTACGTGCGATACGTGTCGGTCTCATTCCAAGTGTGAGGCAGGCTGACGCTGGCCCATTCGGAGTCGTCAAATCCGGGTTGGTCGGCACCGGTTACGTCGCCAAAAATGAATTTCCAGCCCGGATTGAAATTGTAGGTTGCGCGCATGGAAGTCGGCGGCTGATAGGTGGCGGGCGTTTCGGCGCGAACGGTGAATGCAGTCAGCAAAAAAGGCAGGAAACACCGCTGAAAGCGAAGAGGCGTAAAATAGGGCAGGATAGACATGGAGAGCATGGAAACTAGGAAAAGCGGTGACTGCGCACAAGAGCCCAGATGCGTAAATAAAGACATATTTACGCAATAGCCGCCCCATGTCATCTTTCAGTTCAGTTGGGAACCGAAGCGGGGGCGGTGGCGGGGCGCGACGCTGTCGTCGTCTTGGCTTCGGACATTACGCGGTATTGGATAGGTCTGGGGTATCCCTCGACAACGCTCATCAATTCTTTGCTGCCGGGGATGGCCTTGAGCCGTCGTATATAGGGGATCTGCCAGGCGTCCATCCGGCCCTGGCCCGAGACGGCGAACACGGGGAAGAAGACTTCAACGGGTTGGCCGGCGTGGGCGAGCTCCGTAAGTTGACCACGCAGGGTGAGGGTGGAGCGGGTTTCCCACGCCAGATGGACTCCCGCCACGATGAGGGCGTTGGCGAGCAATCCGCCTAACAGGGTCCACGCGGCGATGGTCTCCCAGCGTTTGGCGGCGCCGCGCAAGACAAAGGCCGCGGGGATTGCGGGCAGGAGCCACAACTGCGGGGCATAGCGGGGCCACCAGAAAACGGAACTCATCAAGAGGGACAACCCAATGGTCGCTGCGACTAGTGCCATGGCTCCGCGCGCGGGGCTGTTGCGGCGGAGAGTCCACAGTAAGAGGACCGTGGCGAGTAGGGCCAAGCCGCTGAACCAGGGGCCGAAGCCGGCGACACGGGTTTCATGATAGTCGTAGAAATGGAGGTCGGAAAGGGTGGCGGCAAAGGGCCACATCAATTCGGCGGAGGTGGGGCGGTGGGGATAGGGCGCATTGCTGGGGCGGCCGAAGGTGACGAAGAGGAGACGGTAGACGCGGTTGTGCGGGATGAGGTTGCTGGGGGTTTCGAATTTATCGATGTCATGCTGCAACTCGTCTTTGCTCGGAAATGCGGCCGAGCCGAAGGCCGGATACAAGGGGTTATGGCGGTAGATGGTGTTGGTGACGTAGGGGTTGTAGCCGAGGACGCAG
>CAZCMU010000192.1:0-5909 GCA_964499725.1 uncultured Opitutales bacterium
GCAGCCGGCCCCGAAAGTTTCGAACACCAGCGGCAGCAGGTGCACGCCGCAGACCGTCAGCGGCTGGCGGGCCACAAAGGTTGCGCCGGCCAGGGCGTTGCCCACCAGTGCTGCGGTGGTGACATCGCCCGGAGTGACGGACCGCATCAGGCCCGCGCCGGCCAGGTCTTCCTCGCGGGCCAGGGTGATGAGCTGGCGCAGATGGGAGGGGTCAAGTTCCTCCCACGTCAGCCGCTGGGCAAAGGCGCTGGCCGTGGGATTGGGGAGCAGGCTCGGGGTGACCGAGGAATGTCTCTCGCGGGGCATTGGGGCAACCCTAAGAAAGGAAACCTCAAATGTAAAACGTGAACCACAGGCCCGGGAACACGGAGATAAGCGATAGAAACGGGCTTCGTTGCCTCGCGCGACTCGCAATCCAGTCTCGACTCCCGCGCGGGCGCGGGCAAGATGCGCAAGGATATGGCGGCGACAGTTTTTACCATTGCAAATCAAAAGGGCGGCGTCGGCAAAACCACCACGGCTATCAACCTCGGCGTCGGCCTCGCGCGCCGGGGCGTCGTAACCCTGATTGTGGATCTCGACCCGCAGGCGAACGCAACCAGCGGCCTCGGTTTTGAAAAGGAGGCTGGGCGCAGCCTGTATGGCCCGTTGCACGGTGAGGGCGATGCGGCGGAGAAAGTGCTGACGGCGCGCCAGGAAAATCTTTTCCTCATTCCGGCGGAAGTGGACATGGCGGCCATCGAAATCGAACTGGGGCAAAAGGAGGATTATTTGGTGCAACTGCGCCGGGTGCTCAAACCGCTCGTGGATGGCGACCGGTTTGGCGCCATCATCCTCGACTGCCCGCCGGCCCTGGGTCTCATCTCCATGAACAGCTTGGCCGCAGCGAATCATTTGCTCATCGCGCTCCAGTGCGAATACCTGGCGATGGAGGGACTCAGCCAGATTTTGAACGTCGTCGAACAATTGAAGCAGGCCGGCGTCAATGAGAGCCTCACCGTGGGCGGCATCATCCTCACCATGTTCGATGTGCGCACCAATTTGTCGCGCCAGGTATCCGACGAAGTGCGCAAGCATTTTCCCGCCCTGGTGTTCGACGCCTGCATCCCGCGCTCGGTGCGTTTGAGCGAGGCGCCGAGTTTTGGGCAGTCCATTTTTGAATATGATGCGTTATGCGCCGGCGCGGTGGCGTATGGCAAGCTCGCTGAAGAGGTAAAAAAGCGCTTTAGCCTGCCGGAAAAGTCGGTGTAGCGCCGGTTTTTAAATCATGTCCGCCAAAAAAACCAAGGGCCGGGCCCAACCGCCGGCGTCGCGGAATTCTGCGGCGGCAACCGGGGGGCGTGAGGATTCGCTCCTGGCGCGGTTGCGGCGATTCATGGCAAAGCGCTTTAATGGCGCTGAGCCGCGCGACCCGTCCCTCGATGCATTGCAGGAGCGTTTGGGTTACCGCTTTCGCAAGCACGCGCTGCTCGAAGAGGCGCTGACGCATCCCTCGTATGCACAGCAGGAGCATCATAAAGTTCCCCATAACCAGCGACTGGAGTTTCTGGGCGATGCCGTGTTGAGCTTGATTCTCGCCGAGCGATTGTTTCACGATTTGCCTGGCGAGCGCGAAGGCGAATTGGCGCGCGCACGTTCGGCGCTGGGCAAAGGTGAGTTGCTCGCCGCGCTCTCGCGCAAACTGGGCCTGCCGGCCTGTTTGCGGCTGGCGCGGGGCGATGCCGCGGCGGGCGGACGCGAATGGGCCTCGTCGCAGGAGGATGCGTTTGAGGCGCTCATCGGCGCGGTGTTTTTGGACAGCGATTACGCAACGGCGCGCGATGCCGTGCTGCGCTGGTTTGGTAATCTGGATGAATTGCGCGCGGAATTGCTCAGCGGCGACAACCCCAAGGGCCGCCTGCAGGAATGGCTGGCCCAGCGCGGGCAAGGCCAGACGCCCCAATATCGGCTGACCCAGACGACCGGGCCCGACCACGCGAAAGTTTTCCAGGTCGAGTTGGTTGTGCAAAACGAAGTGCTGGGCACTGGCGCCGGCCGCTCGAAAAAAGAAGCGGAAGAGCAGGCCGCCCGCACGGCGCTGGCGCAACTTGCCCAACTTGCGCAGACCCAGCAAGTGCAGCAGTAAGGCGATTCACCTCTGCGGAAAAAATAACCGGCCCCAAAGATTTTACTCAGTCCTTTCGCTCGCGCCATGGCCGATTTTCCCCACGCAACAAATTCGCCAGCCGGGCCGGGCTTGCTCTGTCGGCGGCTCGGTGCGTGGATTGTGTTCGCCATTTTTCTTTCCGGCGTCGTTTTTCGGATTGCCGAATACGCCGCCGACCGCAGCCTGTGGCTCGATGAAGCCGCCCTGGCCAGTGACATCCTTCATCAACCGCTGGCTGATTTGGCGGCCGGCCGTCTCCATGACAGTCAAGTGGCGCCGCCAGGGTTTGCTCTGGCGGTGCGCTTGGTGACGGCCATCGGTGGTGATAGCGAGCCAATGTTGCGGCTCGTTTCGTTTGTCGCCGGATTGGCCACGCTGACGATTATAACTTTGCTCGCATGGCATCGGCTTAATCCCGTGGGTGCGGCGGCAACGGTGGCGCTGACGGCTTGGTCGTGGCCGCTCATTTACTACACGAACGAGTGCAAACAATATTCCACCGATGCGCTTTGGGCGGTTTTGCTGTTTGCGCTCGCGGGAAAAATCCTCGGACAGTCGTTGACCACGCGGCGGGCCATCGCCGTAGGCCTTGCAGGTTGTGCGGCGCTGGTGTTTTCCCAGCCGGCGCTTTTTGGCCTGGCGGCCTTGGGCTTGTCCGGCATTACCTCGGCGGCAAAAAGCAAACAGCGTGGGGAGATGGTCCGGTGGGCTGTGCTCGGTGCCGTCTGGCTGATGCTTTTCGCCCTGCAGATGGCACTGAGTTTCAATTCCACCCTGGGAAACAAAGTGCTTTTTACCTATCACCAGAATACCTTTCTGACTCTCTGGCCGCTGGAGGATGCCAGGCAGGTTTTGCATGATGTCTTGCTGGGCGACTGGGTTTCGGCGACGGCTGGAACCTGGCAGATTTGGCTGGGCCTGCTCGCGCTGGGCCTTTGGGCTGGACGGCAAAAGCATCGGCAAGAGACGGTTTTTATTATGCTTACACTCTCGGGTGTGGCTGCGGCGTCTTTGCTGCATGTTTATCCTTTGGCCGTGAGGTTGGTGTTATTTTTGTTCCCGTTGCTATTTTGGCTGGTGGGGCAGGGCGCAGCGGAGTCGGCCGGTTGGGCGCGGGGGCGCGCGGCTTGGTTCGTCGTGCCGCTCCTCATCTGGGCCGCCTGGCCGATGGGGCGCGACGGTGTCGCAGTCGTCCGCCATCCCGTTGCTCCGGAACACTTGCGCCCGGTGGCGGCCACGCTCGCCGAAAAAGTTCGTCCGGGCGATGTTGTTGTGGTGTTCGATTTAACGCGGGTGGCTTTTGCTTATTATTGGCCGCGCTTTGCACATGCCGAAGTTCCGGTCCAGGCTGTGATTTTTGAACACGACGAACCCATGCCCGCGGCGGAAATGGCGGCGAAAATCGCGCCGTTTCTTGAAAAAAATCCGGCCCGCGTTTGGCTGGTGGCCACGCATTACGACCTGGGTGCGGCGCCGGAAAATCTGCGCACCCTGGTGGCCGTGATCCGTCAGCGCTATCCCGGCGCGGCGGATTTCGTGCCGCCCAGCGGCACCGCGCAAGGCGTGGTGTTTTTTCAGCCAGGGGCGGAACCCAAATAAACCGGCCGCAAAAACAAAAATTCACGCCTTGGGCGAATTGCCCAACAGGCGCACGTCGCGCTGCGGGAAGGGGATTTCAATGTTATTGGCGCGAAATTTCGCGACGATGGCCTCGAAAAGCTCAAGTTGCGCCGAACCGTAATCCGGCACTTTGACCCAGGGCTGGATCGTCAGGGTGATGGAGGAATCGCCGAGCGCGGTGATGCCGACATTCGCCGCCGGCTCCTTGAGCACGCGGGGATTTTGGGCGAGAATGGCCCTCACGGTGGCGACTGCTAGCGGCAGGTCGGTCTGGTACCCCACGCCGACTTCGAGGGTCAGTAGGCGGGTGTTCCCATAATTGTGGAGGATTTCACCCAGAATTTTGTGGTTGGGAATCGAGACAATGGACCGGTCAGCGTGGAGCAGCTTGGTCTTGGTCAGTTCGATGTGGGTCACCTGGCCGGCGACGCCGAGAATTTCAATATATTCACCCACCCGGAATGGCTTGGTGAAAATAATCGTGAATCCGGCAAAAATGTTGCCCAGCACGCCTTGCAACGCCAGGCCGACGCCGACGCCCGCCACGCCAATGCCGGCCACGAGCGACGTGGTGTTCACCCCAAATTTATCCAAGGCCAGAATGACCGCCAGGGCAAAGACCCCCAGCTTCGCCAGACGGACCAGCAGTGAGCGCACGGGCAGCTCCATATTTTGTTTTTCCAGCCAGCGGTCGAGCATCTGGCCGACCCAGCGGGCGGTGTAGGCGCCCACGGCCAAAATGATAATGGCGCCAATGATGTCGAACCCCTTGTTGACGGCAAACGTCTCCACCGTGTCCTCAATCGTGGTCAGGTCCATGTTGGGCCCGGTTTAACTTTCGGCCCTCGCGCTGTCAATGCTGCGGGCTTGCTTTGCCCGGTGTTTTCGCTCGCCGCGTGACGCAGGAAAGTGATATTCTTTTCCCTCATTTGTGTCTCCAGAGTATGCGCACCAGCTCTTCTAAAATTTTCCAGTTAGCGCTGGCGTTGCCAGTCGTATTGCTGGCCTCCTGCGCCAAGCCAGCGCCAGTCGCGTGGACGGACGATTATGCCGCGGCCATCAAACAAGCTCGGACCGAGGGCAAAAAAATCCTGCTCAATTTCACCGGTTCGGACTGGTGCGTGAATTGTTTTCGGCTCGACGACGAGGTCTTCTCCAAGCCGGACTTTGCCGACTATGCGCGCGGCCACTATGTGCTCGTGACGGTTGATTTCCCCATCAAGAAGGAGCTTTCTGAAAAAGTGACGCATCAAAACATGGACCTGCAGGCCAAGTATGCCGTGGTGAACATCCCGACGATCATTATGCTGGATGCCGGGGAAAAGCAGCTCGCGCTGGTACAGGGTTATCGCGGGGAGGGCGTGCAGGGCCTGCTGGATGAGTTGAATGACCCGGCCCATCATCCGATAAAACCGCCGACCCCGGATGCGACGCCCGTGTCGTCGGCATCCAGTGCAAGCTCCACGGCCAAGTGACACGAATGACCCGACCGTCCATGGCAGTCACGCGTGCGGTGTGCGGAATTTTCTTCGCCATTATCTTGGTCGGTTGTGAGGCCCCGGAACATGACCGGCTATGGGTTGACACCAAGGTCAATGGCCACGCGCTGCGCATGTGCGTGGATACCGGCTCGACCACGTCCCTGCTCAATCATTCGGTGGCGGAGGGGTTGGGGTTGAAATTCACGGATAGGCCAACCGGAGATGCAAAACCGGTTAATCGCGGTCCGCCAGGGTTCACCGAGCCGGCAGAACTGGCGTTGTGGAACACCACGAGTTCTGTTCGCTTTAAAGTCTCCGATTTCCCGGCCTATGCGCATTTCGAACTCAGCGGGCTCATTGGTTGGCAGCAACTCCAGGGGCGCATCTTGCAAATTGACGCCGTCAAGGGCGAAGTGCGGCAGTTGGACCAACTACCGGGAGCCATGGACGGCTGGTTGCGGCTGCGCGTGTTGCCCCGCCGGCAAATGCTCATGTTGCAGGCGCCGATGGATGACGGCACGCCGGGCGCCATCCTCATTGACACGGGTAATCCCTGCGGGGTTGGTTTGTCGCCCGTTCATTGGCGCGAGTGGCGTGCCGCGCATCCTGGCGACCCCGCAACCCTGCATATCTACTACATGCGCGACGCCCCGATTGACGGC
>CAZCMU010000193.1:0-5862 GCA_964499725.1 uncultured Opitutales bacterium
TGAACATCTTCATCATTTTACGCATTTGCTCGAATTGCTTGAGGAGCTGGTTGACATCGCGCACTTCGACCCCCGAGCCCTTGGCGATGCGCAGCCGGCGGTTGCCATTGAGCAACTGAGGCTTTTGCCGCTCTAGCGGCGTCATGGAAAGAATGATGGCTTCGGTGCGCTTGAGTTTGTTTTCCTCGTTTTCACCAATTTCGAAACTGCCCATGCCGGGCAGCATCTTCATCACATTGCCCAGCGGGCCCATTTTTTTGATTTGTCGCATCTGGGCGAGGAAATCCTCCAAATTCATATCCGCCGACTGCATCTTGGCAGCCAGGCGCTCCGTCTCGTCCTGATCCAGGTTTTCCTGCGCCTTTTCCACGAGGGAGACCACGTCGCCCATCCCGAGGATGCGCTGGGCCATGCGATCCGGATGGAAGACATCGAAATCCGCGATTTTCTCGCCCGTGCCGGCGAACTTGATGGGCACGCCAGTGACCGATTTCATGGACAGAGCCGCGCCGCCGCGTGCATCGCCGTCCAGTTTGGTGAGCACAATGCCGGTCAGATTCACTGCTTCGTGAAAGGCTCGGGCCACGTTGACGGCTTCCTGGCCCAGGGCGGAGTCGGCCACCAACAGTATCTCGTGAGGCTGCACCACATCGCGGACGCGCTTGATTTCTTCAATTAAGTCTTCCGCGATTTGCAGGCGGCCGGCGGTGTCGAAAATTAGGGCATCGGGTGCCGGAGCGAGCGAAGCGGTATAGGTGAGCGCACCCTTGGCAATCAGGGGAACATCCTTGGTGGCCCGGTTGGCGTAGAAGGCGAAATTTTCGGACTTGGCCAAAGTCTCCAACTGGTCAATGGCAGCGGGACGTTGGGCGTCGCAGGCGACGAGCAAAGGGGTGTAGCCGCGCTTTTGCAGGAGCTTCGCAAGCTTGGCTGCGGTGGTGGTCTTGCCGGAACCCTGCAAACCGACGAGCAACACGCGGAGGGGGCGAGCGGTGGAAAATTGTGCCGTGCCTTCACCGAGCAACCGCACCAATTCGTCATGGATGACCTTAACGACCTGTTGGCCGGGATCCACGGATTTCAGCACTTCCTGGCCGGCGCACTGGGTTTGCACCCGCTCCACAAATTCGCGCGCGACCTTGAAGTGTACATCCGCCGCGAGCAGCGCCGTGCGTACTTCGGCCAGGGCCTCGGCCGTGTTTTCAGGGGTAAGCTGCGCCAGCCCGCGAAGGCGGCGCAGGGCGAGGTTCATGCGGTCGGTGAGGGCTTCAAACATGGCGCGGAATGGTCGAGCTTGAACAGAAATCCTCTCTTGCGCAACCCTTGGGCGCGACCTGAAAAAGATTTATCCCGGTATTAGACTCAATAACACTTTTACCGGCTGGCAATGAATCCGGCTACAACCCATCGCCGGCCCGCAGAAAAAGTTGCGGGACTCCCTTAAACCGTGGCGCTTCCGTCTATCAGTGGGTTGGCCGTTGGAGAATGTAAGACCAGACTGCTTTCGTGCAGATCAGCGGGGTCCACGTCGCTGTGGGCCATCAAGTTGAGCAAGGCCACCATCGTGCCGGCGGCCAAAACCATCCCCGCGACAAACAAAATAAGCAACAAGGGCGCGTCGTATATCAAATGCATAAACCAGAGAATGACGCAGATGAATTTCACCAATGAGACCGTGACCAAGGTGGTAAACAGCACCGTAGGCGGGAAAGGGAGGAAAATGACCACGATTTCCACACCCGTAAAGACGGACAGGAACAGCGCCAAATTGATAAACGAATGGTAGCGCTTGTTCTCCTGGTCGAGGAGTTCGGCTTGGCTCAGGTGATGGGCTATGGCGCTCATAAATGAAAGGGCGGCCGGCTTACTGGGTGGGATTATAGCCGGGGATGTATTCCACCAGATAGACGGCGGTGAAAATGACAATCCAAACGATGTCAACGAAGTGCCAGTACAGGCCGGCGATTTCGACATCAATGGCGGCCCCATGCATGTTCTTCTGCATCCGGCCGGTAAAGGAGTACAAATACATTGAAGCGAGCCACAGCACACCGATGGCGACGTGGCAGCCGTGAGTGCCGGTCATCAAAAAGAAAGTCGAGCCAAAGACGCTGTTCTGCATGGACAAGGAAGGTTTCTCGACCTTCACCTGCTTCATGGCCGGCACAATCCAGTCCGGATGGCGCTTCAATTGATCAGCCGGGGCCAAAGCTTTGTCTGCGGCGGTGGCCGTGGCGGGTGCAGCCAGCCAATCCGGATGGTCAACAAAAAGGCGGCGGGCAAGGTCGGCCTTGGCGCGGGTCTGGTCAGCCGGACCTTCGTAAGTGGAGGAAATGGTTTCGCCGGCGGGTGTTTTGACGGAAAAGGTGTAGATGGCGTGGCCGTCGAAAAAGTGGGTGAATTCGTAAACCTGGCCGGTCAGGAAGATGAGGCCAAAAAGCATCACCCCGATGCAGGCGCGCCGGAAACTTTTGATCTGCCCCTTGTGCATGGCCGACACTGCCAGTGCCATCAGAAACGAACTCATCAACAAAATGAAGGTCGAGAACGAGGTGAGCTGGATGTCGAAGGTTTTAAGAATATCAATGATGCCCTTTTCGTTGGAACCATAAGGATAGACCTTGCGGTAGACGAGGTGGGTCGAAATCAGCGTGCCAAAGAACATGCAGTCGGACGCCAGAAAAAGCCACATGACCAGCTTTTTGGTGTCAATCCCGGTGGAGGTCATGTGTTCGACATGCGCCTCGGCGGGGGCATGGGAATCGTCGGCGTGGGCAATGACGGCAGCGTCGGACATGGTAAGTAAATACGTAGTTTAGTGATGGCCGGCGGCGACGGGTGCGTGCGTGCGGACTGGTATGGGCGACGGCGGTGTGGCTTCGGCGGGCACGGCCAGATGGTAGCCTCCCGGCCCTTCCAGCGCCCAGAGGTAAATGAAAAATACGACGGTCGCGAGACCGGCAATGGCTAGATAACCACAATAGGGCACCCCCGCGCTCATCAGCACAATTCCGATGCCGAACATGAAAAATCCAAAGCCCGCGCCCATGGGCATCCACGACTGGCTGGGCATATGCACGCCGTGCGAGACATCGGCCTGGTCGAATTCAATGGGAATCTCGCCATGCTTTTGCATCCACCAGGCATCGCGGGTGGAGACAATGGGCAGACGCGCAAAATTGTAGGGTGGCACCGGGCTGGGCAGCGACCATTCCAGGGTGCGCGCGTTCCACGGGTCGGGGCCGCAATCACGGTTCTTGCTAAACACGGTGATGACGAGATCCAGGAAACAGAGAAAAATACCGATGCCGAGGACAAAGGCGCCAATCGTGCAGACCATGTTCCATTCGTTCCAGCCTTTGTCGCCTAGATAGGTGTAGGTGCGGCGGGTCATCCCAATCAAGCCGAGGTAGTGCATCGGGCCAAAAGTGACGTTGATACCACCAATGACCATTCCCGCAATCCAGTAACCGAGTTTTTGGTTCATCATTTTGCCAAAAATTTTGGGCGTCCAATAGTAGATCCCGCTAAGCAAACCCATTACAGCGCCGCCGAGCAGCACATAATGGAAGTGGGCGATGATGAAATAGCTGTCGTGCTGCTCGGCGTCCGCCGGTGCGGCTGCGTGCATGACGCCAGAAAATCCGCCCAGCATGAATTCCCAAACAAAGCCCAGGGAAAAAATCATCGGCACAGTGTAACGAACACGCCCACCCCAGAGGGTGCCAATCCAGTTAAAGATTTTCACGCCGGTCGGCACGGCAATGGCCATCGTGAGCAGTGAGAACGCCGCGGTCGCGACTTTGCCAAGGCCGGTGGCGAACATATGATGGCTCCAAACGGCAAAGCCGAGTAGGCCGATGACCGCACCGGAGAATACAATGATGGGATAACCAAAGAGCGGCTTGCGCGAGAAGGTCGGCAGAACCTCCGACACGATACCCATGGCTGGTAAGATGAGAATATAAACCTCCGGATGGCCGAAGACCCAGAACAAGTGCTGCCAGAAGATGGGTTGGCCACCGCCTTCAACCCGGAAAAAATTAGTGCCAAAAGTGCGGTCAAAAAGCAACTCGCCGAGGGCGATGGTGATGGGCGGAAAGGCAAAGATGATCAGGAAGGAGGTCACCAGCGTCATCCAGCAAAACACGGGCAGGCGCATCATCGTCATGCCCGGCGCGCGCAGATTGATGATGGTGGCGATAAAGTTGAAGGCCGCGGCGAGCGAGGCAACGCCCAGAATTTGCAGGCTCAATACCCAGACATCCGTCCCAATGCCAGTGTAGGGCTTTTCGGTGAGAGAGGCATAGCCGAACCAACCGCCACCAGGCACAATGTCCGTGCGTCCGTCCACTGGATTAAGCAGGCCGATGATGTTCAGCACTTGCAGAAACCAGGAGACATTGAGCAGCGACGCCCCGGCAAAAAACGTCCACAGGCTGAAGGCGTTCAGGCGGGGGAAGGCCACGTCGCGTGCGCCGATTTGCAGAGGCACCACAAAATTGAAAAACGCGGCTGAGAGCGGCATCACGCCCAGGAAGATCATCGTCGTCCCGTGCATGGTGAAAAGCTGGTTGTACAACTGGGCAGTGATGATGTGCTGCATCGGCCGCGCCAACTGGGTGCGGATGGTCAGGGCTTCCACGCCGCCCACGAGGAAAAAGAAACACGCCGCCGCGCCGTACATGACACCGATTTTTTTATGGTCCACCGTCGTGGCCCAGTCCTTCCAGCCAACGAAACGATCCGGGCGCGGCAAACCCAGCCCGCTGCGCAGCACCGGGAGTTCGGTTTTATCGTGGACGAGGACGGAAGACATGGTGAAAAAGTGGCGATAGTCGCGCGGAAGAAATTTTAGTCCGAATTTAGGTAAGAGCAAGCATGGAGGACTGGGTTATTTGAGCGTCATCAAAAAGGCTACCAGGTCATGCCAGTCTTGATCGGTGATGGGCGTGCCGTTGGCCTTGTTGGTTTCGACAATGTTGTGCAGCCCCGCCTTGGCATACCACATCAAGTTGCCAGGCTTATAATCGTAAGGGTGCGTGATCCAGTTGTAAAAGTTGTCGGCTTGGCGCTTCGGGTCAATGAGCTTGCCGTCATTGTCGAGATTATCGAGGAAGCCGGCGGCGAGGGCGGTGCGCGTGGCCACCAGGCTCAGATTCGGTCCGCCCGTGCCTTGCGCGGGGCTGCCGTTGATGGTGTGACATTGGAGGCAGTTGGCGCGGCCAAAGAACAATGCCGCTCCACGCTGGACCGGAGTGGCCAGGACTGAGGGGTCTTTGGCATTGGCGGCCTTCACAAATTTCGGCCAATCGCCGCCAGCAGCAGGCGCGGGCACTTTCTTTTGGGCGGAGGCAATCCATTGGACAAAGTCCGCATCGCTGACGACCCGGGCGCGAAACAGCATGAAGGCGTGCGATTCACCGCAGTATTGCGCGCACTGGCCATAGTAGAGGCCGTTTTCGTATTGGTCAGCCGCCACCGTGCCGTGGTCGTAGCCATCGCTGGCGACCTTTCCGTCATCGGCCATCATCCACAGCCAATTCGCGCGGCCCGGAATTAAATCCACTTTGCCGGCGATTTTGGGCAGCCAGAAAGAGTGAATGACATTGTCCGAGCGCAGGTCGAACTTGACCACTTTCCCCGCGGGAATAACGAATTCGTTGGCGGTCGTGACACCGAATTGGGAATAATCAAACGCCCACCACCATTGTTTGCCGCGGACCGTGATGGTCAAAGGTTCGGTGGCGGCCAAATCAGGCAGGGTGCCGCCCGCTTTTTGATACCAACTACCCAGCAGGGAGGGCTTCCAATAGGGTTGATTCGTGGGCAGAGCGTCGGTCAAAAAGATGGCTTTAAGGG
>CAZCMU010000194.1:0-5819 GCA_964499725.1 uncultured Opitutales bacterium
GCAACGGCCACACGCTCTACCGCACCCGCACGACGGGCCTCACCACACTTACCGACACTACCGAGCGCTCCCCCACCTTCAGCCTCACCGCATTCGAAAACGTGTTTGCGCCGGAGCAACCCAAGAGTCTCACCTACCTGCACCTGCCCGGCACAGCGGACGCTGCCTCCGCCTGGCGCGCTTTGTTGCTGCGCGAGCCGCGCACGCTGGAATGGCCCGGCTTGGAAAAGCTCACCTCGCACGGGTGGATTGATGGCTACGACTTTTCGGATCGGGTCATTGAACGGCGCGGAAATGACCAGACAATCGAAGTTGAAATCGAAAAAGGCTTAATCCTTCTTTCTTGTAATGAAGTTAGCCTAACCTTGCCCAATCCACCCGGCGGCTTGCTCGGCGCCCACCTGTTCTTAAAACTTCTCCTCAACGCCCATTCCACCGCCGTCATGGCACGGCTGGGCCGCTGCCGGGGAAATTTGATGACCTATGTCCGCGCGAGCAACTTGAAGCTCATTGACCGCGCGGTGCGCTATGTGCGCCATCTTTGGAAAGCCGAAATGGGAAAAGAAATTCCCTATGTTACAGTCGTGCGCGCGCTGTTCACCATCCGCCCCGCCCTCGGCCCGGATGAACCGCCGGTATTGCGGGTCGTGGAATACTTGCGGACGCACAAAAACGGCTAGTCTTTCCCGCCCGCACCCAAAACGTGCACGTTGGCCATCGTGATGCCGCTCAACATCGCGCCCGTGATGCCCAAGAAACCCTGATCCGTGCCGCACAGGAAAAGATTGGCCAGATGCGTCCGCCCATCACGCACTTTACGCGCCGCCCCGTAAATCGCCCCAGCGAGGTGCCCCGTAAAATGCAATACCGTGCGCGGCGTAAACATATCCATCGCCAGCGTATGTTTCTCCAAAACCGGCAACGACGGCGCGTTCGGTAAAAACTTCAGCGCCTCGACCTGCAATCGCGCGAACCACTCCTTTTTCTCCGCGCCATAAGCCGTGACATCGGGCGCCAGCGCCATCCAGCGGTCGAAATTCGCCTGCGCCGTCACCCGTAAAATTCCCTCGGGCAACTGCCGCCCTCCGCTATATTGGTAATTATTCGGGCAGCAAATCACGCCGCTGCGCGGGTCCACCAATTCCTCGGGCCGCGCATAGTGCAGGCGCTCCGCGTCGTTGAAGAAAATAATGGTGTCTTCCCAACCAAATTCGCGCGGCGTTTTATCCAGCATCGTGATGGTTTCGACAAAAGACAGCCGGCCAACAGCCTGCTTCTCCACCTCCGGCGGCTGGTCGTCACATAGGCGCAGCGTCTCCACCAACCCCGCGCTGGAAATAATTTTGTCCGCCGCAATGACTGTGCCGTCGTCGAGCAAAATAGTGGCAATTTTCCCTTCGCCCACCTGCAATTTTTTGACCCCGCATTTCATGCAGCGCTCGCCGCCGAGCGCGCGGTATTTATCGGTTAGCGCGTGGATGATGCGGCGCACGCCCTCAAAGGGCCGCGCAAAGCCCTCGCGGTAAAGTGCCTGCCACATGATGCAAAACTGCGCCCACTCCATGTCGTGCTCCTGCGCGCTGCCGTAATACATGAGCGGCAGCAGCAGCATGTCCGCCAGCACCGGGTCGCGCACATATTCACCCAGCACTGCGCGGGCCGAACGCGGCACGGCGTCCAGCGCCAGCGATTCAGCCGCCGCCGCCCGCACCGCCGCATCCAGCCGGCGGAAACCGTCCACCTCATTGGGAAACACCTGCGCGACTTCGCTTTCGAGCACGGCAAAATCATTGGTGAAGCGCAAACTCGCGCCTGGCCACGCAATACGCGAGCCGGCCTGCTCGGCCAGGTCAAAATCTTCGCGCGTGAGGCGCAGTTGCCGCAGCAGTTTGGTCAGCGGCGCGCCCTTGGCCCGCGGGCCGGGCGGCACATAGTTCGTCATGGCGTGCAGGCCGACGTCGTGCTTGTGGCCGTCTTTGAAATAAAAGCTGTTCAGCCCGCCCGCGGCATTGTGCCGCTCCAGGATGACGACCTTTTTCTCGAACAACGCCAGCCGGATACCCGCCGCCAGGCCCGACATGCCCGCGCCGATGATGACGGCGTCGTAGTGGGAATGGGCAGGCTTGGCCATGGGCGGTAGCGACCAACACTCCACCTTCAACGCCCAACACTCAACCAAGAATTCGCCAGCCGACTGACCCACCACCCTTCAGCCCGTAAGCCGACGGCGCTAATCTGGCCGGGAAAGATTGACTTCTGGCAGAAAATTCCCTAATATCAGGAACTTCAGCGCCGCAGCATCACCAGCACGCCGGATACGGATTTATCCCTAATTAAGTATCGCCGGGCTTCCGTTTTGCGGCTTTTGTCGCGTCAGTTGCATTTGGGCTCCCGAATTTGCGGGCCTAACCCTGCTTAAACATTTCCCTTAACACTCTCCACCTCCACCCGATTAGGGTATTACCCCATTCGCTGGACCAATCACCCCCCCAGCGACCACCTACCCCCAAGGAACTGCCCCGCATGCAAAATTGCCTACCCCGCGAAAAATCCAACGCCGAAGCCCTGGCTTGGAAAAAGATCGTTGCCCAATTTGAAGTCCCCTCGACGCCCCGCGCGCTTTGGCAACTCGTTAACACGCTCGGCCCCTATTTTGGACTGTGGGGCCTGATGTATTGGAGCCGGGGGATGTCCTGGTGGATTACCCTGGCTTTGGCCATGATGGCGGGATTGTTTCTGGTGCGCATCTTCATCATCTTTCACGATTGCGGGCACGGCTCGTTCTTTAAGTCCCGGGTAGCCAACGACACCGTGGGGTTCCTCACCGGCCTTCTCACTCTCACCCCCTACTTTCATTGGCGCTGGGAACATTCCGTCCACCACGCCACATCCGGCCACCTGGACAAACGCGGCACCGGCGATATCTGGACGATGACCGTGCAGGAATACCTGGAGTCCTCCCGCTGGAAGCGTTTTGCCTATCGGCTCTCGCGCAACCCGCTGGTGCTGTTCATCATCGCCCCGCTTTACCTGTTTTTGGTCTGGCAGCGGTTTCCGGCGCCCAAAGCCAACAAGCGCGAACGCCATTCCGTTTATTGGATGAATTTGGCGGTTTTTACCATGGTCGCGACCCTGAGCCTTCTTTTCAGCCTCAAAATCTACCTGCTCATCCAGTTGACGATTACGACGGTGGGCGGGGCCGTGGGTGTCTGGATGTTTTATGTGCAGCATCAGTTTGAAGACGCGTACTGGGAGCATGCCGACGAATGGGACTTCACCACTGCCGCGCTGCAGGGCAGTTCGTTCTATAAATTGCCCAAAATTATGCAGTGGTTTACGGGCAACATCGGTTATCACCACATCCATCATCTCAGTTCGCGCATTCCCAATTACAATCTGGAAAGCTGCCACGAGGCGCACGAGCTGTTTAAAGGGGTCAAACCCGTGACGATGCTCTCCAGCCTGAAGTCGCTCACCTTCCACCTTTGGGATGAGCAGCGAAAAAAATTGGTGAGCTTTCGCCAAATGCGCCAGCACCGCCGGGAGGCCGATGAGGCGGCCGCCATGCATGGCGCCAAAACCGGCTTCGGCAGCCGTGGTCCGACCCGCCAGTAACATCATATCCGGCCCATCAAGAGCAGGACCACCAAAATGACCAGCAGCAGGCTCACCCCGCCACTGGGATAATAGCCCCATTCTTTACTATGCGGCCAGGTGGGCAGGGCACCAATCAGCAACATTACCAGTACCACCAGCAAAATAAGTCCTAACATAAAATTACTTTCGTTCGGCGAGTCCCGTCGGCCAGTCCAGTATGGAAAGACCTTTTTGATCGCGTAAGGGGAGCATACACGAACGCTGCCACCACGGCTATGGGTAGTTACCCTATCATCCGCCGGCGAAGACCGGTCGGAATCCAGCCTCGGTCAAAATCCGCGCCACCTGCTCCCGCTGGTCGCCTTGGATTTCAATGCGTCCTTCCTTGACCGTTCCGCCCGTGCCGCACGCCCGCTGCATCGCCTTGGCGAGCAATTCCTTTTCCGGCAGCCCAATGCCGACAAAATTCGTGACCACCGTCACCGTCTTGCCGCCCCGCCCGGCTTTCTCGCGGATGATATCCACCCGGCCGCGATTTTTCTTAACGGGTTTGGCCGCGTGAATAGTTGTCGGCGGCGGATTTGCTTTGGCCGTCGGCAATCCCTCGCTCGACAGCGTTGCAAAGGGATTTTGCCCGATGTTCTGCCCGCCATCAGTCGGAATGCGCCAGGGTTTGGTCATGGGCGTCCGTCTCCAGGTCGTCGGAAATTAAGCAAACCGCGAATTTCTTCTGGATTACGCCGACCGTCCAACTCGGCCAAAATCAAACTCCGTTCGGGCTCTTGAACAAAATAAACCATATAATACGATTGCTTCAAAACCGCCCGTTGAACTGCGCCGATTTTTTTGGGGAAAGCATCGGGATTCCATGCAATCCAACTGATCGTCTCATTGTATTTCTGTAAAATGTATTCGCGTCCGCCGAGGCGCCACGACTCGTAATGGGCCACGGCGGCTTTCAGATCCCCGGCCACCGCCAGCAACGCCTCTACCGGTTTGCTGTTCACGACGAGCGCACACGCCGCATCAATTCCGCATGGGAAATGGTCTTGATTTTGCCTGCGCGGTAATCGGCCAACCGCTTCAGCACAATTCGCTTATGGGCGGCGGGAACAGGCATCCGCGCCTCATCGGCCACAGACACCCAGAGGCGTTCGGCGATTTCCAAACGCTTGCGCGGCGGTAATTGCAACAGGCTCGATAAAGCGGCGGGAGGCATGACGAAAGGTTGCCCGGTTCGGCTGAAAATGGCAAGAATGACTTCACCCTACCCAACCTTCGGCAGTTTAATCGGTATGCGCTTATGAATGCAAATGCGGCTGTTGTCCGGGTCGCAAATAATCGCCATGCGGCAAACCGGCGTGTCGCACGGTTCAATGGCGAATTTGACGCCAGCGGCCTTGAGTTCGGCGATGGCCACGTCGAAATCCGCAACCTCCAGGGCCACGCCCGGGCTGCCCGGCGTGGGCTTCCAGTCGTCGCCCTCGGCCATGTTGGTGATGGCCAGCGTGTGCGGTCCGACCTCGTATTCAATCCAGCCCTTGTCGCCGTCAATCCACTTCTTCGTCGGCGTGAAGCCGAGGACCTTTTCATAAAACTGCCGCGCCCGCGCCAGGTCGGTCACGGCATAACAAACAAAGGCGAATTCGAGGATTTGCATGGGGGAAATTAAGACTCAACTCTCATCATACGCTGGTGGCAATAGTGGCTTTCCATCCCTAAGTTTGTCGTACTTTACGAGCAGCCGACAGAACTCCTGCCATGAAACGGCAAAGTATCTTTTCATACCGCTTACCGAATCGGCATCAACCATATGCAAAGACAACTCCTTATACATTTGATAAAATCCGTTTCCTTCAGGGGAATCAGCATACTCCCAACCTAAATTGTTGCCGCTCTCTGCTCCGTGATTATACACAGGATGCCCTTGATCTCCGCCTTTTAGGCCAATGCCCGAATTAGCTCTAATGCAAAATAAAAGTGTCTCAAACAACAACTCTTTATCATGCTTGCTAAGAGATGAAAACCGCTCTGGGAATTCTTCGTCCATGGAAAATCAGTTTCAAACCAAATCCATAGAGAGCACACAGCTCACTTCACAAACTTCGGCAGCAAATACTCCGCACAACTATCCAGGCTGGCCAGCTTCGGGTAATCAGCCTCCGGGACTTCGATGCCGTACTTCTTGCGCAGTTCCATGACGATGTCCAAAAAATCCATCG
>CAZCMU010000195.1:0-5760 GCA_964499725.1 uncultured Opitutales bacterium
CCAGCCATGGAATTCAATCTCAAGAAAATCCTTCGCGCGATGCTGATGTCCACGTCGGAACCCTTGTCCATCAAGGACATCCAGACGGTCATCACGCGTTACCACGAGGAGATCGAAAAGGCCCCCGCCGCCGCGGCGGAGGGCGGGGAAGGTGCGCCCGAGACGATCGTCGTCCCGGCCGCCGCCATCCCGAGCTGGCCGACTGTTACGGGCGTGGCCGAAGCGCCCGCGCCGACGGGCCAGGAGGTCATGCAGGATTTGATGGCCCAGGTGCCGACGTTGCTGACCGCAACGCAGATTCGCGAGGCGATGGACGCCATCGCGCTGGAGATGGAGGCGAACAACGAAGCATGCCGGTTGCTGCAAGGGCCGACGGGTTTTCGCCTGACGGTCGCACCGGATTATGCGGACTGGGTGCGATTGCTGCGCGACGCGCCGAAGCCGCTCAAACTTTCGCAGGCGGCGCTGGAGACGCTGGCGCTCATCGCGTACCGCCAGCCGATTACGCGCTCGGAAATCGAGGCCGTGCGCGGCGTGGCGACCGACAGCGCGTTGACGCGCATGTTGGAGCTCGAACTGGTGTATGTGTCGGGTCGCGCGGATTTGCCGGGCCGGCCCATCCAGTACGCGACGACGGTGAAATTTTTGGAATTCTGCGGCATCAAGTCGCTCGAGGAATTGCCGGCGACGGACGTGGTGTCGCCCGCGCAGCTCAACGAGTGGATTCGCCGGGCCATCGAGCCGGAGTCGCAGCAGGAACTTATCTCGGACGGCGACATGGGCCTGCCGACGGATAATTTGGAACCGTCGCCGGCCGCCGAAGTCTCAACGGAAAACGAACCCGTCGCGGGTTAATAAAAATTTCTCCTCATGGATTTAGAATCTTTGCGCAAACAGATAGACGCGGTGGACCTCGAAATCATCGAGCGTCTGAACGCGCGCGTGCGCCTGTCCAGTGAAGTGGGCCAAGCCAAGCAAAAGCAGGGCGCGAATACGTATGTCCCGAGCCGCGAGGAGGCGATTTTTGAGCGGTTGCTGGCCGTGAACCCGGGGCCGCTGACGCCCGTGGCGCTGAAGGCGATTTACCGTGAAATTATTTCCGCGTCGGTCGCGCTCCAAAAGGAGTTGGCCATCGCCTACCTCGGGCCGGAGGGGACGTTTACGCACCAGGCGGCGCTCAAGAATTTCGGCTCCAGCCTGCGCTTTCAGGCGTGCGCGACGATACCGGATGTCTTTACGGCGGTGGAGCGCGGCGAGGCGGACCACGGCGTCGTGCCCATCGAGAATTCGACGGAAGGCGCGGTGTTCCACTCGCTCGACATGCTGGTTGAGACGGAGCTCAAAGTCGTCGCGCAGGTTTTCCTGCCGATTGAGCATTGTTTGATTTCCAAAGAGCCGCTGGAGAAAATCCGCGTGATATACTCGCGCGACCAGGCGTTGGGGCAGTGCCGGGACTGGCTGCGGCGCAGCCTGCCCGCGGCGCAAACCGAGGCGATGGACAGCACGTCGGCGGCGGTGTTGCGCGCGAAGGAAACGCCCGGCGCGGCGGCGATTGCCAGCCGGCTGGCGGCGGACATGCACGGCGTGCCGGTGGTCGTGGCGGGCATTCAGGACAAGGCGGACAACGTGACGCGCTTTTTGGTGCTGGGCAAAAATGTTTCGCCGCCACTGGGTCAGGGGCGCGACAAGACGAGTTTGGTTTTTTCGCTGAACGACCAGCCGGGGGCGTTGATGCGGGCGTTGGAGCCGTTCAGCGCGCGGGGCGTGAACTTGTCAAAAATTGAATCGCGCCCGAGCCGGCAAAAGGCGTGGCATTACTATTTCTTCATTGATTGCCTGGGCCATTGGGATGACGCGGTCATCCAGGAGGCGGTGACGGCGTTGCGGCGCGAATGCCCGTTTGTGAAATGGCTGGGCAGTTATCCGAATGCGAACCAGGCGTAAGGCGGGGGATTCCCATGCACAGTCGGAGCATTATCGTTGGGCTGGCGTTGGCCATGGGGGTGTTTTTTTCCAGGACGGTGCGGGGAGCCGATGCCCCGGCGCCGGTTAATTCTCCGGACGCCAAACCTGAAACCTCAAACCCGAAACCCGAAACTATTTTACCCGACCCGAAGGATCCGCATTCGTGGTTGTGGCTGGGCAAGCTGACGGACTTTAGCGACCAGGATTATCGCAATGCGGTGGAGGCGGTCTTTGCGGATTACGAGCGGCGGTTGGGCCGCAAGCTGACGTTCGGGCCCAAGCACCATGTGGGTCTGAAAATCATGACGGAAGTGGAGGGGCTGACCACGCCGCCGGGGTTGGTGCGCGCGGTGATTGCGGCGCTGGAGGCGCGCGGGTTTCAAGCGGCGGATTTGTTCATCGTGGACCAGAGCGAGAGCAAATTGCATGCGGCGGGTTATCTGCCGCTGAACGCCATTTCCGGCGAGGGCGTGTTTGACGGGGTGCAGGTCATTGCGCTCGAGCGCGGACGTTATTACAGTCTGAAATGGAGCTACGACAGCAACGCGCCGGCGTCCGACCTGGCCGAGCAGGCGACGGCTCGCGAAAAGTACGACTGGCAAATCACGCCGACGAAGCGCCAGTCGCTGCTGCCGGTGCCGCTGCTGCTGGATGTGGATTTTTGGATAAATCTGCCGGTTGGGATGGAGTTTGGTTCAATCGGGCCGGCCGGGGCGCTCATCAACGCCACGCTGTGGTCGTGCAGCAACACGGCGCGATTTTTTCAAAATCCGGACATCGGCGCGAAGGCCATCGCGGAGATTGCCACGGTGCCGGAATTCGCGCGCGGCTGGGTGTTGTCGATGTTGTCGCTGGAGCATTTCCAATGCGCCGGGGGGCCGTTGTTTAACTCGCTATACACGGATTCCGATCCGGTATTGCTGGCCAGCCCGAACCCGGTGATGCTCGACCGGCTGCTGTGGGAGCGGATTAATCTGGCGCGCAAAAGCCGTGGATTGCCAGAACTGGACCGGCCCGCGTATTTGGATTACGCCCGGCTGCCCGAAACGCATTTGGGCGACGACGACCCGAAGGATGTCTATATGGTGAAGCTGCCGTGAAGGGTGATTTCCATTTCATTTTCGTTCGCATTCCCGCTTGCCAGAAGGGGCGGGGATGTGTTTGTTAAAGCCGTGACTTTGTCCGCCTATTTGCCGGTGTTGATCCAATTCGTGCTTGCCGCGGGAATTGCCGCGGTGATCTTGATTGCCAACCGCTTGTTTGGCCAGCGGGCGGCGAAACACCCGCGCAAGGACGCCGCCTACGAGTGCGGCATGGACCCCATCGGCGACCCCCACCCGCGCTTTTCGGTGAAGTTCTATGTCACGGCGATGCTGTTTATTCTTTTCGACCTGGAAGTGGTTTTTCTGCTGCCGGCGGTGCTGGTTTACCGCGAATTCATCGTCGCGCACCTGCCGATTGTGCTGCCAGTGATGTTCTTCTCGTTGGTGTTGACGTTCGGCCTGTGGTATGAGTTGCGCAAGGGCGCCTTGGATTGGGAACGGTAAACCCCGGTTATCGTCCGCCTTCGGGCCGAAAATAATCGGCGTCCGCTGGAACAATTGGGTTGTGCGAATTGTCGGCACCGGACAAAGTTAAACCTTCCGACCTCGTACCGCCATGCGCCTCGACCGCTTTTTCACCAAATCGCGCATTCTCGACTTGCATAGCGGGGATTTTGGCGAGGCGTTGAAAGAAATGCTGAGCGTGCTGCCGGCGACGGTGTTGACGAAGCGCTCGCGTGAACAATTGCGGACGGAATTGCTGGCGCGGGAGCGCACGATGACGTCCTACCTGGGCAACGGGGTGGCGCTGCCGCACTTGCGGGTGCCGATGAAGCACAAATACGTGTTTGTCGTCGGTCGCTGCCCGCACGGGCTGGAATTTGAAGGGGGTGGGGATTACAAGAACCTGCGCCTGGTGTTCCTGATGCTCGCGGGCGAAAGCGAAAAGTCGTACCTCACGATGCTGGCCTCACTGGCGCGGGTGTTCCAGGACCGCGCGTTGCTCGACCGCCTGGTGGGCGCGACGGATTTGGATTCCTTCCAGACGGTGGTGAAGCAGGTTTTCAGCGGCGGAGCGGGCCGCACGGATTCGCAGGAAAGCAAATTCAACCGGCTGATATTGAACGTGGCGGCCAAGGTGGCACGAGGCGCGCGTTGCCCGACGATCATGGTGTTTGGCGACACCTTTGCCGGCGGCATTGAGCTGGGCCAGACTTTTGGCGCTTTTAAAACCGTGCTGGTGACGCAGACAGCACAGGAAGTCGCCGGCCTGCCCGGAGTGGCCGACGCCATTATTCCGGTGCGTTCCTTTTCCAACAATCGGCTCGGGCAGTTGCGCACAGCGATGCTGATCGGCCTGACCCGGGGCATCATCAAGCCCGACGAGCGACTGTGCTGCCTGGGCGGCATTCCCGGCAGCAATCAGTTCGACACGGTGGTGGTGGTGGATGTCGAGCGGGAGTTCCAGTCGGTGTTCACGCGCCAGGCGGACATGCTGCCGCCCAGCGTCAAGCCGGAGGTGCTGGAGCGCGTGCTGGGAGTGGCGACGGAACTGGCCATTGAAGGGCGCGAAGGGCGACCGGTGGGATGCCTGTTTGTCATCGGCGAGGCGAAAAAGGTCGAAGCCTACACCAAGCCGCTCGTGCTGAATCCATTTTTTGGCTACAAGGAGGAGGATCGCAATATTCTCAATCCGTTTATGGATGAGACGGTCAAGGAATTCTCGTCGCTCGACGGCGCGTTTGTCATCCGCGGCGACGGCGTGCTCGTTTCAGCGGGCAGTTTGATTCATGCACCGGACTATGCCCACCAACTGCCGAGCGGGCTGGGTTCGCGCCATGCGGCGGCCTGCGCCATTTCGCTGGCGGCGGATTGCCTGGCCATCGTCGTCTCGGCCAGCACCGGGCAGGTGACGCTGTTTCGCCGGGGCCAATGGCTGCCGTTGACGGAAAAAGGCGTCAACCGGAATTTGTAGCATGCCCGCAGCGATGACCGAAGTGCAATATGCCGTGCGCCGCTCGCGCATTCATGGCCGGGGACTGTTTGCCGCCCGAGCGTTCAAGGCCGGTGAAACGGTGGCGGAATATAGGGGAAAAAGCATCAGCAAGGCGGAATCGGCCCGACGGCAGGAGCGACGAAAGAGGACGTTTATTTTCGAACTTGATGCCCGACGGGATTTGGATGGCGCGAGCCCGGGCAACCCCGCGCGGTTTGCCAACCATAGTTGTGAACCGAATGGCGAAGCGGTGGCGGAGGGTGAAAGAATTTTTCTGCGGGCCTTGCGCGACATTGCCGCGGGCGAGGAAGTGACTTTCGACTACGGCTACCGGCTGGCGGCTTTTCCCGGCCACCGCTGCCGTTGCGGCGCACCGACGTGCGCGGGTTTCATTGTGGCGCAACCCGAACGCTGGCGGGTGCGCCGGTTGCTTCAACGGCCCGGCCGCAGTTTACTGGCCGGTCGCAAGGTGAAAACAGCGGAGGCCCGCGCGTGAGCGGTGAGCCGTTGCGCGTGCTGGTGCTGACTTCGAGCACGGGCGGGGGCCATGACTCCCGCGCGCGGGCCTTGCGCACGTGGGCCGAGCACAGCAACCTGAACCCGCCATGGGAAGTCGAATTAAACCAAGCGCTGGAAGAAACCCACGCGATTTACCGTTTCGGCGTCGGCCTATATAACACGATTCAGCGCACATGGCCGCGGCTGCACCACATTTACTACAATGTGCTGGAATTCGTGAGTTTTGCCGGCGGGGGC
>CAZCMU010000196.1:0-5722 GCA_964499725.1 uncultured Opitutales bacterium
AAGCCACCGTGCTCGACGCCTTCGGCCAGGCCGACGCCTGGATTGGCCGCGCCATTCGCGCCATCTCCGCGATTTTATTCCACACCGGCCTCATCAACCTCGACTTCGCCACCCTGCGGCGCACTTTCACCCCGCGCGGCGGCAAGACGCTCTTTGGCCTCGGCCAGGGCGCGGGAGAAAATTGCGTTGCCGAAGCCTTGCACGACCTGATGCTTTGCCCCTTGTTGCACACGCCTGAATTGTCGCGCCGGGCGGACCGGCTGCTGGTCAACATCGTCGGCGGCCCGGAGCTGAGCCTCACCCGCGTGAACGAGATTGTCGCCGCCATCGCGGAAAAATTCGGCAGCCGCGAACAAACGGTGCTCGGTGCGGTCATTGACGAGCGCCTGGCCGGCAAGCTGGAGATTTGCGTTGTCGGCGCGACGGAAGTGCGCGCCAAACAGACCTCGGTGGCCTCGTTGCGCACCGCGCCCTCGGGTCTGCGCGCGGACGGCCCGGTCGCGCCTAATGCCCCCGCCATATTTGCCAAGCCCCCCGCGGCGGCCCTGCCCCCCGCGCCGTTACCCGTGCACACGTCAAAGCTGCGCGGCACCAAGGATGGCGGTGCGGCGCAAAACGAATTCCATTTTGTGGGCCACGATGAACAACGTGGTTACTTCGACCAGACCGACCGCAATTTCTTTGAAGGTGAGGATTTGGACGTGCCGACGTATCTAAGGCGGGGCATTAAGGTGCAGTTGTGATCGTTCAGAAACACCTTTGCATTTTTGCCAAATTGGCCTAAGGGTGGGTTGCTATGCCTACCCCGCATCCCCGCCGGATTGTTTTCCTGGGCTCGATTCTTTTATTGCAGCTTCTGCAAGCCGCCTGCTCGCAGAGCTGGAGCACGGCTTTCCAGGAGTCCAAACACTATCTAATTACTGACTACGGCGCGCAGGGCGATGGGGTAAAGCTCAACACCCAAAGCATTCAGACCACGATTAACGCCGCCGCCTACGCTGGGGGCGGCATCGTGGAGATTCCGGCCGGGAAATTTTTGAGCGGTTCGATTTTTCTCAAGAAGAACGTCGAGTTGTATCTCGACAAGGACGCCGTCCTCCTTGGTTCGCAAAATATCGAGGACTACCCCTTGCAGCAGACGCGTATTGAGGGCCATTTCCAGCCCTGGCGCATGGCGCTCGTCAACGTGCAGGATATGCAACATGTGCACATCAGCGGTCCGGGCCAGCTCAACGGTAATGGCGCGCCCTTCTGGGCGAAGTTCCGCGCGCAGCGCGCCGCCAACCCGGCCACCACCAACCTCGACGTCGAGCGCCCCCGCCTGATGTTTGTGGATCGCTGTGCGGATGTGCACATCGAGGGCATTTCCTTCCAGGATTCCGGCTTTTGGAATTTGCATCTCTACCATTGCAGCAACGTGCTCGTTGAAGGGGTGCATATTGACGCCCCCACCAGCCCCAGCACCGACGGCATGGACGTGGACAGTTGCCAGAACGTGACCATCCGCCAATGCCACATCTCGGACGGTGACGACGACATCGCCCTCAAGGGCAGCAAAGGCCCCTTTGCCGACAAGGACACCGACAGCCCGCCCGACGAAAACATCCTCATCGAGGACTGTGAATTTGGCAACGGCAACGGCGTGCTCACCTGCGGGAGCGAGGCGACGATTGTCCGCAATGTGCTGGTGCATAATTGCACGATTGTCGGTCGCGCCAATCTATTGACCCTCAAGCTGCGCCCAGACACCCCGCAGCATTACTCGAATATTACCATAGACGGCATCAAGGCCACCGGCGCGGGGCGGTTCCTCAACGTCGCCCCATGGACGCAGTATTTTGATTTGCAGGGCCAGCCCTCGCCCGCGCGGGCGATTGACCACATCATCATCCGCAACGTCACCGGCTCGTTCAGCGGCCTCGGCTCGCTGCGCGGCACGGTCGGCGATTCGCTCAGCGACATCACGATGGAAAACATCAACCTCAACGTGCCGAACACCAACCTCGTGCTCGGACCAACGTCAAGCGTCACGCTGAAAAATTTCGCCGTCAACGGCGCTTGGTTTCAATTGCCGGAGGCCCAGGCCGCGGCGCCTTTGCCCAGCGTTCGGGCGCCGGTTCCAGCTTCCCAGTTGCCCGCCATCCCCGCATCCGTGCGCGCCGCCGCGCCGGCCAATTAATGGGATTGGTCGAGATAAAGCCGAATTTTCATTTGCTTTTCTTCCCGTTAGGACGCAATTTAACCGCGTTCTTTAACCGGTGCTGGGTGACAACGGTACCACACTGCCTGTCCATCAAACGGAAGTCCGTGCAATTCGGACGCGGTCGCGCCGCTGTAATCGGTCGTGCCGCCCACAATAAGCCACTGTTTCGCTGAAGGCGAAGCGGGAAGGCGTGGGTGGTCTTACCGGGAGCCAGAAGACGAGGTGGATGGGATTAACCTGGGATGCTTTCGCGGTTGAACGTCCGGGCCAGAGGATGAATCGGCGGGAGGGGTATGGCCTTATTTTATCCGGCATACTCCTCGCGCGGTTTTGTGCTTGGGCTTGGGCGGGTGGCCGGGGAGGCGTCTTCGCGCCAGCCCGCGCGCCACGGGCCGCCCAACCATGATCATCCTCCAAAAGCTCACTCACCCGAATAAATTCACGCGCTGGACCGCAATCTGTGGTCAAGCCATTGCCGCCAGCTTTGCTTTGGCCTTCATCGGCGCCAGTCCGGCCCGAGCCTGGATTACGCTCGATTTGCCCGATTTGATTTCATCGTCGCCGCACTTTGGGGCGGTGGCGGTGGCCCACCTGTCTGACGGCCAGTACGTTTACGGCAACAATAACTCGTTATACTTGCAGAACAGTTTTGGCTCCTCGGCCAACACCGCTTTTGCCACGGCCCCAAATGTGGATCCCAGTTTCATCGCGGTGGTGAATGACACGACCGCGGTGGTGGGCTCCGGCCAGGGGGCGGTTCTGCCGGTTTACCAGTTCAACCCCTCATCTCCCGCCAGCCCAGGCTATACCGGCATAACGTCCCTGCAAAATTTTTCCGGGGCGCCGGCCGGGGCGTCGGCGGTCTATGTCGTGGGTGCCAATGGCTCGGGCGGCAGTAACTCGGTGAGTTATGTGACCTTGGGCGGCACTCAGCAGTTGCTGGTCAATCCCGCGGGCGGGTTCAGCGCCGGGGTGGCGGTGGATGGCACGGGCGATTTGTTCGTCGGCGATAACGATAACAACAGCGTCTATGAGTTCACTTATGCGCAGGTGCAGAACGCGCTTGCTCACTCGTCGCAGTTGGTTTTTGGCAACGGCACCTTGGTCCATACTTTTGCCGACGATGTCGTCGGCAGCCTGGCGGTGGATGCCGCGGGCCGGGTGTGGGCGGCGGGTTTTGGGGCCGACGGCCTGTTTTTTTTCAACCCGGCCACCAACACCGGTGGGGTCTTAAATCCTGAAGCTGCCGGCGGCGAATACACCGTCAGCGCGTTTTCCGCCAGCGGATATGACTATGTGAATTTTGTCTGGCAGGCCGGATTCGACCCCGGCGACCAGGTGGTTTATGGCTACGACCAGGTGCAAAATGTGCCGGAGCCGTCGTCTTCGGCGTCGCTGGCGGCTTTGGTCGCGGGAGTCGTGGCTGTCGGCCTGAGACGCAGAAATTTAGCGCGGGCGCAAATTTGAATCAAAATGCGCTCGAACAAAACACCCAGATGGAAAATTTGCCAGTGGCTTGGTCGGCTGCTGGCCGGGTGGGGTGTGCTTGGCGGGCTGACGCTCCTGGCGGCGTGGCCGCCGGCGCAGCCGGCGGGGCCCTATGCCTTGAGCTATAATCCGGAAAACGGCAGCAAACCCCTCGACCTGCCGATTCCCGGCTATATCGGCCCCGAAGGCGACGGCGTGGCGCCCTATGATTTGGGTGACGGCACCATCCTCAACACCGACCAGTATGTGAATCCGGTCTTTCTGGGATGGGCCACCAGCGTCGTGAATTACTCCCCGGCGCGCCCGGACTTGATTCAAAGCGAATGGATGGATCCTGCTATAACCTTGGGGCCGCCCTCGGCGGATGTGTTCGATGTAGTCTCCCTGGGCGACCTGTCAACTTCAGACCTTGCCGCAGGCACGGCCCCGGGCTCCATTGTTCTGGGTTTTGCGACCGACATTGCCGACGGCCCCGGCGCGGATTTCGTGGTATTTGGGAATGCCTTTGATTTGAACGGCGTTAATTCGGTCTTTGCCAAGCTCGCTTACGTGGAGGTTTCCAGTGATGGGGTTAACTTTGTCCGCTTCCCCAGCGTGGATACCAATGCCAAGCCTTCCGGTACGTCGTGGCCGTATATGACCTCCGACCCCACCAAAATCTACAACTTATTCGGCAAGACCAGCAACAGTTATGGGGAGTCTTGGGGCGTGCCGTTTGACCTGGCCCAATTGGCAACAAGCCCGCAAGCCCTGGCCGGCACCTTGGACCTCCAGCATGTGCGTTATGTGCGGCTGGTCGCAGTCGTGGGCAACGGCTCGAGCAAGGATGCCTACAACCATATCATTTACGACCCCTGGCTGACGACCGGCTCACCCGGGCCGGAAGTCCAGGCGATAGGCGTGCTCCATGCGCCCCCGAGCTTTCTTCTCTGGTCCAATGGCATCGCCAATGCCAGCTTGCGTGGCGCGCTCAATAATCCCTCCGGTGACGGGGTGCCCAACCTGCTGGCTTATGCGCTGGGTGCCACCGCCGGCCACGCCACCCCGGCGTCTTTGCGCCCTTTGATGGGCCGCGACAGCAGCGGCCGTCCCAACCTTACTTTCCCCACGCCAACGGCTACCGACGTCACGCTCGACGTGGAAACCGCGACGTCCCTGGGTGTGAACACGGTTTGGACCCCCATCGCGCAAAGCACCGCGGGCGGTGCTTGGGCCACGTTGTTGGATGCCAAAGGTCACGCGCTGGCCGTGGTCACCCTCAATGCCGCCAGCCATTCAGTGACGGTGGCCGTGCCGGTTGCGCCCGCCCCTGGCACGATGATCTTCATTCGATTACGCGCGACCGAGCTCAGCCTCTAGTAACTCAAGAAACGAACTTGCCATGCCTCGCCTTTATCATCGCCGTTCCGTCCTGGGCCCTCGTATCGGGTGTGCGGGGTTGTCGGTGCTGGAATTGATGTTCGCGCTGGTGCTATTCATGATTGTCTCGTTGCTTTTAACGGCAGTCGCGAAGCAGGTCTATAAAATGGCCTTATCCGCCAAGTCGGAGGCCAACCTGCATTCGCTGGCCGAGGCGAACCTCTTGTACGCGGCCGATCACAATGGATCTTTTTGCCCGGCCCAGGAACCGCGTAATCTGATTCGCTGGCATGGCGGCCGCACCGGCATCTCCGCCAAATTCGACCCGACGAAAGGCTATTTGTACCCCTATCTCCAGGATGGGGGAAAAGCGCTGCATTGCGGAATTTTTGAGGGTTTCTATCCGCAGAGCGCGGAAACATTTGAAGACGGCGCCGGGGATTATGGCTATAACGAAATGTATATCGGCGGCACGCCCAAAGACCAATACAAGCCGGCCCATCTCTCAAACGTAACCAATCCGGCCCGCACCATAATGTTTACCGACACTTGTCTGCCCCGCAGCGACGGCATTCAGGAGTATCCCTTCAGCGAACCCTACTATTCGGTCAACCCCAATGAGACGTTGGGCGGGGCCATGTGTCCAAGTGTGCAGTTCCGGCATAACGGCAT
>CAZCMU010000197.1:0-5695 GCA_964499725.1 uncultured Opitutales bacterium
TGGCGACGTCGGCAAAGGCTCCGCCCAGTCCCTCCGCGGCCTCGGCGCCATCGTCCTCGTCACCGAGGTGGACCCCATCTGCGCCCTCCAGGCCGCCATGGCCGGCTTCCAGGTCACCACCGTCGAGGACACCCTCGGCCTCGCCGACATCTACGTCACCTGCACCGGCAACTACGGCATCATCACCCTCGAGCACATGCTCAAGATGAAAAACCAGGCCATCGTCTGCAACATCGGCCACTTCGACAACGAAATCCAGGTGGACAAGCTCAACGTCGCCCCCGGCGTCAAGAAGGTCAACATCAAGCCCCAGGTGGACCGCTACGACCTCCCCAGCGGCAACTCCATCTACATGCTCGCGGAAGGCCGCCTCGTGAACCTCGGCTGCGCCACCGGCCACCCGTCGTTCGTCATGTCCAACTCCTTCTCGAACCAAGTCCTCGCGCAATTGGACCTCTGGGCCAACCGCACGAAGTACTCGCCCGGCGTTTACATTCTCCCGAAGAAACTCGACGAAGAAGTCGCCCGCCTCCACTTGGAAAAAATCGGCGTCAAACTCACCAAACTCACCAAGGTGCAAGCCGACTACATCGGCGTCCCGATTGAGGGACCGTACAAACCCGAGCATTATAGGTATTAATTAAATTCCATTGGGAGTTAAATAGCGCAGAGGATTTTCAGTCCTTTGCGCTTTTTTTGTTTAGTCTACGTTCTGCCTCCCGATCTACTTGGCAATGTTTTACGCAGTCGCATAGCGACGACTCGAGTTTAGCCGTGGGTTTCAACCCACGGAATCCGATGTCCCTGCCACCGCGTCGCGTCGCGACGCTTGAATGAATGCAAAAATAGATTGCTGAATTCATCTATCGCCCATTGATTTCGCTCATGGCCAACACCTATTCCTCGATCTTTTATCACATCATTTTCAGCACCAAAAATCGGGAAAATTTTATCAATCGTGAAATTGAAACTCGCGTTTGGGCCTACCTCGGTGGCATCGCCCGGGAGAATGACTTTTCCGTTTTATGCATCGGTGGCATTGAAAATCATATTCATCTGCTCTTGTTGCTACCCCCGGACTTGTCTGTCAGCAACGCCGTGAAATTACTCAAAGGCGTTTCCTCGGCCTGGATAAAAGACGCCTTCCCGAAGGCTCTCAACCTCCGGAATTTTGCCTGGCAAGACGGGTATGCCGCATTTTCCGTCAGCAAATCGAAGGACGGAGAGGTCCGCCGGTATATTGAATCCCAGCGCGAACATCACCGGACCAAGACCTTTGAAGAGGAGTACCGCGCGCTATTGTTGAAACATGAGGTTGCGGTGGACGAGAAGTATTTATGGGGCTAGGTTCAAGCGTCACTACGCGACGCATAATCCCACCATTTGAATCCGTGGACTGAAGTCCACGGCTAAATTCAACCGCCGCTACGCGGCGCAGACAAAGGCCAAATTTCGTCCGTTTTAGTCTCCGCAGTCGCATCGCGACGACCCGAATTTAGCCGTGGGTAACGCCCTCTTTGCGATTTTCCCATACGCGCTATACGCGTTGCCCCATCAGCACCTTCATCACGTCATCCAGCGTAATCCAGCCGACAATTTTGTGCTGCGCATCCTCGACCAGCGCCGCGATTTCGTGCTTCTCCAAAAAAAGCGCCAGCAATTGCGTCAGGCTCGCGCGCGCTTGCACCCGCAATGCGGGTCGGGCCAGCGCCGTCCAGTCCGCTTTTCCCTCGCTGGTCAGGTTCGCCGCAAACAGCTCGCGCACGCGGATGTAGCCCGTCGCCTGGTCCAGCACGCCGTCTCGGCAAACCGGGTAGCTGCGGTGCAGCTTCGGGCCCATGGCCTGCACGTTTTCCAAAAAAGTTTTTTTCTGTTGGAACACTTTCACCGATTCGCCCGGCACCATCGCCGTCTGCACCCGCCGCGCGGAGAGCGTGGCCGCATGGATGATGATAATCTCCTCGCGGTTGTGCAGCATGTGTTCCGACTTGGCCGCCTGCGTGAGCGCAATGATGTCCATGATGTGGCTGCTGGCGTCTTTCACGTCGGAAGGCGATCCCGTCAGCATCAGCCATTCACAGAGCCGGTCCATCACGTAAACCACGGGCCGGCAAATCCACATCATCGCCGAAAGCAGATTGATCAAATACGGCGCCATCTTTTCGGCGTTTCGTACGCCATATATTTTTGGCAGCATTTCCGTGCCGAAAAGGATCACGACGGTAATGGCGATGGAAAACAGCCACAGCCATTGACTGCCAAACTCTTTGACGAACACCGCGCCCGCCAGCGTGGCCAGCCCGGTGTTGGCCAGCGTGTTCAGCGCCAGGATGGCCGCCACCGGCCGCTCGATCTGGTTTTTCATCGCCAGCCAGCGCGTGGCCGCCTGCTTGCCCTCGCTGCTGCGTGCTTTCAACCACAGCGGGTTCAGGCTCAGCAGCACGGCTTCCGTGAGCGAGCAGACAAACGACATCGCGAGCACGGTGCCCACGAGAAAGAAGAAAAGTGCCAGCATGATGTTTCCTTGGATTGATTATTTCAAAACTATCTTTCCGGCCACGCGCGGTTAAACGCGCTGACGAGCGCCAGCAGTCCCGCCTGCTCGATGTTCGTGTCAATGCCGCAGCCCCAGAACAGCGCCCGGTCGCTCTCGCGCTCAATGAGCACGTACGCCGCCGAATCTGTAGCAGAGCCCACGCCAATCGCATGGGAACGGTAATCGAGCACGCGGAAGTTTTTCCAGCCCTGCGCATTCATGGCTTGCACGAAGGCGTTGATGGGCCCATTGCCCGTGCCGCGGATCTCCCGCGCTTCGTTGTTCCATAGTATCTGCCCGACGAAGTTGAACTGGTGGCGGCTTGCCGGGTCGGCGCGCACGTCATAGTCCACCAGGTTCAGTGGCTTCGTCGCGCGCAAGTACATGTCGTCGAACAGATTTTTGATTTCCGCCGGTGTCAATTCGCGCGCCAGTTTGTCCGCGGCGACGTTGACCGCCGCGCCGATTTCCGGGTGCATGGATTTCGGCAGTTCGAGGCCAAACTCCGTTTGCAACACATACGCCACGCCGCCCTTGCCGCTCTGCGAATTGATGCGGATGATCGCCTCGTAGTTGCGGCCCAGGTCTTGCGGGTCAATCGGCAGGTACGGCACTTCCCAGTGGTCAAACGGCTTCGCGTGCGCGGCCCGGCGGCGGTCCATGCCTTTTTTAATTGCATCCTGGTGCGAGCCGGAGAACGCGGTGAACACCAAATCGCCCGCGTACTGCCAGCGCGCGGGCACGGTCATCCGCGTCAGGCGTTCATAAATTGCGCGGACATTTTGGAGGTCAGAAAAATCCAAATGCGGGTCAATGCCCTGCGTGTAGAGATTCAGCGCTACGGTCACGATGTCGAGATTGCCCGTGCGCTCGCCATTGCCGAAGAGCGTGCCTTCGACACGATCCGCGCCGGCCAGCAACGCCAGCTCGGTCGCCGCAATGCCCGTGCCGCGGTCGTTGTGCGTGTGCAGGCTGATGAGCACCTTCGCGCGCCGGCCGTGGTTTTTCAATTCGCGCCCAAACCACTCGATTTGGTCCGCGTGCACGTTGGGCGTAAAGTACTCCACCGTCGCGGGCAGATTCAAAATAATCGGCTCGCGCTCCGTCGGCTGCCACACGTCCATCACCGCTTCGCAGACTTCGAGCGCGTAATCCGTCTCCGTGTCCGTAAACGACTCGGGCGAATACTCGAAGCGCACGCGCGTGCCCGCGGCCTCCAGGTGGCGCGACAATTCCTTGACCAGCGTCGTGCCGTTGACGGCGATATCTTTAATCTGCTGGCGCGAGGCGTCGCCAAAAGTAATCTTTCGCTGGAGCGCGGAGGTCGAGTTGTACAGATGGACGATGGCCCGGCCCGCGCCGCGCAGGCTTTCAAATGTGCGGCGGATCAAGTGCTCGCGCGCCTGCGTCAGCACCTGCACCCACACGTCGTCGGGGATGCGGTTTTCGTCAATCAGCCGCCGGATGAAGGCGAACTCGATGTCCGACGCCGAGGGGAAGCCAACCTCGATTTCCTTGAAGCCGAGGCGCACCAGCAGGTCAAAATATTCGAGCTTTTCCTCGACGTTCATCGGGATGGCGAGGGCCTGGTTGCCGTCGCGCAAATCCACGCTGCACCAGACGGGCGCGCGCGTGTGGGTTTGGTCCGGCCACGTGCGGTCTTTCAAGACGACGTGCGGAACGGGGCGGTATTTGGTAATCGAACCGTGTTGCATGGGAAGGGAAGTAGGAGACAGAATAAAGGAAACAGAACGCAGAAAGCGATAGCCATGAAGGCATGGCGACGGTAGGAAAAACCCTACGGGAAACAGCCGGGCGGACGAATTAAGCCCGGAATCTCAACAGCGGCCGCAAATAAGGCGGGGCCGCCACGCACGCGATTAGGCTCCCCGCCCGGGGAGTCGGAGCAGACCAAGCAGCAGGGCCATGGAAACGCGCGGTGTCATCTAAAGGATTAAAGGCTAGACGAAGTAATTAATGCCGTCAATCATGGAAGTAATAGGCTATGGATTTCCCCTCAATATTAAAGCCATCCGGACTTGAACCAATATTGTTATCCGATGATCGCTTAATTGAAGTGCCAAAGACTACCCCATTGTTTTCACTTTGGAAGGGGCCGACACTGGCGAACAATTATAATGGCAAAAGCGTTCTGGAGTACGAAGGAAATCCATATTTTGCCGAACTCGTAATTCTCCGACATCTTGAAAAAGCAGGTTGGAATGGTGTCTGGGTTGATACCTACAAAAATCGCTTTCTGAAGAACTGGATCGAAGCTATTCACCTTCCGCCGGATAAGCAGAAATTATTTGAGTGCATTCGAACTCAGGCTGGTATGCGGGGCGGTTGCTTCGATGTTTTTTGCTGGAAGAACGATCAGGTGCTTTTTGTCGAGTCTAAGCGAGAGGGTAAAGACCGTATTCGTTCGAGCCAAAAACGATGGCTTGAGGCTACATTGGCCGTGGGATTACCATTGGAGTCGCTTTTAATTGTAGAGTGGACAACTAATTAATGAGTCGTTCATTCTGGATTGCAAAAGCCCACTGATTTTCTAAACTTCGCTTATGACCGCACTACAACTCGCGCGCATGTCCAAGACTCAAAAGCTCCAAGCCATGGAAGCTTTGTGGTCGGATCTCAGCCGGGATGAAGCGTCCTTTGAATCTCCGGCCTGGCATGCCGATGCCTTGGACGAAACAGAAGCCCGGGTCAAAGCAGGCAAAACTCATTTTGTGGATTTAGAAACCGCGAAGAAACAACTGGCTCGGCGACGCAAATGAAGGTAAGGCTGCTTTCAGACGCGATTCATGATCTCGCGGACGGGCAGGACTTTTATGAGCGCCAGTCGCCTGGCTTGGGTGATTATTTCTTGGACACACTGTACTCGGATTTTGAATCCCTTATGCTTTATGCCGGAATCCACCGCCGCGTTTTTGGCTATCACCGTTTGCTTTCTAGGCGTTTCCCCTACGCCATTTACTATAAGTTGAATGCTTCGGATGTTGAAGTCTGGCGTGTTTTGGACTGCCGGCAGGATCCTAGACGAACCTTTGAAGCTTTACGGAAGTAACGATAGGGTGTTGAATTGAGAACGAATTTTCCCCATGCCCTCCCTCGACGGCCAGACCATCATCCTCGGCGTGACCGGCTCCATTGCCG
>CAZCMU010000198.1:0-5607 GCA_964499725.1 uncultured Opitutales bacterium
CGGATGCGGGTGTTCGGAGGCTTTTTGCGCGCCATCGGCCTGGCGCAATGGGGCCGGCGCAACATGCTGGCCGTCCGCCGGAAGGAGAATACTCTGCGCCTGCGCGGCCTGCCCGCGCCGTTTCGCGGCCGTCGCTTGCTGCACTTGAGCGATTTGCACGCGGATATTGACCCGGGTATCGTTCCGGCCGTTTTGCGCGCCATTGGGGACTGGGACTACGATGCCGTGGTGCTCACGGGCGACTACCGCGCCCACACCCACCATGAATGGGACACGGCGCTTGCCCTCTGCGCCGTGGTGGCCAAGGCGCTCCGGCCTGAGGTGCCAAAATTTGCGACCCTGGGCAATCACGACGCCTTGGAAATGGTGCCTGGAATTGAAGCCCTGGGTTGGCGGGTGCTGTTAAATGAAGCCGCGCCGTGGAAATTGGGCGGCGCGGAACTTTGGATTGGCGGCGTGGACGACGAACATACCTATGGCACGGCGGATGTGGCAAAAGTGCGTGCGGCAATTCCTAAAGGTGCGTGTGGCCTTCTGCTTTCCCATACTCCCTCAACCTACGCCCAGGCCGCCGCTGCGGGATTCGCTGGGATGTTGAGTGGCCACACCCATGGCGGGCAAATGTGCCTGCCGGGTGGCTTTGCCCTCTTGAATAACGCGCACGCCCCGCGCTTTGTCCTCAGCGGTTCGTGGAATTACCAGGGCCTGAATGGCTACACCAGCCGCGGGGCTGGCGCCTGCCGGGTGCCCGCACGGTTTTTCTGCCCGCCGGAGGTCACCCGCCACACGTTGGAAGCGCCTTGATTCCCCGTCGGCGTGGCCGCAGTATGGTGCACCCCATGAAACACTTTCAGTTTGTAAACTACCTTTGGGACGACGCCCGGGCCGCTGCGCTCGACCCCGTTGCTCGCTTAATTTACCGCTCCAACCTGCTCGGCAGCGACCAGCGCATCACCAATACCGGCGGCGGCAACACCTCGTCGAAAATTGTCGAGAACGATCCCGTCGGCGGCACGCCCGAGAAAGTTTTGTGGGTCAAGGGCTCCGGCGGCGATTTGCGCACCAGCACCCGCAACTTTTTTTCCTCGCTCTATTTGAGCAAGCTCGACGCCTTGCAGCAAGTTTACGGCAAGCGCGCGGACAAGGGCGTCAAATCCCCCGCGGAGGACGATATGGTCGGCCTCTATTCGCATTGCACGTTCAACCTGAATCCCCGGGCCTCTTCCATTGACACTCCCTTGCACGCTTATCTGCCCGGCGCGCATGTGGACCACATGCACCCGAATGCCATCATCGCCATCGCGGCTTCGGCCAACAGCGAAAAATTGACTCGCGAGATTTTTGACGGCGAAATGGCTTATGTGCCCTGGATGCGGCCGGGTTTTGAGTTGGGTCTCGCCATGCAGGAAATCGCCCGCCAGCAGCCCAAGGTGCGCGCCATCATGATGGGCCAGCACGGTTTTATTTCCTGGGCCGACGACGACCGCGACTGCTACACGCTCACGCTCGACTTCATCGAGCGCGCCGCCGCGTACATCGAGGATAAATACGCAAAAAAAGGCGGCGACGCCGCGGCGTTCGGCGGCGCGAAATTCCAAGCGTTGCCGGCGGAAAAACGCCATGTCACCCTCAGCGCCATACTGCCCTGGTTGCGCGGTCAGGTCTCTCAGCATAAGCGTTTCATCGGCACGGTGCAGGACGACGAAAAAATCCAGCGCTTCGTCAACAGCCATGACGCCGCCCGCCTGGCCGAACTCGGCACCTCTTGCCCGGACCATTTTCTGCGCACCAAAATCAAACCACTGTATGTGGATTGGAATCCGCAGGCCGAGGATGTCGCCGCGCTGAAGAAAAAACTCGCCGAGGGCATCACCCAATACCGCGCTGACTACGCCGCTTATTACCAAAAATGCAAACGCGCCAATTCCCCCGCCATGCGCGACCCCAACCCGACCGTCGTGCTCATTCCCGGCTTGGGCATGGTTGCCTGGGGCAAGGACAAGAGCGAATCGCGCGTCACCGCCGAGTTTTATAACTGCGCCATCGAGGTCATGCGCGGTGCGGAAGCCATTGACCGCTACGTCTCGCTCCCGCAGCAGGAGGCGTTCGACATCGAATACTGGCTCCTCGAGGAAGCCAAACTCAAGCGCATGCCGCCCGAAAAAGAACTCGCGCGCCGCGTGGTCATCGTCATCGGTGCAGGCTCGGGCATCGGTAAACAAACCGCTCACCGCCTCGTCAACGAGGGCGCGCACGTGGTGTGTGTGGACTTGAACGAAGCTTCCGCCAAGGCCACTGCCAAAGAAATCACCGACCGACTGGGCTCGGGCATTGGCGTGGCGGGCACCGGCCTGTCCGATTGTGGTCCGGCCCTCGGTTTGGGCGCGGACATAACGAAACGCGAAAGCATTCGCCGTATGCTCGACGATGTGGCCATGGCCTACGGCGGCTTCGATTCCATTTGTGTCACCGCCGGCATTTTTGTCCCGAGCGACACCACCGGCCATATTCCCGACGACAAATGGGCGCTGACTTTCGCCATCAACGTCACCGGCAGTTATCTGGTCGGCGACGAAGCGGCCAAAACCTGGCGCGAACAGGGCTTGCGGGGCAGTCTGGTGCTCACCACCAGCGCCAACGCCGCCGTCTCGAAAAAAGGCTCCATCGCCTACGACGCTTCGAAGGCCGCGGCCAATCATCTCGTCGGCGAATTGGCCATCGAGTTGTCGCCCTTGGTGCGCGTCAACGCCGTCGCCCCGGCCACGGTCGTGCAAGGCAGCGCGATGTTTCCGCGCGACCGCGTCATTGGCTCGCTCGCCAAATACAACATCCCGTTTTCCGAAACCGAAGCGACCGACTCGCTCGTTCAGAAACTCGCGCAGTTTTACGCCGACCGTACGCTGACGAAAACTCCCATCACGCCCGAAGACCAGGCCGAGGGCTACTTCCTGCTTGTATCCGACCGCCTGAGCAAAACCACCGGCCAAGTGCTCGCCGTGGACGGCGGCCTGCATGAAGCGTTTCTGCGGTAGGTGCTATTTGGGCGGCTTCGGCAGTTTTTCCCATGGCGAAACGCCGCTTCTCCACTCACTGGCCGCTTTGCGCGAGCGCGCCAGCACTTCGCGTACCTGCCGGGCTGCGGCATCCGTGGCCCATTCCCGTAACAGATTGGGTGTCATCAACCGTGCCCCATTGGCCGCCGTGGCTTCGCTCAGCATATTATCGCGTGTAGCGACAACGATTTCCGCATCCCGATCTTTCTTTTTGCGGGAGCGGCGGTCTTCGTCAGGGGACAGAGTCGCGTTGCCGACCAGTTGTTCGATAATCGCATCGGCCGTCAGCCCTTTCGGCCCAAAGACGTAGGAAAAGGTCAGCTCCTTCCCTGGGCGCTCAATGCGGATTTCATCGCCCGAGCCATCCACCACAATCGTCACCCGCCACCCTTCAATGTCATGGATGGGCCGCAAGGCCGTGGCGAGCTGGGTGCGCGCGGCGTCGGGGCCATGCTCTGTCAGCACCGCGCGCAACTCGGGCCACGCGTGGATGACATTCATCGCATCAACCAGCAGATGGCGGTCGGGACTATTCAAATGCTGAATTCTGAATGCTGATTGCTGAATCTTCCAATCCAAAATACGAGCATGAAGGTGATATTCGATCCAAGATTTGACGGTTTGCAATTCAGCATTCAGCACCCAGCATTCAGAATTTTGACCTGTCCTAAAGAGGTTGCTTGGACCACGGAATTTGGACATTCTTGCCATCCCTCCTGATGCCCGACTACCGCCAGCCGCCCCCGGGGTTGTTTGTTTACCGCACCCGCGCCCATTTTTACGAAATTGACGCCCTCTGGGTGCTGCACCATTCGCGCTACCTCCAGTTTGTCGAGCGCGCGCAGCAAGCCTTGTTCGACGAGTTGATGGGCGCGAAGGAATTTTCCCCCGAGCAATACCCCGACCTCTACGTCGTTGTGCGGCGCATGGAGATCGACTATCTCACCCCTTTGCGCGGGGTCGCGCCGTTCATCGTCGTGTTGTGGGGCGTCCGCCTGCGCGAGGCGGGCCTCACGGTCGCCTTTGAATTCCGCAGTGACGACGGTGCCGTGCTCCACGCCAAAGGCGAGCGCACCGTGTGCAAACTTGGCCTGCAAACTCACGAACCCGTGGGCTTTAGTCCCGAGTTCCGCGCGAAGTATGAGCCGTGGGTCGCGGCGGCCGAGGCATTGCAATGTGGATCATAAATCCCGGCCCCTTATGGGAATCAGTAGTTTTCTTGCTTGCTCTGGGGTGTTTATTGTGACAAACAAGAGGCCGGCCCCGGGTCATCCCCAGCGGCCGGCCTTGTTTAACGGCAGGCCTTGCTCAAGGGACACTGCCTAGCTGCTTGGTTGCTATACTAATACCGTATTCCTTGGTCAGGGTTTGCACCCTGATGCATGTTTAACACCCGTTTGGAACAAAAGTTCCAGCGGGTTTATTTTTTTTCGTGGCTTGATTTAATTTTTTCCCAGCGCAGTCATCGGTGTTGTCCGCAATCTTGGTGCCGGTTTCTGACGCTCCTTAAATCCTTGCCTTCCAAAAACATAAGCCTATTGTTTCCGCCACCCACTTCCATGCCCACCATCTACGAAACCCTCCGCGCCGACATTGTCACCGCCATGAAAGCCCGCGACTCCGCCGCCGCGCTCGCCCTGCGCACCGCCGATGCCGCCATCCAGCGCGCCGCCATGGACGCCAACAAGCCCATTGACGACGCCCTCGTCACCACCACTTTGCGCAAAGCCGTGAAAAATCTCGCCGACGCCCGCGCGGAATTCGAAAAAGGCGGTCGCGCCGACCTCGTTTCCGCCAACACCATCGAAATAGTTTTGCTGGAAAAATACCTGCCCAAGGCCTTTGACCCGGTAAAGCTCGAAGCCCTCGTCATCGAGGCCATCGCCGCCACCGGCGCGCAATCCAAGAAAGACATGGGCAAAGTCATCGGCGCCCTCAAAGCCCGCCCCGAAGCCCCCTTGCTCGACTTCGGCGCCGTCAGCAAGCTCGTCCAGGCGAAGCTGCCCTAGGTGGATAAACTGGCGTCGTCCGTCTTCGCCAACCACCGGCTCGTAAACTGCTGCGTCGCGAGCGAGAACAGGCAGTACGACAGAAACCAATAAAAGCCGGGGCCAAAAGTCGCGGTGAACGTGACCAGCGACGAGCCGCCGGCCGACTGGCTCGCTTGCGCCGCGAGGTAGGCGATGAACAACGCGACCACAAACACATCGGCCATGGACCATTTGGCAATCAGCTCCACAAAAGCGAGCACGCGGCGGCGGGTTGCGGCGGGCATGAACATGGCCGTGCCAACCAGCAGTACTTTGCCAAAGGGGACAATGACGCTGAACAACAGGATGAGCGTCGCGGGCAGCGGGCTGTTGACTTCGTACAGGTGCTTGACTGACCCGGCAATGCTGCGGCTTTGGAGAAAAACTTCTGTGTCCCCGGCATTTTTATTGAGTGCCGCGGCGATTTGGGGGCCTAATTGCTGAATCAATATTTTGCGCAAGTCGCCGCCCGTGCTCTGAATCAGCGACACGATGGTCGGGTTCAACAACGATTTAAGGGTCTT
>CAZCMU010000199.1:0-5559 GCA_964499725.1 uncultured Opitutales bacterium
CTTCCGATCTTGGCTCAAGGATATATTGTGTGGTTTTTGTCTGCGGGGATTCGTTAGTATGCTGGGTCCAATTCATCTTATGCCCACCCCTTATAATCTCCCCTTCCAATTATACTGGCCAAAAGGCCGAGGATGACCGAAAATGATTTCGTTATGACAATCGTATTAATCATCCTTTTAGTTCTGGTGGTGGCGGTCATCGCGGTCGCCCTTTACGGCGTCGGCGTTTACAACGGGCTGGTCACGTTGCGCAACCGTTTCAAAAACGCGTTTGCGCAAATTGACGTGCAGCTCAAGCGCCGCTACGACCTCATCCCCAATCTGGTCGAGGTGGCCAAGGGCTACCTCAAGCACGAGAGCGAAACGCTCGAAGCCGTGGTGGCCGCGCGCGGCGCCGCTGTCTCCGCCGGACAAAAGGCCGCCGCCGACCCCTCCGACCCCGCCGCGATGAAGGCCCTCTCCGGCGCGGAGTCCCAGCTCGCGGGCGCAATGAGCCGCCTGATGGTGGTCGTCGAAGCCTACCCGAACCTCAAGGCCAACGAGACGATGATGCAGTTGACCGAGGAAATGACCTCGACGGAAAACAAGGTCTCCTTTGCCCGCCAGGCCTACAACGACTCGGTGATGCAATACAACACCACGCGCCAGCAATTCCCCGCGGTATTCATCGCCAACGTGTGCGGGTTCCGCGACGCCGAGTTGTTCGAGATCACCAACGTGGCCGAGCGCGACGCCCCGAAAGTAAAATTCACCTGAAGCCATGGACTTTTTTGCAGCCGAGGCCCGCGCCAAGGGGCGCACCCGCTCGCTGATTGTTTACTTCATCCTCGGCGTGGCAGGCCTGGTCGTGACGCTCAATGTGCTCGCGCTCATCGGCGCCCGCGCGGCGAATGTGCGCCACCAGATGCGCTACAGCCAATACGGCGGTGATGAAAACTTCGGCAACGGCGGCGTGTGGAATCCCGGCCTGTCCGTAATGGTTACACTGGGCACGCTGGCCATCGTCGGCGGCGCATGCCTCTATAAAATTTCGGAATTGCGCCAGGGTGGCTCGGCGGTGGCGGAGAGCGTCGGCGCGGTGCCGATGTCGCCGCAGACGACCGATTTGGCCGAAAAGCGCCTGCGCAACATTGTCGAGGAAATGGCGCTGGCCTCGGGCGTGCCCGTGCCGCCAATTTATATCATCGAGGAAGATTCCATCAACGCCTTCGCGGCGGGATTTCGTCCGGAGGACGCGGTGGTCACTGTCACGCGCGGCGCATTGAAATATTTGAATCGCGACGAATTGCAGGGCGTCATCGCGCACGAATTTAGCCACATTCTTAACGGCGACATGCGGCTCAACGTGGAACTCATCGGTGCGGTTTTTGGTCTGCTGGTCATCGCCATCATCGGGCGGGTGCTCTTGCAATCGGTCGGGCGCGTGCGCATTCGTTCGAATCGCGACGGCGGCAACGCGACGATTGCCATCCTGGCGGCGGGCGCGGCGCTGGTGGCCGTGGGTTCGTTGGGCGTGCTGTTTGGGCGGCTTATCCAGGCTTCGGTCTCGCGCGAGCGCGAACGCCTGGCCGATGCTTCCGGCGTGCAATTCACGCGCAACCCCTCCGGCCTCGCGGGCGCGTTGAAAAAAATCGGCGGGCTAAGTTCGCTCATCGCGCACGCGCACGTGCAGGAAACTGCGCACATGTTTTTCGCCCCGGCCATCAATAGCATGTTTGCCACCCACCCGCCGCTGGAGGAGCGCATCCGCGAACTGGATCCCCAGTGGGACGGCAAATTCGTGGTGGTAAAACAAGTTGTCGCTGTGCCCGTGCCGCCGCCGTCCACGGGTGGAGTGGCCGCGATTCCCGCCGCGATCAAGGCTGCGCAATGGCTCGTGCCCGCGAGCGTGGCTTCGGCCATCGCGTTGGACGACATTCGCACCTGGCGAGCCAGCCTGCCCGCATCTATCACCGCCGCCTTGAACGATGCCCAGGGTTGCCGCGCCTTGGTGCTGGCGTTGGCCTTCGAGGATGATCCGGCGCAGCGCGCGGCCCAGTTGCAGCGTCTGCAGGAATTTGCCGAACCCACTGCCCAAACCGCCGCCAATCTCGCCAACGACGTGAGCCAGGTTCCTGCCGGCCGGCAACTGCCCTTGCTGGAACTGGCCCTCGGTGGTCTCGCCCAAGCGCCAACCTCGGATAAAAGTTTCCTGCTCGCGCGCATGCGGGACTTGACCGCCTTTGACCGCGGCCAGACTTTGCACCAGTTCGCCCTCTGGCGCGTGGCCGAATACCGCCTGCGCCCCCAGCCGCCGCGCATTGGACCGACAGACCCGGAATCTTACCGCCGGGACCTCTCGCTCGTGCTTTCGGGCCTCGCGCATTTATCCACGCCGGATGATGCTGCCGCGCAGCCCGTTTTTGCGCAGGGCCTGCCGGCATTGGCGATGTTTTCTCCGCCACTAACCCTTACCCCCCGCTCCATGGCGCCCAATAGCGAAGTCGAGGCCGCCTGTGCCCGGTTGGAAGGTGCGCCATTCCCGCTCAAGAAACAATTGCTGGAAGCCGGGGCGCTCGTGGCCCAAGCCGACGGCGTAGTTGAACCGGCCGAGGCGGAATTATTGCGGGCGCTGGCCGCTTCCCTGGGCTGCGCGGTGCCGCCGGTTTAAACTCTTACGACGGAATATTCGCCTTCTTGCGGCGAACCTGGTCAACCAGCGTCACGTGGAACCCCTGCAGACAGAGCCAGAAAACCCCGGTCAGGCACAGGGAGGTGTAGGCCGCCGCGATTTGCTTGTAGCGGTTGGACCAATCCGGCGTGTGGTTGTACGCCACATGCTGCATGTAAACGAAAAAGATGGCCGTCGGGATCAGGTGCAGGACGATCCAAATCGGGCTGACCAGCTTGCGCTGGTCGTGGTCGGAAGAAGAGGCTTTGCTCATATTACAGGCCCCAAGGAAACCCGGGCCGGGGCTGGCTGTCAAGCCGCCAGCGGGTAGGGTGGTGCTTAAACTTTTTTGCCGGCCTTGGCGCTGGCAAATATCTTTTGGATGGACTCAGTGTCCGCTCCATCCCCCTTTTTATAAAATTCCTCGAACGGAATGAGCAAAGTCCATTCCTTGGCGCCGGGCTTGTCGCTTTCCTTAAGCTTAAGGGTCACGCCATCGAACTCGTCCGCGGAAAATTGCAGCACCGCGCTGTTGATGGCCGTTTCCTGGAGTTTTTCACTGATTTGGAGGATGAGGCTTTTCATGGCCGCAGTCTTTACCTCTGTTTGGTTTGCGAGTGCAACCCTGTATTCCTGGCCCTCTTCGAGACCGCCCTGTGCTGCGCTTTAGGGTTGCCTCACGCCGGTTGGGTCGCCAAGGTTGTCCTCTTCCCAATTTCTTACCATGAGTGGACGCATCCAAAGCTTCAGGAAAGCCAAACGCACGCCGGTCAAAAAGCGCGCACACACCCGCATCAACCCGCACCGTCAGCGCGCGCTGGCGGACAAGCGCCGCCGCGTCGCTGCCCGCGCCGTCAAAGCCGCCGAGGCCGCCCGCAAGGCCGCCATTCCCGCCGGGGCATAAGGCAACGGGGTTTTCAGGCTGGGGCTGGATAGATTTATCAAAATTCCAGCCAGAAAGATTTGGTGGGAGGACCAAAGTCTCGCAAGTGGTATTGCAAATGCTGAGTGCTGGGGATAGACTGCATACTCAGAGATGAGCGAACCGATTGATTTGCCCGCCGATGCGCCAGTGATGACTTTGCCCAACACGGCCTTGTTCCCGCAGGAGTTGCTGCCGCTTTACATCTTCGAACCGCGTTACCGGCAGATGCTGGCCGAGGCGCTCGAGGGCAACCGCCTCTTTGCCGTCGCCGGGCTCGACCCCGAACGGGCCGAGGAGCCGGACCAGAACGAGCCGCCGTTTCCAGTCGCCGGGTTGGGCATCATCCGCGCCTGCCATGAAAATGCCGATGGCACCTCGAACCTCGTTTTGCAAGGCATTGCCCGCGTGCGCTGCCGCGCGATTTTGAGCGAGGAGCCGTACCGCCGCTGCTTGATAGACGTCCTGCCGACGGCCCCCGGCGCCGTTGTCACTGAATTGCGCCGCCAGCGTCTTGCTCTTTTGCAGCAACTCAACGAATGGCGCGAACTGGGCGGTCCCGTCAGCGCCGACGCCATCCGCTTTCTCCGCTCGTTGCGCGAGCCGGAAACTTTCTTGGACATGGCGGCTTTTACCCTCTGCCAGGATGCGCAGGAAAAACAGCGCCTGCTGGAGGAACTCGACACCGCCGAGCGTTTCGCGCGTTTCCTGCGGCATTTGCGGTCGGAATCCGCCCAGTTGCGCCTGGCCCGGCAACTCCAGGGCAAATTGCGCGACGACGACATCGCCAAAAATTGAAGTGGGGCAAGCGTTCCTGCGTCCCCTGAGGCCGGGTTTACGGCAGTCCCGGAATGGGTGGCAGGCCTGGAACCGGCGGATGAGTGGCGAACGATTGCATGGCGCGCTGGGTGAGCAGGGTGGAGCCGATTTGCAGGCAGGAGGCCTCCGCTTTTGGGCCGCCTTGATTGGTGCAGACGAGCACCGCGAGGTCGCGTGAAGGGATCATCCACACGAGGCAAAAGTTCATCGTGTTGCTGCCGGAGTGGTTGAAGGTGGTTCCAAACGGCGGCATCGGCACGGCGAACCACCCGTAGGTGTACTGGCTGTCGTAGTGGGGTTGGTGCAGTTCGTGGTAAATGACCGGAGGCAAGAGCGATGGCTTGCTGCCGGTGTCGCCGCGCATTTGGTCGGCGACGAATTTCGCCCAGTCGGTGAGCGTGCAGTGCACACGCCCCGCCGGGCCCATTACGGGCGGGTTGTCCATGGCTGGCCCGTTGCTCGACACCGGTTTGCCGTTGTCGTCATGGCCCCAGGGCTGGTCCACCTGGCCTGGCGTGCCCACTCCGCCAAAGCCCGCACTGGTCATTCCCAGCGGCTTAAAAATTATTTCGCTGATCAAATCCTCCCAGCTTTCGCCCGTGACTTTTTCCGCGATAGTCCCGGCGAGGACATACCCAGCGTTGGAATAAGAATACTGCGTGCCGGGGGTGGAGAGGAGTTTGGTTTTTGACAACAAAATTAGCGCCTGCCGGCGCTGACTGACGACGTTGACGCCCGATTTGTTCAGGCTGCTCCAGTCGAGGTTCGCGGGCAAACCAGCGCGGTGCGACAGCAATTCCTGCAGCGTGATTTTTTGGAAATCCGCCGGAAACTCCATATGGTCGGGAAAAATTTCGCCGATGGTCGAGTCCCATCGCACTTTTCCCTGTTGGACGAGCGAGCCGAGCACGGTTGCCGTCATCGCCTTGGTGCAAGAGCCCAAATGCCATAAATCATCGGTAGTCGCAGGTACGGTGGTGCCCGCCTTGCGCACGCCGACGGCGGCCATCTCCACGACGCCCTTGCTGTTGACAATGGCCACGGCCAGCGCGGGCAGGTGGTTTTGCTGGCAGAGCGCTTCGAGTTGGTCTTTCAAGGTGGGGCCGGGGGCGCTGCCGAAGGAAAACGAGCCGCTGGTGGACGCGGCGTGGGAGAGGATTAAAAACGC
>CAZCMU010000200.1:0-5547 GCA_964499725.1 uncultured Opitutales bacterium
AAATCATCCAGGGCTGTGAAAACAGCCTGCGCCGCATGCAGACCGACCATATTGACCTCTTCCAGATGCACCACATTGACCGCAAGTGCCCCTTCGATGAAATCTGGCAGGCCATGGAGAAACTCGTCGCCGACGGCAAAATTATCTACGTCGGCTCATCCAATTTTGCCGGGTGGGACATCGCTACCGCTTCTCTCACCGCCCGCGGGCGGAAATTCCTCGGCCTCATCTCCGAGCAAAGCCTCTATAATTTGGCCGAGCGCACCGTCGAACTCGAGGTCCTGCCCGCTTGCCGGCATTACGGTGTGGGCGTAATTCCCTGGAGCCCGCTTGGTGGTGGTTTGCTCGGTGGCGTGCTGCAAAAGGCCCAGGATGGCCGCCGGGCCGAAGGCGAAAAACTCAAGGAAATCGAAAAATACCGTCCCCAGCTTGAAAAATATGAAGCCCTGTGCGTAAAACTCGGCCATCCGCCTGCGGTGGTCGCCCTGGCGTGGTTGCTCCAGCAACCCGGCGTCACCGCGCCCATCGTCGGCCCGCGCACCCTCGCGCAATTTGACGGCGCCCTGCCCGCGCTCGAATTGACGCTGGCGCCCGACGTGCTCAAGCAACTTGACGAAATCTGGCCGGGGCCGGGCGGCGATGCGCCGAATGCCTATGCCTGGTGATTTTAAGCCGGTCTCTGGCGCGGAAATTTTGGGCGAACGGGGCGGCGTGCTGCCCGTGTTTGCCAGTTCCGACGCGCTCGCGTCCATCCTCCGTCTCGCGGTGCCCACGGTCGTCGCGCTGATTCTTCATTCCGTCTTGCTGGCGGAGGAAGCGGCGCTGATTGGCAAAATAAGCGCGACCAAACTCGCCGGCGCGGCGCTGGTCTTTCCGTGGCTGACCTTGCTCGGCATGATGGCCGCGGGCGGCTTGGGCGGTGGTGTGGCTTCGGCAATTGCTCGCGCTCTCGGCGCGGGCAAACGCCATGAAGTGCTCGAACTCATCGTCCATGGCGTTTTAATCGCGGGCGTGGTGGGCGCCGTTATGTCCGGTGGGCTGGCGCTGGCGGCGCGCGAAGTATTTGCCTGGCAGGGCGGCACGGGCGAGGTGCTGGAAACCTCCGTCGCCTACGGTGTCATCACCATCGCCGCCGGCGGCTTCATGTGGACGGCCAACATCCTGGCCAGCGTCTTTCGCGGCTTGGGCAATACCTTCATCCCCTCCGTATGGAACGCGGCGGTCACACTTGTCGTCGCCGCGATTATTCCGCCCGCCGTGCTGGGGTGGGGGCCTCTGCCTGCGGGTGGCGTGGTTGGCGCGGCCATCGTGATGGCGATTTATTATTTTACGCTCACACTCGTCTTTTGCTGGCAGCTTTTAAAACACGAGGTCGGTCGCGGGGGCCGCCAAAGCCCCGTCCGTTTTTCCTGGCGGCATGTGGGCGAGATCCTGCACGTCGGCGGCCCCAGCGCGTTTAACACGCTGCTCTCCGTCGGCACGCAATTGGTGGCTACCGCCGTGGCGACAAATATCAGCGTCCACGCGCTGGCCGCCTATGGCGCCGTCACGCGCATCGAGGGCCTGTTGATGCCCTTTGTGTTCGGCATCGGCTCGGCCCTGGTGCCGCTTGTGGGCATGAATGTCGGCGCGGGCGATTGGAGCAAGGTGCGCCGTCTCGCTTGGACGGGCGCGGGCCTGGGCTTCGGTGTCTCCGCCCTCGTCGGTTTGGTGATGTGGATTTTTCCCGCGGCGACGATGCGGTTGTTTACCGACGACGTTGGCGCCATCTCCGCCGGCGTGCATTACCTGCACTGGAGCGCCTGGGCCTACGGTTTCTGGGGCCTCGGTGTCGGCATGACCTTTTCCTGCCAGGGCGCGCGCCGGCCCATCACTTCGCTTGTGGCCTCCGCCACCCGGTTTGTCTTTGTGACGGCGGGCGGCTGGTGGCTCATGCGCCCGCCCGGCCACGGCACCGCCTTGCTCGGCCTGCTCATGGGGCTCTCCGCCATTGTCTTCGGCCTGAGTGCCGTCGCCCTCGGCGGCCCACTATTGCCACCATGGATGAAGTGGGGAAAAAGCCGGGAGCAGGGAGCAGCTACTTAAATTCCGGGAAGAAACTATTATGCTCTTTTTCCTGCCCGACGGTTGTCCTTGGCCCATGTCCTGGGCAAATAACCGTGTCATCAGTTAGCGAAAAAATCTGTTCACGATTTGTTTTTAGGGCTTCCGCATACGCCTCCGTGCTCCGCGCCCCACCCATTGAGGCCGCGAACAACGCATCACCCACCACCGCCGCCGGTTGCGCCAGCCCGCGCAAAACATACGTCAGCCCGCACGCCGCATGCCCGCTTGTCCTTCGCACCTCTATATGCAAATTCCCAAGCGAGAGCGTCGCCCCGGCGTCTATCGGCTCCGCCCCGGCCAAAGTTCCGCGCAGGCTTACATACGCCTTGGGCGCGCCCAGTTTCTGCTTCAACTCGGCAAAGCACGCCACGTGGTCGCCATGGGTGTGGGTGATGAGCAATAGTTCCACCTTCAATTTGTTTTCTTTGACCACCGCCAGAATCGGCGCCGGCTCCGTCCCCGTGTCAAACACCACCGCCTGTCGAGTCACCGGATTCCACGCCACAAACGCATTCACGCGAAAGTCCTTCCACGCCGTGCTCACTTGCGCGAGACCCGTCAGGTTCGGCACGCGTGGGTACCACGCCTTGCGCGCGAGTTCCAGCAGGCTCGGCCCGTGCAATTGTAAAACCGGCGCCAGGCGGGTAAGGGCCGTTTCATCCACCGTGCCCTTTTTCAGCGCGTTCCAGGCTGCCACGGTCACCCCCGCCTTCGTGGCGAGCGCCTCATCCGTAATGCCCAGGCCGCGCTGGGCCTTGGCCAGCACGTCGTTGAAATTATCTTCCAGGTCAATTCTCGCGGGTTCCGCAGCCATGGCAGTCGAAAGAGTGGTGCACCCGGCAGGACTTGAACCTGCAACCTTCTGATCCGTAGTCAGACATTCTATCCAATTGAACTACGGGTGCCCGGATATATTATTACCGAAAGGTCAACGGTAGGCCATGCCCCGCAAAAGGCAAGATTGAAAACAGGCCGGGCGGCCACCCCGGGCCTTACTGCCCCAGCTTCCGGTTGCGCCGGGCCTGGATAAATGAGCGTACGCACAGCACCAGGAACACCACGCACAAAACCAGCGTAACCGACATCGAAACGATTTTAAGTTCCCTTACATCCGGCGCGGTCGTGGTGTTATTGATCGTTTTGAGTAATTGGAAACCATCGCCACCCGCCGCCAGCAAGCCCACCATCGCTGCGGCATGCATGACGTGCTTGCGCATCCCATCATTGAGTGAAAGCGCCCCAAGCAGCCCCAGCACGACGCCGACGGCCGCCGGAATCAACGCGGTATAACTCACATGCGTGGCGCCCACATCCGGGTGCCCCAGCAGATAACCGCCCACGCCGGTGAGGATGAGAAGCAACGCAATGAACAGTGTGGGTTTGGCCATCATGGCCCAAGCACACCCCAACCACGTCAAAAATGCAAAGATAAAACCGCCGGACTACGCCCAGCTCACTTTGGGCAGGTCGGCCGGGAATTCGATTTCGTGCGGATGATGGCGTTTCACCTTGATCAGCCGCGAGCGCCGGCGCAGCTTGCGATCCAGTTTGTCCACCAGCAGGTCAATGGATTTATAAAGATCCTCCGACTCCACCCGCACAATCAGTTCCGGGCCGGAGAGGATGATGTGGCCCTTCGCAATAAATTCGCCCAGGTGGTCCTTGCTGCCCGTGTGTTCAAGTTCAATGCGGAGTCGGAGAATGCGGGTTTCGTGCTTAAATAAACGTTCCATCTTTTGGGCGACCGTGTCCTTCAGTGCTTCAGTCAGATCGAGGTGGATGCCGGAGATAATCAGGTCGTGGCTCATAGCTTTGGTATGGTTATTGGTTGACTGGGAAAAGTCGGGCGTTAGGACAGGGGATGCGCGCGGTAGCCGTAAAAAACCAGACCGTAATGGCGCATGCAGGTTCCATTTTTATCTAAGACTGCCATGTTTGCCGCACAATCCGTGCCAGAATGCTTAAATTCTTTTGGCACCGTCATTATCACCGGAGCTTCTTCTGGAATTGGCGAGCAGTTCCTCAAAACAATTGCTACACTAAACCCAAATGCGAAATTTTTCAACCTTTCTCGCACCCCGCCGTCCATAATTATTGAAAATAATCGCCTGCGGCACTGCCCGGCGGATTTATCCTCCGCGCCGGGCCAGGAATCCGCGTTCGCGGCAGTCGAAAACTGGCTCGATGGTGAAGGCGCCGGTGCCGGCGGCCTTTTGTTGATCAATAATAGCGGGTTTGGTTCTTACGGGTCGTTTCCGGAACCGGATGTGGCGCGCACTCTCGCCATGGTGGACCTGAATATGCGTGCGCCGGTATTGTTGACCGGGCGTTTGCTGCCACGTTTGCAGGCGCGGGGTGGGGCGGTGGTCAACATCGCCTCCATCGCGGCCTTTCAGCCCACGCCCCTCTTGTCCGTTTATGGCGCCACCAAGGCTTTTGTGCTGAATTGGAGCCTCGGGCTTTGGCGGGAACTGCTCGGCACCAACGTGCATGTGCTCTGTGTCTGCCCGGGGCCCACCGGCACCAATTTTTTCCGCGCGGCCGGGTTTTCCGAGCCACCCATGCCGGGTGATTCCGGCCAGACTTCCGCCCAGGTCGTGATGGAATCGCTGCACGCCCTGGCCGCGCGCAAGCCCTTGGTTGTCTGCGGCTGGCCGAACAAACTTGGCGTCATCGTCAGTATGCGCTTGCCCCGTGTCATGGTGACGCGTCTCGCTTTTCAAATGATGATTAAAATGCGCTTGGGGCCGTTGGCAAATAAGTCAAAATCTGGCCCGTCTCCTGCTTGACAAGCTACGGATATGACACATGCTGGCGGGTTAGTGTTAACTTCGCTCTAACTCGCTGCCACCTATTACTTTGGTCATTCGCCTCCAGTTGTAAATCCCCAAGGGAAACTCTTCGTATTTTATGTACAATTCACCTTCTCGTAACCTCGCCACGATCTTTCGTTTGGCCCTTGCCGCTTTGCTGGCGTCAATGCCATTTGCCGTCCGGGCGGCCACCGCTGGCGGTAGCGTCTCTCCGTTTTCTGAGGCAAAGATAACTGAGGTCGTCAATGATGTGAGCGTTTCGCCCGCGAGCGACCCTTCCACCAAACAAACCGCGTCGCAGGGGATGGACTTCAAGGCGCCCGACATCATCCAAACCGGCCGCCGCTCCCGCGCCCAACTCACCGCGGCGGACGGCACCGTCGCGCGCATCGGCTCCAACACCGTTTTCTCCCTCGAGCCCAACAGCCGCACCATCAATTTGAAGGAAGGCAGCGTCTTGTTCAATTCCCCCAAGGGCATCGGTGGCGGCACCATTGTGACCAATTCCGCCACGGCCACGGTCACGGGCACCACCATCATTGTCACCGCCACCTCCGATGGCGGCTTCAAACTGCTGGTCTTGGAAGGCACGGCCACCATGAAACTCGCTAATGGCCAGACCATCACC
>CAZCMU010000201.1:0-5526 GCA_964499725.1 uncultured Opitutales bacterium
AGGCTTTGAAAGCCCTGGCCCTTGACGCCCAGATGCAAGCGGCCAAGGCCCTGGGTGTTTTCCAGGGAAAAGTTTAACGTGCCATGGTCGAGGTGGACGATCCCTTTGCGTTGATGGACGCCGAGGCTAAACCCGATCTGGTATTTGCCTTCACCCAGAAAGTCTTTGGGGATATAAAATTTCTTGATCATGTCGCCCGGGCCGTAGGTAACATTGGTGGTTTCCAGCGCATCATCGAACAAGGTGTAGAGCAGGGTGGTCCCAAACTCCGAAATTAGCCGGAAGCCGAGAATCAGCCCCTCGATCTTTTTCAGTAGCCGGACTTCGATCCCCACTTCCAATTCCGTCGCGGTGTGAAAGACGCCCCCGCCATCCGTGGGCCGGACCCACGTATGTAGCAGCCGGGCCGACTCGTCGCCTTCATCGCCTTTCCATTCCGTTCGCTCGGATTCCTGGTACTTCGAAAGGTAATCATGGATGACATTGCTCGCGATTCCATTCATCACCACCTGGCCCTTGTCGAACAGGATCGCCCGGTGGCACAGGGTGCTCACGGCCTGCATGTTATGGCTCACAAACAAAATAGTCCGCCCTTCCTTGGCGGCGGAATCCATTTTGCCCAGGCATTTTTTCTGAAAAGCTGTGTCGCCGACCGCGAGTACTTCGTCCAGGATGAGAATCTCCGGCTCCAGGTGCGCGGCCACGGCAAAAGCCAGGCGCACATACATGCCGCTCGAATAGCGTTTTACCGGCGTATCAATGAATTTTTCCAATTCGGAAAAGGCGACAATCTCGTCGAATTTCCGCGCAATTTCGCGGCGGGTCATGCCGAGAATGGCACCATTGAGGAAAATGTTGTCGCGGCCCGACAACTCCGGGTGAAACCCCGTGCCGACCTCGAGCAGGCTGGCCAGGCGGCCGCGGATTTCCACGCGTCCCTGGGTCGGCGGCATGATGCGGGAAAGGATTTTCAACAGCGTGCTCTTGCCCGCGCCATTATGCCCGATGAGGCCGACGACATCGCCGGGCATGACCTCAAAGGAAACATCCCGCAGCGCCCACAGAATGTCCGTGGCGTTGGCCGCGTCGTCGAAATTGGTCAGGCTGTGCAGCCGGCGGAAATTGCGCAGCGGCGCACTGGCAAAGCGGCCCAGCGCCTGGATCAGGGTGGACGAACGCTCATCCTTCTTCCCGAGGCGGTAAAGCTTCGAGAGGTTTTCCACTTTGATAATCGGGGTGGCCATGGGAGGGTTTTTTAAAAATTACGCGACGTCCGCGACCAAATTTTCCGCCCGGCGGAAGCACCAGAGGCCCCCGACCAGTCCCACCACGGCGACCGTCGCGCCCATGCCCAGATGGGTCACTGAAATCGGATTGTGACTAAACAGCGCGCCGCGCAGGGCTTCAATCGCTCCGGCCAGCGGATTGGCAAAATAGAGTTCCCGCCAGGGCGCGGGCAGGCTGGTCTGGATGTAAATCTTGCTTGAAGGATAAAAAATAGGCGTGGCATACATCACCACCGTCAGCATCAAACCCTGGGCCACCCGCACATCGCGGTATTGCACCGAGAGGCCCGCCAGCCACAAGCCCATCGCGAGTGCCGCCACAATAATGATGATTACGGCGGCGGGTATAGCCCAAAGCGCGGCCAGTTGCGGATGGCACTTGGCCTCCGCCAACTGGGGGGAGGAAACAATCATCGAAACCAACAGCAGCGCGGACATGATCAGCAGGTCGAAAATTTTGCCCGCCACGGCCGCCAGGGGCAGAATCAGGCGCGGGAAATAGACCTTGGTGATGACGCCCATATTGGCGGCCAGGCAGTTTCCCGATTCATTGACGGCGGTTTGGAAAAAGGTCCAAAACACCACGGCGGCGAGCGACCACACCGGATAGGGCACGCCGTCGGACGGCACTTTCATCAATTTGCCAAAAATAAGCGTCAGGATGAAGGTCGTGAACAGGGGTTGAACCACCGCCCAGCCGAGGCCCAGCACCGATTGGGCATAGCGGGTTTTCAGGTCGCGGCGCACCAGGAACCACCACAAGTCGCGTGCCGCCCATAACTCGCGCCATTCGCCAAAGCTGGTCATTCCACGCGAGGTAATGACGATGAGGGGTGGGGAAGGGTTGTTCATCGGGGTTCGAGGGCGGGCAAGCTGCCGCCCTTGGCCGGTGGCCGGAAAAATCCGGGCAAGCCTGGGTTTATCGTACCGACCCGCAGTTGGGTCATGGGAGTGCTGGGCCCGCAACACCGGTGCGCAAAATGCGCGCTGGCGGCGGGAAAGTGGAATCACGCGCGCCAGCCAGGGTCGCGTGGGTTAAAAAAGCGGGATATGCAGGCAAAAAATTCATGATCGAGACGTCTGCAGCGGGTGGGCATGGCGCATTTCAAGATTGTCCAGCGGCAGATCAATGCGGCTTTCACGTCCGAGCAATTCCAGCAGCACCTGCACCCGCTGGCGCGCGGGCACCAAGCCGGCCACCTTGCCGGTGGCTCCGCGAAAAATTCCTGCAATCACCCGCACTTCTTCGCCCAATTTCCAGGGCTCCGGCGGCAATTCGAGGATTTGCGTGGCCGCCAGGCTCCGCAGGGCGGCGAGAATTGATTCGGAAACCGGGGCAAATTCCTGTCCTTGGCGCACGATGTAGGATACGCCGCGGGCATAGCGCACCGCGCGAATGCGGCGGGCCGGCGAAAACTTGGCAAACAAATAGCCGGGGAAAAGGGCTTCCACCACCGTGCGTGGCCCGCGCGCCGAGGTCCGGCCGTAACGCACCCGCGGGAAGAATGCTTCCACGTCCGGGAGGGTGATAAGCTGGCCGTAAGCGATGTTTTCGCGCTTGGGCTGGGCCTTCACACAATACCAGCGGGCTTCCGCGGGTAGCATCGAGGGGTTGTCCTGTTTTTGGATGGCCATGGGGTGGGGTAATCAGGTCAGAAAGCGCGCGACCAAGGCCAGCAGGCGGCGGGCGTTGGCGTTGACATTCTCCAGTTTTTCCACGCGTTGCCGCAGCCAGTCCCGCTCTGCCGCCGGCGCGCGCTCCACCAGTTTCGCCAGGCTGCCCAAGCGTTCATGGGCGGTGTCGAGCTGGCCGCCCACTTCGTCGTTGAGGAAACTGCCGATGAGCTTGCGGAACTGGTCCTCGGCTTCGAAATGGTCGCGTCGCGCTCCGGGCACATAAACCGGACGCACCGCCTTGAAGGACCGCAATTGCCGCAAGCCCTGGCTGGCGGAACCCAGGCTGATGCGCAACCGCCCCATGATTTCTTCCATCGTCAGCGGCCGCGGCGACATGTACAGCAACCCAAAAATGGCGCCCACCGACTTGGGCAGCCCCAGGATTTGTCCCGCCCGCATGGCCAGGCTGACCACTTCCCGTTCGATGGGCGAAAGGGGCTCCGTGGCGGTGGAACGGGGATGGGCGCCCAGGCGGCTCAAGCGGGTCGCCCGCGGCGGGGTGGTTTTCAGTGCGGCTCTCATGGCGTCATACTATACTGCCTTCTACAAATATTTCAATAAAAAATGAAAAGATATGCAAGCTATTAATATCCATTTTGTTAGCTGCTGCAAGCCGGCGCAACCCGTCGTGGCTTGCGGGCGATCGTTTGGCCGATGGCTTGCACGGTATTGTAACCGGCATCCAAGCCCGGCGCCGATGAATATTAACCGGTGGCAATTTCATTTCGTGCGACCGTTGGGGTCGAGTTTCCCAGCCAGGCGATACAGCTGCCATCCGATGGCGATGGCCGCGCAAAATCCGAGCAGCAAAGTCATGGGCATCATCCCCAGCGGGGCGAATTTCTCCGTGTAAACGGCCATCAAGTCGCCGTCCTGGAGCCGTAGTTGTTCCGCCCGGCTGCCAAAATGTTCCGGAAATCCCAGGATGATGCCAATGACCGTTCCGACGGCCACATAGGGCAGCCAGCCGACAAACACCCACCATCGGAGCAAACGGCTGACCCCGCGCGCATCCTCCGCTCCCAGGCGGCTCACTACCATGGCCGTCATCCCCATCACCAGCGGAACGAGCCCGCCCTGGATAGTGCCATAGCGCGGCGCCACCGGCAAAATGAAGGCATAGGCCACGACCGCGATCGCCGCCCCGGCCAGCAAAATTCGTTGGCGCTTTTCCAGCCAATAGTCCGTTGCCAGGCGCGCCGCGGCTTTTCGCAAAAACAGCAGCCACGGCAGAACAATGCCCAAAACCGTCGCGCCCATCCACGAGACAATGGCCACCACCGTGTAATAAGATTTGTCCAAAAACCCAAGATGGGGCCGGACCCACGTTGCAGCCAGATCCAGAGGAAGAATACTCACCAGCACCGCCAGGATGTTCGCGCCAAATTTTTCCCAGAGCGGCTGGCTGGTGGCGAAGGCAACCGCGGGATTGGCGTTGACGCGCGCGCCCCAGCCAAAGCGCCACACCGTCCAACCCTCCCAACAACCCACGAGGAGGGCGACAATAATGCCTGCCCACGCCAGACCGATGATGAGCGGAAGTTTTCCTCGGACGCCTGGCCCGACCCAGGCCGCCAGGGCCAGCAGCGGGGCGTAGATGATACTTGATTCATGCGCCAGCACGGCACACGCAAACCACCAGCCGGCCCAACGCATCTCCGTGATGCGTCCATCGACGGCAAATTTTTCCGCTCGGGTCAGCGCGAGCCACAGGCAGCCTCCCGCCAAAAACTTCGGCCACAAGTTCTGCAGCACCATTGTGAACATGGGCGAGCAACCCAGCGCCAGCAATGCCGCCACCCGCACCGCCCGCCCGGCCTGGTCGGTTTTAAGGATCAGCATTACAATGGGCAGCCACGCCGCCGCGGCGGCCACGGCGTTAAAAATCTGGTACACGGCCAGTCCCCGCGCCCACGTCCCGCCGCCCGCGTCCAGCAAGGGCAAACAGGCCACGGCAAAAAACGGGCAGCGCGTCAGTTGGTCCACGCCAAATTGGCCGTGGTCCGCCGCCAGCGTCATGCTGAAATGAACCCACCAGTCCCCGCCAATCAGCCACAGGCCGGGGTAGGCCGAGACCGCCAAAGCCACCACGCTCAGCAGGTAAATGCCCAGCGACGGCCTCACGCACTCCCCCCAGTCCCGCCCCATTTTTACCACGCGCTTCCACTGGTGGAGGCCGCCCGCGATGGCAACCGCTGCTATCCCGGAGTAAAGCCACCCTCTTGGCACTCCGCTCATAATCTGCAATAGTCCCACCCAGCCCCAAAACACCACGCCCAGCAGGGGAATCGCCGCCTTCTCCACCTTTTCCTCCGGCCAAAAACTCGCCGCCAAGATTCCCGTTCCCCAATAAAAGCCTGGCGTAATCACCAGCCACAAAAATGCGATGACGATGTTCATTCAGCCGGTTTTTTCAGACTAAAGTCCGGCCGATTGAGCGCAATACATTTTGGCCCGGGTGAAGGAAGGCAAAAATTTCCCCTGGCTACTGATACCAAACTGAACCTCAAATCCGGGGTGTACGTGCGCGGAATTGTCCTTTCCAGCACCGCCACCCTGTTTG
>CAZCMU010000202.1:0-5514 GCA_964499725.1 uncultured Opitutales bacterium
AGTGGACCCGCTGGCCCAACTACCTCAGTTGCGAAGTGGCTATCGCCGCCTGCGACCTGGCGGAGATTTTGGGCAGCGCGGTGGCCATCCACTTGTTGTTTCCAAAAATTTCGCTTCTGCTGGCCGTGTGCATCACGGGGCTGGATGTACTCTTGCTGCTGGCATTGCAGCGGTTCGGCATGCGCATGATCGAGGCCGTCGTCCTCGTGCTCGTCGCGACGATTGCCGGCTGCTATTTCATCGAAATCTTCGTCCTGGCCCAAACTGCGCCCGGCTTTGGCGAGATGGGCCACGCGCTGTTGGCCCCGGATCTGGCCGGGTTTTTCCATAGCAAGGACCTGATCTTCGTCGCGATTGGCATCATCGGTGCCACCGTGATGCCGCACAACTTGTACCTGCACTCGGCGCTCGTGCAGACCAGGGTCCTGCGCAAGGACGAGCCCGCCATTCGCCAAGCCATTCGTTATAATACGATTGATACCGTGGTCGCCCTCTCAGTCGCGTTTTTCGTCAATGCCGCCATCCTCGTGCTGGCCGCCATCGTTTTTTTTGGCAAGGACAAGGTGACTTTGGGTTCGGGGCAAGTCGTCAACTTTGACACCAATGCGGACTGGATCCAGGTTGCCTACCTGACGCTCGCGCCGCTTTTGGGCACCGCCCTGGCCAGCCTGCTGTTTGCGGTGGCCCTGCTCGCCAGCGGCCAGAGCAGCACCATCACCGGAACGCTGGCCGGCCAAGTGGTCATGGAGGGTTTTATGCATTGGAAAATCAAGCCCTGGCTGCGCCGCCTCATTACGCGGCTTTGCGCGATTGTTCCGGCCATTGTTTTTATCGCCATCCGCGGCGACAACAGTGTCAACGACCTGTTGACCCTCAGCCAGGTGGTGCTGGCCATGCAACTGCCGTTGGCCATGTTCCCGCTGCTTTGTTTCGCCGGCTCGCAACGGCGCATGGGCGCCCAACGCATTGGCAAGTTCCTGCTGGTGGCCGGCTGGGCTTCGTGTTTGTTGATTACCGCACTGGACCTCTACGGTTTGCCCGGCGCGCTCCACGACGCTTGGGCCATTTTGGGCGGGCATTGAGTGTGGTCAAAGTTTTGCGCAAGTTTCGCTGGCGATTTTTACTGTTCCTGCTATGGCTGGCGGATGCCCCTTCCCCGGTTGTTTGTTTTTTACCTCTTTGGCTTGCTGGTGGGACCGCTTTTGGTTGCAGCGGATGAGCCGGCCGCGTCGTCTGCCGCGCCCGGCCCTATTGCGTCCGACAGCTTGGCGGATCGCGCCTTCCTGCTCGGCGACAGTGGCGGCTGGCGCACAGCACTCAACAACTCTGGCTGGCAGCCGTTTGCTTCTTGGACGGGCGAGCTTTGGGACAATCTGGGCGGCGGCATCCGCCCGGGAATGACCGACGACATGCTCCTGACCGGCGGCACCGAGGCCGACTTGGAAAAACTCGCGGGTTGGAAGGGCGGCACGTTGCGCGTTTCATTTAACTATGTCCAAAGTACGCACCCCGATCACAACACCGGCGCGTTCAACGAGCCGACCAACATAGACGCGTCCGACCAAATCCGTCTGTACAACCTCTACCTTCGCCAAAAGTTATTCGACGATCAATTGACGCTCAAGGTTGGCCAGATTGGCGCGGACGACGATTTTGCGCAATGTGCCGCTGCGGCGTTGTTTATTAACCCGGCCGTGACGGCGCAGCCCATCCTGGTCAACCAGGTCCTGGCCAATGGGAATCCAACCATTCCCCATTTCCCGCTTGATGCGCCGGGCTTGTTTGTCCGGATGGATCCCAAGGATTGCCCGGTCTATACCCAGGCGGCCATTTATCTTAGCGATGCCGGATCCGATGTGAGCAACAACCACGGCTTGGGCTGGCATCCCGGCCACGGCTTGTTCTACGCCGCTGAAACCGGCTGGAACTATCAATGGTCGCGAAAGCCCGGCACGTTGGCGGCAGGAGCTTATTATAACGATGGTAAGTTCACCAACTGGAATACCGGCGCGGGCCAGCACGGACTCTGGGGCGTTTACGGTTTTTTGAATCAAACTCTGACCCAGACTGCCGGCAGCGACCCGCAGCCGATTTTGTCCGGTTTTCTCTTCGGCGGCATCGCCGGACCTGAAGATTTGGCGGGGCCTGATTGCGATTGCTGCTGCGGCCTGGATTGGTGCGGCCCATTGCCCGGCCGGCCCAAGGACGTGGCGGGCATCGCGGTGCTTTACACTGGTTTCAGCTCCGCGTACACGCGCAGCGTCTTAAATCCGAATGGGCCGGGCGTGACCACCGCCGGCGAAACCAACGTGGAATTCACCTACCAAATCAACGTCACCCCCTGGATGGCCATGCAGCCGGATTTTCAGTTGGTCTTTAATCCCGCGAACGCCGGCTCCCGCTCCACGGCACTGGTCGTGGGGGTGCGAGCGGCGGTCACCTTTTAGCCGGGCGGGCGGCTCACTGCTTGCGCAAGGGCTCGATGATCGCCGAAAAATCCTTATCGCCGAGATTTTGTGCCAGGGCGATTTTGAAAACCTCCAGCGCGCACGCGGCGGTTTTGAAATCCACGCCATGCTGCTTCCCCGCCTCGCCGGCGTAGCCGATGTCCTTCGCCATCAGGCGCATTAAAAATTTCGGCTCATAGTCGCGCGTGGTCATGCGCGCGGCCATGGTTTTCACCAGCGGGCTGCCCGGCGTGCCCTGGGTCAAAATTTCCACGGTCTGCGCGCGGTCGAGGCCGGATTTTTCAATCAGCGCCAGCGCCTCTGCAAACGACACTGCCTGCACTGCGCATAAAAAATTGTTAAGCAATTTGACGAGCGCGCCGCTGCCTGCCGGGCCGACATGCAAAATCGCTTTGCTCATCACCGCGAGCGCCGGGCGTGCTTTTTCCAACGCTGCCGCCGACCCGCCGACGAGGAAAGTCAGTTCGCCCGATGCCGCGTGGGGTTTGGTGCCCGTCACTGGCGCGTCAAGTAGTTCGCAAGTTTTCTTCTTCGCTGCGGCGCCGAGTTCTTTAATCCAATCCGGGCTGATGGTGCTGCATTCGATGAGAATCGCCCCCGGTTTCGCGCCTGCCAGCGCGCCATTATCACCCAGCCACACCGCGCGCGCCGCCCCGTCGTCCGCCACCATGCTCATAATAATGTCTGCTCCGGTCGCCGCTTCACGCGCACTCGCGGCCACTTTCGCCCCTGCGGCGGCCAGCGGCTTCGCCTTGTCGGGATTGCGATTATAGACTGTGAGCGGGAAGCCCGCGCCCAGCAGGCGGTTCGCCATGCCGCCGCCCATGATGCCGAGGCCGAGAAAGGTGATGTTGGGTTTGGACATAAAAGAGTGGGGCAATTTATTGGTAAGGTTCGCGGGTGCTGCCCCGAGGCTTTAGCGAAGGGGGGTGCCCGCTTTTGATTCAATCAAAGCGTCGAAGTGGAAATCAATTTATTTTCAGCTTTGATTACGAATAACGGATTCTCCAGCGCCCGACCCATGCCTACGAAACTCACACGCATAAGGTCGCCATCCGCCAGTTTGACGCCTTCGCCGAAGCTCAGCGCGCACGCGCCGAAGTAATGCACATGCGCGTCGCCCGGGCGGCGGTGGGTATCGAATTTAAAATGATGATGCTCGATGTTCGCCAGGCTATGGCACATCTCGGCTTCGCCGGTGAGGATTTCCTTTTTCCACAGGGCTTTGCCGCCGCGTTCGATTTCCGCCCTGCCGGGCACGGATTGAAAGTCGGCTCCAATTACCAACTCCGGCCCCAACGCGCAGGTGCGGATTTTCGAGCCGGCCAGGTTCAGGTAGTTTTTCTTTTCAAACACATGGTCGGAAAATTCATTGCCCTGCGCGAACCCCACGCGCCACGGTTTTCCATCCGGCCCGATGACGTAGCAGCCCGCGATTTCCGCCTCCTCGCCACCGTCCTCCGCATACGCCGGCACGAGCAACGCTTCTCCTTGCGCGCGCAAGATGGCGCCGCTGCCCTTGTAAAACCATTCCGGCGCCGCGCCGATTTTCCCCGTCTCCGGTTTGCCCTGCTCCACGCCCAGTTGGAACATCTTCATCGAGTCAGTCAGATTCTCCGCTTTGCCATGCATCGCATTCCGATTCTTCGCGCTGCCCAGGTGTGTCAATCCCGTGCCAGTGACGAGGCACCGCGCCGATTCCTCCGGATGATCCAGCGGCGGCAATAATTTCCACGGCGACTGCCCGCGATAAATCGGCTCATAGTCGAGCGTCTCATTTGTCGTCTTTTCGCGAATGAGCTCTTCCAGCTTTTTCCCCTTGGCAATCGCCTCCATCGCCAGCGCATAGACCGACCCCGCCTCCGCCGCCAGCAACCGCACGCGCGGTTCCTCGACGATGGCCACGCGGCGCGAATTTCCCTGGCGTATTTGAATGAGCCGCATTACTCGGTTATTTTAAATTTCTTTAACGCCTTCTCGTCCACGGTCAGGCCGAGGCCGGGGGTGTTTTCGTCCAGGTCAATAAAGCCGTCTTTGGCGACCGGCTCGCCTTTGAAGATGTACCAAAAAAGTTCGTTGCCGACTTCCACGTCCACCGGGGGAAAATACTCCGCCATCGGCGAATTCAAGCTCGCCATGACGACGTGGTAGTTGTGCATCTGCCCGGCGTGCGGGATGACGGGGATGGAGTGTGCCTCCGCCAGCGCGGCGATTTTGCGCGCCTGGGTCAGGCCGCCGACGCGGTTCGTGTCGAACTGAATGTAATCCACCGCGCGCGCCTCAATAAGTTCGCGGAAGCCATAGAGCGTAAATTCGTGCTCACCACCGGCGATGGGCACGCGCCCGGCTCGTTTGAGTTCCGCGTAGCCGTGAATATCGTCGGGGATGACCGCTTCCTCCAACCAGCGGAGGTGAAAAGGTTCGAGCAGCGGCAGCATCCGCTTCGCGTAGTCGAGGTTCCAGCCCATGTACGCATCGGCCATGATGTCCATGCCGTCGCCGAGTGTTTCGCGCAGGACGCGCAGCAGAGCGATGTTTTTTTGCATGCCCTCCGCGCCGTCCACCGGCCCCCAGCCGAAGCGCATCTTCACCGCCTTATAGCCGTCCTTTTTATATTTCTTGGCCTCCGCGGCCAGTTCGTCCAGCGGGGTGGAGTAGAGGCGGCTCGCGTAAACCGGAATCTTTGGCTTCGTGCGCCCGCCGAGCAGGCGGTACACCGGCTGCTTGGCTGATTTGCCGAGCAAGTCCCACAGCGCGATGTCCACCGCGCTGATGGCCACCATGCCGATGCCCTTGCGCCCGAAGGCCATCGTCTTGCGGTACATGTGCTGCCACAGAAATTCGATGTCCCACGGGTCTGCGCCAAGGAGCAGCGGCTTCAGGTGCAGGTCCACCACCTGCTTCGTCACCAACGGTGACAGCGCGGCGTTGCCGATGCCGACCAGCCCGTCATCGGTGAAAATTTCCACAATCAACCAGCCGTGGAAGGCAAAGGTGCCCATGGTCGCGCGCGTGAGCATCGGGGCGACGGCGTCCATCGGGTTCG
>CAZCMU010000203.1:0-5493 GCA_964499725.1 uncultured Opitutales bacterium
CTTGCTGGGCTGTAACCTGCCGGGGGGCTATTTCACGCGGAACCGGGTGTATGATTTCAACACCCACCAGTGGCTATCCAGAGACCCGATTGGTGAAATGGGGGGGTTGAACCTGTATGGTTATGTTGGGAATGACCCGATTAACTTCTACGATCCCCTTGGCCTTGTAGATGAAAATCTATTTCCGTCCAATCAGCCGATTAATGGATATGCGAACAAGGCAAATACTACAGACGGCTCATTCAGTGTAGGAGCTCATGGAAATGCCAATTCCGCTTATGATGCAAATGGGAATCCTCTTTCCGCCGCTGACCTTGCTAAGTTGATTCTAGCACAAAAGAATTACACAAAAGGGCAGCAGGTTACGCTTGCATCCTGCCACGCAGCATCAGGAAGTTATGCGCAAGATCTTGCCAACGAGCTCACTAAGCAAAGTGGGAAAACAACGAAAGTCAAAGGCTCCGACGCCTTTGTCCAATATCATCCGGACGGCAGTATTTCATTGTCGCAGGATTATGGGGACACGCAACCCGGCGGACATTGGTCCACCGCAACCGGGGTAGCACCCAAAAAATGACATGAAAAGTGTTTCTTTATCTATAATTTCGGTTATAATCGCATTGTTGTGTTGCTCATGCAATGGAGATAAGGGCGGCGGCGGGCCTATGAATGCTAATGCCGCCTTCTTCCTGAATGCCGAGCAAATAGAAAAATTTGAGAAGCTGGCAAATAGCGGCGACGGCGATGCCGCATTTAAGCTATCGCAATATTATTCGATGTGTACAACCGATGATAAAACTGGTGAGCATTGGCTTCGTGTTGCTGCAAGTTTAAACAATGAACAGGCTAACGAAAACCTCAAGTTTCTGGAAGAACAGAAAGCAAGACATGTTGATTCCAATAAAAATCCTGTAGAGGAAGATACCGGAAATCCATTTGAGCAAAAGGCCAAGCAGCCATAAACGCCGCTCCAAATGAACCTACTCGCCGAACAACAGACTACGGAAAGGGTCTCTAGGTGGCTAAGTAGGGATCCCATCGGGGGCCAGAAGGGGTCAGGTTCCAATAAATGTAATAATCTTGGCAGGTCTTTTTTGACCGCTTTACTCCATGAATTGGAGCCTCCCTCCTTTCTGCTCGCACTCGAAGGCTGGGCTCTTGACGACGCGCATGAGAATGGTTAATTTGATCGCATGAGTGTAAAGGAGATTCAGGCCCAATTGACCAAGCTGAGCCAGCAGGAGCAGGCGGACGTCGCTCGTTTTCTGGAAACTTTGCAGCAAGCTCATTCCCCGGAATTTCGTCGGGAACTGGCGCAGCGTCAACGCGAGATGGATGCCGGGCGAAAAATTTCCGAGGTTGAGCTGGCTCGCATCCTCTCGGCCAAGCCCAGCGTCTAATCGTACTGCGGTGCGCTACGCTTACACCTTGCATGAAAGCGCCGCCGTCATGCTTTTGGCGGCGCCCAGGGCTGGACGATCCGAGTTGATGCGCTTCTTTGATTTTTTGGTGGTGTGTTCGTTTCAATTTTGCTTTTCGCCCCAACGGGGCGAAGGAACCAAGCCTAAGGTTGCGTAGGCGCAGCCGGAGCCACCCTAGGTCCCTGTACCGATCAAAAATTTGCGGTCTGTCAGGTCGCAGGAACCACCGATGCGTTCCTCCGCCCGGACAGGGCGGAATTTTACGGATACTCGCCACCCCCGGGTTTCGCTCCGCGAAGCCCGGGGCTTTATTCGTGCAGCCATTCAGGCTGCTGATAAGATATTAAACGGATGCACTACAGAAGTTCGCATAATCGACCTCCGCCAGTATTGAGCAAGAATCTACTTTCCCGCCCACGCCTCTTCAAACCGCTCCGCGTGCGTCGCCAGGCCCGTGGCGGCGTCAATCTCAACTATACACCCGCACAAGCGCACGTCGCCCTCGGCCACTTCGCTCTTACGCGGCATGCCGTCCAAAAATCGCGCGATGCCTACTTGGATGTCCCGCCCGATGACGGACGCATACGGCCCGCTCATGCCCAAGTCCGTCAGGTAGGCCGTCCCGCGCGGGCGCAGCGACACATCCGCCGTCGGTATATGCGTGTGCGAGCCCAGCACCGCCGCGCAGCGCCCGTCCAGGTACCACCCTAGCGCCACCTTTTCCGACGTCGCCTCCATGTGCGCCTCGACCATCCACGCATCCGCCTCCTGCCCATGTTCGCGCAACAGCGTGTTCGCGCAAGTGAACGGACACTCGCCCTTCATGTTCATGAAATTGCGGCCCAGCACCGTGAACACCCCCAGCCGGAAGCCGCTGGCCGAGGTCACGACCAAATAAGCGCGCCCGGGACATTGCGCGGGCAAATTCGCCGGCCGACACACGCGTTCCAGCTTGCCGATTTCCGCCTCGAAATTCCGCTGGTCCCACACGTGGTCACCCAGCGTAATCGCATCCAACCCGGCGCCAATCAATTCATCCGCAATGACTGCGGTTATGCCCGCGCCCGCCGCCGCGTTTTCCCCATTGGCGACAATGAGGTCGAAGCCCCGCTCCGCGCGCAAGGCCTTGACCCGCGCCTTTATCGCATCGCGCCCCGGGCGGCCGACGATATCGCCAAGAAAGAGGATTTTGGGCATAAGTAATTTGTGCTCCAGTGCCCTAGTCCTTAGTCCTTCGTCTGTCACAAGCAACCCGAAAGGGTGGGAGAGTGGTGGGGAGACACCCTCGCTGGGCCCAACCCAGAACTAAAGCCAATAACGAATGACGAATAACGAATGACCCATGACCAACGACTAAGGACCAAGGACAAACACCAGACCACTAGGCACTAAAACACTTCCCCCTAAAGCACTCCCCCTAGTCTAATGTCTTGCCTTTTTTCGGCTATCTGGTTTCTTTGACCGTTTTCCCCCTTTCCGTCATGCACTCCTTCACTGTTCTGGCCGAGGTTCCGGCACCCGCTTTCGCGGCGTTCCGCACCCTCGCCCAAACGCCGGCTCCAGCGGCCTCATCCGCCCCGCTGGCTCCGGGAGCCCCGCAACCCAGTGCGCTGTCCAATCTCTTTCTCCCCTTGATGTTGCTGGGCATCTTCTTCCTCGTTTTTGCCCCGCAGATGAAGCGCAACAAGGAGCACAAGAAGCTCCTCAGCGAACTCCAGTCCGGCGATGAAGTCATCACCTCGGGCGGCATCCACGGCGAAATTGTGCAGGTCAAGCCCGACCGCTTTGTGGTGGAAATCGCCAAGGGCGTGCGCATCGAAATTAACCGGGCCAATGTCGAAGGCCGCGCCCCGTCCGCGGATGCCTCCGCCGACAACAAAGCTTAAACTACCCCTCCGTTGCCTACCCTATGAAAAGCGGGATTTATTGGAAAATCATCTTCTCGGTCGTCCTCCTCGGCTGGGCCATTTGGAACCTCTGGCCGCTGTCGGATACGCCGTTTCCGGACTACCTCGAAAAGCGCGCCACGGCCAACCAGCCGCAGTTGAGCAAGCTGATTGTCCGCGCCAACGACCTGCTCAAGGAAGCTGTCAAAGACGAGGCCGATGCCAAAGCCGCTGAACAAACCGCCAAAACCACCGGCCAGGCCTATTTGCCTGATGTGCCGAAAGCCGATTTTATCCAGCGCCACCGCACCTTCTACCTCGCATTTAAAAGCATGGCCGAGGACGAGGGCCTTACTCCGGAGAAGAAGGGCCCGCTCGATTTGTGGACCACCTTTTTCCCCAGCCTCAATGCCGGCGACACCAGGAATATTCTCCGCCGCAACGACTTGATTCTTTCCAGTCTCCTCAAGGAAAGCAAAGGCCGCATGAAATACGGCCTCGATTTGCAGGGCGGCCTGGGCATTACCCTGTCGCTCGACGATGATTCGCTCAAAAACTCGCCCGCATCGGTCCGCGCCCTGGCTCTCCAGCAAGCCATCGATGTCATCAACCGCCGCATCAACGGCATGGGCGTGTCGGAGACGGTCACCCGCCCCGTCGGCGACAACGGTGTCGAAATCGAAATGCCAGGCGTCACCAGCAAGGAAAATCCCGACGCCATTGATGTCATTAAAAAACCCGCCAAATTGGAATTTCGCCTAGCGGCCGGCCCGCTGCCTTCCTTGCCCGATCCCGACAAAATTCCCCTCGGCTGGCAGGTGATGAATGAAGATCACGAAAATTCCACCACGGGCGATATTGATGAAATTCCCTACCTCGTCAAATCCACCGCCGAAGCGACTGGCAGCATCCTCAGCAGCGCCTTTCCCCAAACCAACTCGATGACCGGCCAATGGCTGGTGGGCATGAATTTCACTTCCGACGGCGCCAAAACCATGGGCGATATCACCGGCCGGCTCGTCACCAACCACGCGCCCATGGCCATTGTCCTTGACGGCAAACTTTATTCCGCCCCCGCCGTGCAAGGCGTCATCACCAACACGGGCGAAATCACCGGCGATTTTTCCCAGAAGGATGCTTTTGACCTGGCCAACGTTTTGAACAACCCGCTCGACAAGGCCATGAAGGTGGACGAGATGAACGAAGTCGGCCCGACCCTCGCGTCGGAAGCGCGCGCCAGTTCCATCAAGGCTGGTTTGCTTGGCACGGCGCTGGTCGTCATCTTTATGGTCGGCATATATTCGCTGGCCGGCTTCCTCTCGGTCCTCACGCTTGTGCTCAATGTCGGGATGATTCTCGGCGTGCAGGCCAGCATCGGCGCCACGCTCACGCTGCCCGGCGTCGCGGCCCTCGTGCTCACCATCGGCATGGCGGTGGACGCCAACATCCTCATCTACGAGCGCATGCGCGAGGAAATGAGCCACGGCAAAAACCTGTTCAACTCCCTCGAGGCCGGCCACGACCGCGCGCTCGCCTCGATTCTCGACTCGCACGTCACTTCCATCATCACCGCCGTCATCCTGATTGGGCTCGGCACCGGACCCATCAAGGGCTTCGGCGTCATCCTCGCCATTGGGCTCGCGGCCAATCTGTTTTGCGTGCTGGTGTTCAACCACGCGCTGCTTGAGCTGGCCACCAGCAAGAATTGGCTGACCCATATTAATTTCCGCCGCCTGATTCCCGAGGTCAATCTGCCCTTCTTCAGTTACCGCAAAATCTCCATCGGCTGCTCGATCGTGATTATTCTCATCGGGCTCGGCGCGATATTCTCCCGCGGCGTTAACGCCCTCGGCACCGACTTCCGCGGCGGCGAGGAAATCCGCGTGCACTTCGCCCAGCAAATTTCGCAGGACGACATTGATGCCGTCGCCAAGGCCAGCCAAATCAACGAAGCCGAGGCCACTTACCTGACCGAGCTCGGCTCGGGCATCGAGACGCTCAAAATCCAGACCCAGGCCGGCCAGGGCAAAATTTTGCTCGCCGCGCTCGCCAAGAAATTCCCGCAGGCCAAGCTCGATGTGGACAACGCCGCCGTCAACCTCATCGGCGCGACCGTCAGCCAGAATTTGAAATGGAACGCGCTGGAGGCCGTCGCTCTGTCGCTGCTGGGCGTGATGATCTATGTC
>CAZCMU010000204.1:0-5442 GCA_964499725.1 uncultured Opitutales bacterium
GGCACGACAATCTCCGTCTCGCTGCCGGAGCCCAGCGCCGTGAATTTCCGCGCCGTCACCAGCACGCGGGTTTCGAGCGACGACGTGGCCGCGTTGTAGGCCTCCACCGCTTTATCCAACCGCTCGCCGAGTCGCGCAAAATGCCCGCCGAGCGTCCCGAGCCGCTCATGCAGTTCGCGCCCGAGTTCGCTGATTTCCGCCGCGTTGACCGCCAGTGCTTCCTGCCGCCAGCCAAACGACACCGCCTTGAGCAGCGCGATCAATGTCGTCGGCGTCGCCAGAATCACCCGCTGGCCCGCGCCTTCTTCAATGAGTCCCGGGTCCTGCTCCAGCGCCGCGCTATAAAACATTTCGCCGGGCAGAAACAGCACCACAAATTCCGGTGCGGGCTGGAAGTCCTGCCAGTAGCTTTTTTGCCCGAGTTTGCGCAAATGGTCGCGGATTTGCCGCGCATGGGCGCGCAATTTTTCGACGCGCGTTGTTTCATCCGGCGCTTCCAGTGCGTCGAGATACGCGGAGAGCGGCGCTTTGGCATCCACCACCACATTTTTGCCGCCGGGCAGTTTCACAATCATGTCCGGCCGCAGGCGTCCATCGTCGGTCGTTACGCTCTGTTGCTCAAAAAAATCGCAATGGTCCAGCATCCCCGCGAGTTCGACGACCCGCCGCAATTGGATTTCCCCCCAGCGCCCGCGCACCTGCGGCGCCCGCAACGCCTTCACCAGATTGCCTGTTTCGCTCTTCAGCGCCGTTTGCGAATCCGCCAGCCCCTGCACCTGCGTGCGCAGCGCCTCATACGCGCCCACGCGCGCCTTTTCCAGTTCACCCAGCTTCGTGTCAAATCTCCCCAGTGTTTCCTTCACCGGCGCGACCATCTGGTCAATCGCCGCCTGGCGTTTGTCCAAGTCCCCGCGCGCGGATTCCTGAAATTTCTCCAGCGTCGCTTTCGCCAAGTCCAAGAACTGCTGGTTGTTCGCGCTCAGCGCTTTGGCGGAAAGAGAGTCAAACGCCTCTCTTAATTTCTTTTCCGCGTCGTTGATGATTGCCATTTTTTCCACCGCCGCTTCGCGCTCCTTTTGCAGGGTGGTTTCGAGCGTCGCCACTTGCGCCACGCGCGCCGCCAGGCCATCGCGTTCGGTTTTGATTTCATTGGCCCGCTGCTCAAAATTCTTTGCCCGCTCTTTCAACTCCGCGACCTCGGCCACGCCCCGCCCGCGCAGCCACAACGCCGCAATGACCGCGCCGACTACTGCCCCGAGCAAAAGGTAAACCACGTCCGTCATGCCGCCACGCTATGCCCCATGCGCCGCGAAGAAAAGCCCGGATTGGAGTGTCCTCTGTTTTACCGCTTCGACCCCCATCCTTTTGCCGGCATGCCCTCCGCAGCTTCAGCGGAGGAGGGGTGGAGGAGGGCCATTTCTCGCTTGCTCCCCCCGTGGCTTCCCTTATTTCCTCTATTTATGCCCCTCTCATACCCCCGCCTTTTTACCCTCTCCGTCTGTTTGGTTATCACCAGCACAGGCTTCGCCCAATCGGCTGCTCCGGCGGCTGACTCCACACCCGCCGCCGCGCCCGCGGCCTCCTCGGCTCCTGCCCGCGTGGCCCAAGGGGCGAGTTCCAACACCCCCGATCCTGCTCCCGCCGCTTGGGATCGTCCTGCCGACGGCCCGGCGCTTATCTCCGAGGATTTTGAATCTGGGGCCGCTGACCCCAAAAAGTGGAGTGTTTTCGCCCAAGGCAACGCCACCGTCACCGTGGAGCAAGACTTTGTCGCCCACGGCAAAAACGCCCTGCATGTGCATTATCCCGCCGGTGCCCGTAACGCGATTGGCTTTCTGGCCATGACGGTGCCCGCCTCCCTCCATGACCATTTCTATGGCCGGGCCTATGTTTACATGCAGACCATTCCCAGCGGTCACTGCGTCCTCATGACCGCCGGTTCCACGGGTTACCCGGTCTCCAATTTTTTGGAAATCGGCATGCGCCAAAATCATTTTCAGCCATCCTATCAGCAGAATGGGCCGAATGTGCCCCGTTACGAAGATCACCCGCTTCAAGGCGCCCCGCCCGCGGGCCGCTGGTTTTGCCTCGAATGGGAGTATAATGACAAGCCCGACCGCATTGTCATGTGGATTGACGGCAAGCTGGCCGTGAACGAAACCTTTAAAGGCCAGGACGGCTCCAAGACCGGCCTGACCGGCGGCTTCCTTGAATACTGCCTCGGTTTTCGTTCCTGGTCCGCCCCGGCCCGCGACGTGGATATCTACTACGACGACGTTGCCATTAGCGACAAGCCCATCGGCCAATTGGCCCCTGTGCCTGCTGGATCCCCCCCCGCCGCTGTCGCCGCAGCCCAGTAAATTCAGGCTTAACACGTCTTGGGCCATATTCGGGATTACCCACCCGAACCTCGAAACCCCAAACTCGAAACTATCAAGCTCTACCCCTATGCCCTCATACCCCCGCCTGCTTGCCCTCTCAATCGGTTTGACCCTTGTCTCCACGGCTGGCGCCCAAACTGCCGCGCCGGCAACGGATACCGCCAACGCCCCGGCTCCGGCGGCTTCCTCCGCTCCCGCGCCGGCTGCGGCCAGTGCCAGTGCCCGGGCCCGCCGCGGCGGCAATCCGGGCCCGGCGGCCGACCCATTGGCTCCGCCCCCTGCTTGGGACCGCCCCGCTGACGGCCCCGCTCTCATCTCCGACGATTTCGAGTCCGGCGCCATTGACGAAAAGAAGTGGGCCAATCACGTCGTCGGCAAGCCGACCATCACCGTCGAGCAGGACAATGTCGCCCACGGCAAATATGCCATGCACGTTCATTATCCCGCTGGCACCACGAACAAGGAGTGGGCCTTCCTTGGTCTCCAAATTCCGGAAAATCTCCGCGACCATTTTTATGGCCGGGTTTACGTTTCCGTCAACGGCGTCCCCGCCACGCACAGCGTCCTCATGCTCGCCGGCTCGACTGGATTCCAGCTCGCCGACTTTCTGGAAATTGGCATCTCTCGGGCTAAATTCTTTCAACCCTCGTTTCAGCTTAACAAACCGACCCCGGAGCGCCCCCGCGGCGAGAAGGTGTTCCAGCTCGGCGCGCTGCCCGACAAAAAATGGTTTTGCCTCGAATGGGAATTTTTCGACAAGCCCGACCGCATCGTTCTTTGGGTGGATGGGAAATTGACCGTCAACCGCCCGATTTCTTATCAAATCGTCAAGCAGGGCGGCCCCACCGTGGACAGCGGCCTCACCGGCGGATTTTTTGAATTCAATCTCGGCTTTCGCACCTGGCAGAGCCCCACCACGAAAGATGTGGACATCTATTACGACGACGTGGCCATTGGCGACAAACCCATCGGCCAGCTGACTCCGGTGCCCGAGCCCGCAGCCGCGCCCGCCGCCAGCAGCGCCGCGCCGTAATTTCCGGCGGATCCGCCTGCATTGGACAAAGTCAGGCTTAACCATCTGAAACTCAAAACCCGAAACTATTGCCTCCCCATGCACCTCCCATACCCCCGCCTTCTCGTCCTCTCCCTTGGCTTGGCGCTGGCCGCCACCACTCGCGCCCAAACTGCCGTCCCGGCAGCCGACACCACGGCCGCCCCTGCGCCCGCCGCCGCTTCCGGCACCGCCCCTGCGCGCGGTGGCCGTGGCAACCGTCCGCCGCCTGCTCCCCCCGTCATCCCGGCCTTGCAGCCTTGGGATCGTCCCGCCGACGGCAAGGCGCTGTTCGCGGAGGATTTTGAATCCGGCGCCATCAGCGACAAAATTTGGTCGGTCATCGTCGCGCCCCCGGCCACTGCGGCTGTGCAGTCGGACATGGTGGCCCACGGCAAATACGCCCTCAAAATCACTTACCCCGCCGGTTCCAGTCGCGATTATGCCTTCATCGCCATGACGGTGCCGGAGGCGCTCCGCGACCATTTCTACGGCCGCGCCTACATGTATATCAGCGGCGTGCCCGACCCCCACAGCGTCTTTATGTCCGCCGGCTCCACGGGCTTCCCCTCGCGGGCCAATTGGCTCGAAATTGGCGGCTACACCGGGCATTTCCAACCCTCGCTGCAAATCACCGACCCGACCGATGATAAGCCCCGCGGCGAAGTTCCCGCCTTCCAGGGCACCCTGCCCATCGGCCGCTGGTTCTGCCTCGAATTTGAAGTCAACGACAAGCCCGACCGCATTGTCATCTGGGTGGACGGCAAGTTGGACGTGAACATTCCTTTCGCCTACAATAAAATCACCAATCCTGCCGTCGCAAAGGACACCGGGCTCATCGGCGGTTTTTTTGAATTCGCCCTCGGCTACCGCACTTTTGCGCAAGGCACGCTCATCCCGAAGGACATCAACATCTACTACGACGACATCGCCATCGGCGACAAACCGATTGGCCAGTTGGCGCCGGTGGCCGCAACGGCCAATAGCACCGCAGTGAATGAGATTTTGCGTAATCAGGCCCTCAGCATGGTCTTGCCGGCAAATTCTGTAAATATTCCGCCGGTCAGCAGCGCAGCGAAGTAGGCTGAACTAAAGCAAGTATTGAAGAAAACTTGCTCACGGTATGAATGTTTCCGCGGCCTGAAGGGCCGCTGGAATACAGCCCGGGGTTGCAACGGCTTTAGCCGGAGCTACCCTGGGTGTTGTGATAAATAAAATCTCGCGCCCTAAAAGGGCGCCGGAACCTACACCCCGTCAATTTCCCGCGATAGATGGGCCACCAGCTCATCCTCGCTCAACCTCACCTGCTTCGTGCTGTCGCGTTCGCGGAGGGTCACGGTGCCGTCCTTCTCAATCGTTTCAAAATCCACGGTGATGCAGAACGGCGTGCCGATTTCGTCCATGCGCCGGTAGCGGCGGCCAATCGCGCCGCCCGTATCCCAAAACACATTCCAGCGGCGCTTGAGTTTCTTGTAGAGTCCTTCCGCGCGCGCCAGTAGCTCCGGCTTGTTCTTCACCAGCGGGAACACCCCCGCCTTGATCGGTGCCAGCCGCGGGTGCAGGCGCAGCACCGTGCGCTTTTCGCCCTCGACCACGTCCTCGTAATACGCGCTGCACAGCACCGCCAAAAAGATGCGGTCCACGCCCACCGCGGGCTCGATGACGTGCGGGATGACCTTCGTCTTCGTCGCCTCGTCAAAATATTCCAGCATTTTCCCGGAGTGTTTGATGTGCTGCTGCAAGTCATAGTCCCCGCGCGCCGCAATGCCCCACAACTCCTGCACGCCGAACGGGTAGTGGAACATGATGTCCGTCGTCCCGCGCGAATAAAACGCCAGCTTCGCCTTCGGGTGGTCGTATTCAGACAGCATCGCCGCCGGCAGCCCGATGGAGACGAGCCAGTTCTTGCACCAGTCAATCCACGCCCGGTGCTCCTGCTGCCAGTCCGCGCCGGGGTGGATGAAGTACTCCATCTCCATCTGCTCGAACTCGCGCGAGCGGAAGATGAAG
>CAZCMU010000205.1:0-5421 GCA_964499725.1 uncultured Opitutales bacterium
CATTACCCTAAATCCTCTGTCCGAATAATCGGGGCAAGCCCAACCTGACCCCTTTGGTTGGCCTCTCTTTCCCGCCCTAGCCGACACTTTGCTCAATCGCGCCCGGCAAATTGCGGATAGCCGGGTCGTGGCCGGGGTTCATTACGCCAGCGATACCGAGGCCGGATTGGCCTTGGGCGACCTGTTGTTCACCGAACTCGAGGCGACCGACAAGTTCAGGACGGATCTTTTGACAGCGACGAAACTGGATAAAATAGAGTCTAGGTAAACACTGACGGGGAATTGCTTTTTCGGGTTTGCCGGCTTGAGAAGAGGGTGTTAATTATCTGGCGGGTCTCAACTCCACTGTAGGAAGAACATGAGAAACCTACCCAGCAAGAGGCACCGTTCTATTAGGCTTTCTCTAATCTGTGTTGCGATTGTCGCAATCTTCGCGGGATTTGCAATCGCCTCTCACAATGAAAAAAAATCCTTGAGGCAGGTTTCGGTTAAAGGAGAATTTCTCAAACCTGAAACAATCAAGGGAGCACGCACCGGCGAGTACACCTACAAGGATGACCAGGGAGACTGGTGGGTTTACAGTTGGGTCCTAAGCGATAACAGCGCTCAAAACAATTATTCAAGTTCAAGCACACTCCCCCGGGGCGGACTATGGGCTCGGGGGCAAGCTCCCACAGAAGAAGAGGTCCTTGCGGAAGAAGAAGAAAATATTACTGAAACAGAGGTTGAAAATTCAAACAACGCATCTGAAACCTCCGAGCCTTCCACCGATTCCGATGCTGAAGGAAGCGACTCCGGAAGCAGCTCAGCAGATTCCGGAGGCGAAGGGGACGCCGGCGGCGGTGATGGTGATTAAATTCGAGATTACGACCAAGCCTTGTGCTGGGTGACTGCATCTAACTCCCCTAGCAACTCACGCCTTCGGCCTTGAGGAGGGCGCGTTTTTTGGCCGGGCCCCAGGCGTAACCGCCGAGCTTGCCGCCATGCGCGAGCACCCGGTGGCAGGGGACCAAGACGCCGACGGGGTTCGCCCCAACGGCCTGGCCCACGGCCCGCACCGCGCCGGAGTTTTTCATTTTTCGGGCGATGTCGCCATACGTCGTGGTTGCGCCGCTGGGAATTTTCAACAGTTCGCGCCAGACCTGTCGTTGAAATTTTGTGCCCTTGAGGAGCAGCTGCAATTTTTTGCCCCGGCCATGCCAGGCGGCCACGGCCTGCTTGAGGGCGGCGGCGGTGCCCTTTTTGTCGCAGCGCACGGGAGCGCCGGGCCAGGCGGCGACAAACTGGTTCATCGCCACCGCCACGGATTTGCCGCGCTCGACGAGGTTGAGCGCGGCCAGCTCCTGGCCCACGAAGCCCACCATCACCCAGCCCCACGGGCTTTCGTGCACGCCCACGGCCAGTTCGGGTTTGCGGGCCTGTTTTGCCCACGTTTTTGCGTCTATTTCAGAGATTCCCAAGGTCATACCCTTACCCAAGCTTTAATCGGGCCAGGTGGCAACCTTTCCCAGGTTAAATTTGGGCAAAAAACCGGGAAACCCGCCCAAAACCGATATAGTGAACAAATTTGCATTATAGGCTTGCCAAGACCTGGCGGCCATTTATTTTCACCGCCAAGCCGCAAAGAAAAAGCGCACGCAAAAAACCTTTGCTTCCTTCGCGCCTTTGCGGTGAATCTTTCATCCCTAAACTCATTACCGCCATGGCTAAAACCGCCCACGCTGAACCCATCGTATCCAAGACCGGCAAGCCCATCGAGCTGGCCCTTTCCGCCATCAATAAACAGTTTGGCGAAGGCACCATCATGCGCCTGGGCGACGCGACTAAAATGACTGTGTCGTCCATTTCCACCGGGTCGGTGGCGATAGACCTGGCGCTGGGCGTGGGCGGCCTGCCGCGCGGGCGCATCGTGGAAATTTTTGGGCCGGAATCATCCGGCAAAACGACGCTGTGCCTGTCCGTCATCGCCGAAGCGCAACGCCAGGGCGGAAATGCGGTGTTCGTGGACGTGGAGCACGCGCTCGACCCCAAGTACGCCAAGACGGTGGGCGTGGACTTGACCAACCTGATGGTCTCACAACCCGAATCGGGCGAGGACGCGCTGAATATCGTCGAGACGCTCATCCGCTCGAACGCCATTGACGTCGTCGTGCTGGACTCCGTCGCCGCGCTGGTGTCGAAAGTCGAGCTGGAGGGCCAGATGGGCGACGCGACCGTCGGCCTGCAGGCGCGGATGATGAGCCAGGCCATGCGCCGCCTCACCGCGTGCATCAGCAAGAGCCAGTGCGTGTGCATTTTCACAAACCAAATCCGCGAAAAAATCGGCGTCATGTATGGCAGCCCCGAGACAACGCCCGGCGGCCGCGCGCTGAAATTCTTTTCCTCGATCCGCATCGACATCCGCCGCGTGGCGCAAATCAAGGACCCGACGGGGCGCGTCACCGGCAACCGGACGCGCGTGAAGGTGGTGAAGAACAAGGTCGCCCCGCCGTTTACGGAGTGCGAGTTCGACATCAATTTCGACGAAGGCATCTCGCGCTCGGGCTCGCTGCTCGACCTGGGCATTGAGCACAAGATTTTGGAAAAGAAAGGCGCGTGGATTGCCTATAAGGGCGAGCTCATCGGCCAGGGCCGCGAAGCGGCGAAGAAATACCTGGATGACAATCAGAAAATCGCAGCCGAGGTCAAGAAGGCCATCATGGAAAAGGTGCACGTCGCCGGGGGCGAGACCATCGCGGAAAAGAACGGCAAAGAGGAAGATGAGAAGTAGAGCAGCCTAAAGACCTAAGGACTTCGTTAGCGTGGTCGAATAATGGTTGCGCTTTGGTTTTAGCTTCAAATTGCGCGGAATCCTCCTCATCGCGATCTTCAAATCAATGCCGCGAGCAATGGCGTCCTCAATCTTTTTCCAAGCTTTGACATCGGACAATTTAGGTGCTCGGAATTTATAGCCCATGTAAACCATGGCCTCGGAGCATTCCGGGCAAGAATAGGTCTTTCGAGCAGGACGACTGCCAGACTTGCTTGGAAGCAGATAATCGTGCGGTTTTTTAAAAGCCTTTCGGCAATGGAAGCAAACATGCTGGCTCAAACGTGGCATAGGGCAATAAGTTGGTTGAATCATTAATAAACTACCCAAACAATGCAATATTCCACTTTGCATTCCTCCGCTTCTCTTGTTCCATTATCGACATGAACATCTTCTTCACTGTTTCCTTTTGGCAAACCACCGGCCTGCTCATCTGCTCGAATGTCTTTATGACGTTTGCCTGGTACGGGCATCTCAAAAACCTCAAGGGGCAGACGTGGATTATCGCGGCGCTGGCGAGCTGGGGCATCGCGCTGTTTGAGTATTTACTCCAGGTGCCGGCAAACCGCATCGGCAACGCGGCGGGCATCCCGCTCGGGCATCTCAAGATTTTGCAGGAGATCATCACGCTGTCGGTCTTCGTGCCGTTTGCGATGTTCTACATGAACCAGCCGTTCAAGCTCGACTACGTTTGGGCGGGGATATGCCTCATCGGCGCGGCATATTTTATATTTCGCAGTTCCTAGCTCGACACCGCGCGTAGGACAAAGCACTATCCGCGCCACCCCACCCCATGGCTGAGTTATTTGATGTTGTGGACGAGCACGACCAGGTGCTGCGTCAGGAGCCCCGCGCGGAAGTCCACCGCCAGCGGCTGCTGCACCGCGCCGTGCATGTGCTGGTGTTTAACTCGCGCGGCGAAGTTTATTTGCAACGGCGCTCGGCGACCAAGGACACTTACCCGAACCGGTGGACGACGTCGTGCTCCGGCCATGTGGACGCCGGCGAGGATTATGACAAGGCAGTGGTGAGGGAACTGGTGGAGGAATTGGGGATTGAGGGAGTGGGGATTAGGAGCAAAGGAGCAGAGGAGCAAAGGAGCAGAGGGATAGAAGAACGCAGGGACAAAGGGACAAAGGGACAAAGGGACAAAGGATTCAAAACAAAAGCAACGGCTGCCGTACTTCATCCTTCATCCCTCATCCTTCATCCTTTGGTCAAACATGGCCCCTGCCGTGAGACCGGCTGGGAGTTTATTTGGATTTACACACTGACCACCGATGCCCCGCCCGCGCCCGACCCCGGGGAAATCTCCGAAGGCCGTTGGGCCAGTCCGGCAGAACTCGATGACTGGATGGCCCGCGAACCCAAGGCCTTTACCCCGTCGTTTATGCTCGTGTGGAAATTGTGGCGGGAGAAAGCCAAATAATCTATTTAGTACACCCTCCCCGTCGCCTTGAATTGGTCGTAGCTGTCGGGGTCGAGTTCGTTGAGGAAGCGGCTGCGTTCGAGGACGGCGGGCGGGCCGCCTTGGGTGACGATGCGGGGGTATAAAACCATCAGCTCGTCCTTGGCGCGGGTGGAGGCGACGTAGAAGAGGCGGCGTTCTTCCTCGACGTCGCCTTCCTCGATGGCGCGTTTGAGGGGCAGCAGGCCGTCGGCGGCGCCAATAAGAAACACGACGGGGAACTCCAGCCCCTTGGCCTGGTGGATGGTGGTGAGCCAGACGGTGTCGGCATCAGGCTCGGCGGAGCGGTCGCTGGTTTCGGAATTGAGGAGGACGAGCTGGGCGAGGAGTTCGTTCATGTCCTCAAAGCGCGCGGCGAAGCCGACGATGCTATCGAGGTCGTCGCGGCGGGACTGCCAGTTGTCGTGGATGTTGCGCAGGTAGTCGCCATACCAGCCCTCGATGGCGAGTTGGACGATGGAGGAGGGAGTTAAGGATGAAGGATGAGGGATGAGGGATGAGGGAGACTTGCCGGACGACGCGGGCGAAGGGGCATTGAGCTTGGAGCCGGAAGCGGGGAGCGGGGAGGAAGCAGGCGGCACTTGGGAGAAATCGTCGTCGAAGAGCGAGACTTGCGAATTGTTTTCATCCGGCGGAAGTTGTTTTTCGGGATGCAATTGCGCGGCGCCGGACTGGGCGAGGGCTTCCTCCAGATTTTGCAGGGTGAGCGCGAGGTCCTTGAAATCGCCCCGGGCTTCGGCGGGGAGTTTGGCGGCGACAGAATCGTAAGTCAGCGCACCAATCAGGGTCTTCCCATGTTCACGGGCAGCGGCCAGCGCAGCGTTGAGCGCGGAATCCGCCTTGCGGGCACCAACCCTGGGCAGGAGCGAGGCGAGGCGGATGAAGGCCATGGTGTCGCGCGGGTTGTGGGCGAAGCGCAGGTGGGCGACGAGGTCGCGCACGTGGGCTTGCTCGAAAAACCGCACGCCGCTGGTGATGGTGAAGGGCAGGCCGGCGCGCGAAAGCTCGATTTGCAAATCCATGGCCTGGTAGTGCGCGCGGTAGAGCACGGCGATGTCGCGCAGGGGCACGCCATCCGTCTCGTGCAATTCGCGAATGCGCATGAGGACGAGCTGGGCCTGCTGCTTGGTGTCGAGCGCGGCGA
>CAZCMU010000206.1:0-5396 GCA_964499725.1 uncultured Opitutales bacterium
GCCACCATCTCATCCACCGTCGGGGTCGGACCGTTGGCGGGAGTTAGACGGTGACCCGGTTGGGCGGCGGCATTTAAAACAAAAATTGCCGCCCATACCGCCGCCAGCGCGCCCCAAGCATAGGGCGACGGCCACAGCCACGTGCGCCACCATGGGGCCAGCACCGCCCGCGCCGCCGCCAGGATCTCGCCCCGCCACTCCGTTGGCGTCGCGCGCAGGGGCTGGTTGGTCAGGAATTGCTCGAAGTCGTCCATGGGCTTTTGATCTCGTTGTAAAGAGGACGCAGTTGCGCCCGCAATTTGTCTATCGCGTACCGATAACGGCTCGCCGCCGTGTTGGGGGAAATGTCCAGCAATTCCGCGATTTCCTCGAAAGTCAGTTGCTCCCACAACTTTAAGTGCGCCACCGCCCGCTGCTCCGCTGGCAGCTCTGCCAGCGCCGCTGCCAACGCCCGGCGAAAGCCCTCCTCATCCGCGCGGGTACTCGCGGCAAAGGGGTGGCCTTCGCTGCCTTCACCTGCTGCACTTTCGCCGGTTTTTTCGCGGGTGGTGCGCCGGCGCATCAAATCTATGGCCTGATTGTGGGCCAAACGCAGTAGAAACGCCCGCTCGCTGCGCACGCCGTCCATAAGTTGCGGCCGGGACGCCAGCCGGCGAAAAACCTCCTGTAACACGTCGCGGGCGTCCGCCTCCCGCCGGGTCAGGTTGACGGCATACCCAAACAACGCCGCGGCGTGGTCGTCGTAGAGGCGGGCGAGGTCAACCGGCATGAGTTCCTTGTATTACAGACGCCCCGGGAGAGGAATCCTGTTTAAAACCCGGGGTTTGATTGTGACGAATGTTACATTTGTTTCGTTTGGGTCAATTTCACTTGCCGACGGGTGGGCCCAAATCATTACTTATCCCCCCGCCCATTCCCTTCCCGGTGTACATGACGGCTCCAAATCTAAAGCGCCCGCCCGCCGCCAAGGCGGGCACCGAATCGCTCGACGCCCTTCGCCGGCGCGAAAGCGTGCGCAACGGCTTGATCCGCATCGGCCGGCGGCAGGCTACCGCGGCCCTGCACCGCATCGAACATTCCAAGAAAACCGACCATACTGAGGACATCCACTTTGTGCGCGTGCAATGCAAACGCCTGCGGGCCCTCCTGCGCTTGCTCAAGCCCGTCACCGATGTCGAGGCCGTGACGCGCGAAAACCTCCGCTTGCGCGACGCCGGGCGCGCGCTCTCCGGCTTCCGCGATGCGTTCGTGGCCGGCGAAACTTTTCAACAAGTGTTCGAGGGCGCGGCCCCGCGCCACCTGCGCGACGCCTCCCGCCTGCTCGGCGTCAAACGCGCCCAAATCAAAAGCAAACAGGACCTCGACACCGCACTGAAGGAATGTGCCCGCACTCTCCGCCACATCGCGGATGAATTCCGCCAACTGCCCATCTCCGCCCGTGGTTGGATGGCGCTCGCCCCCGGCTTGGAACATTCCTACCGCCGCGCCCGCAAAGATTACCAGCGCTGTGCGGATCGCGGCGCCGGCCACCTGGGCGACTGTTTTCACGACTGGCGCAAATGCGTGAAAGACCTCGGCTACCAACTGGAAATTTTTGAGAACCTGGACAACAAGGAAGTTCACCGGATGCGCAAAGCCGTCCGCCGCCTCGGCTCCCTGCTGGGTGAAGACCACGACCTGATTGTCTTTGCCGAGCATGTGCGCGAACGCGAAAAGCACTATGCCGGCCTCGCCAACTTCCGTCCCGTGCGCAAGCGCCTGCGCCGCCGCTTGAAAGAACTGCGCGAGAAAGAATTCACCCTCGCCCACAAACTGTTTGCCGACAAACCGCGCCTGTGGCTGCGGGCCCTCGCCGATCAGTGGAAACTGTGGAAAAATCCCGATGCCGGCGCGCTGGTGCTCACGATTGAACCGCCCGAGCCGCTCGCCGCCAGCCCGCGCTCCCTCGGCGCAGCGCCGGCGCTTGTTATGGCTTAGCGGTGCTGCCCGGCGCGCTGCCGATGGTCGTCACGACGCCATCCGGGGTTATCTTGCGGATGACTCCATTGTCCGAGTCCGCGACGAACACATTGCCGTCCTGGTCCACGGCCAACCCACGCGGCCCGCTGAAGCGAGCGGCGGCGCCTTTGCCATCATTCGTTCCGATTTCGCCAATTTTTCCAGCGAAGGTGGTCACCGTGCCGTCGGGCGAAATTTTGCGAATGGCGGAACTGTCGGTGTCCGCCACATAGACGTTGCCCTTGCCGTCCACGGCAATGCCGCGCGGCGTCGCAATAATGGCTTGGGCGCCGACGCCGTCCTTGCTCGACGCCCCGGTGGTAGTTGCCTTGCCCGCCAAAGTCGTGGTCGTGCCATCGGGCATGATTTTGCGCACGGTGCCAAACATCTCATCGGCGATATAAATGACGCCCGCGCCGTCAATCGCGACGCCGCGCGGCGAACCAAAGCGCACCACCGCGCCCTTGCCATCCACTGATTTCGCCTCATCCGTGCCGGGCTTGCCCGCCAACGTGTCCACCACGCCGTCGGGCGAAATTTTGCGCACTAAATTGTTGTGGGTGTCGGCTACGATAAGATTGCCTTTGGCGTCCACGGCCAAACTCGTCGCGCCATTGAACCGCGCCGTCGCACCCGGGCCGTCGGTCGTGCCCATCTGGCCATCCTGGCCCGCCAGCGTGGTCACCTTGCCATCCGGGGAAATTTTGCGGATGGTGTTGCTGTCTGCGTCGGCCACATAAACATTCCCGCCCGCGTCCACGGCCACGCCGGTCGGTGTGGCGATGTCCACATTGCCCAGCTTCACGCCCCAACCCTGTTGATTTATCTTATAGACGGCCCCATCCGTAACATCGCCCACATACAGGTTCCCGTCCTTATCCATGGCCAAACCCCGCGGGTTGGATAACGTAATCGGTTTCACTTGCGATACGGTCGGAGGAGCAGCCGGAGTCGGCGCATCGGCCGCGTGGGCGCCGGCAACTAATGCGAGCAGGCAAAATGCATGGGGTAATTTCATGATTGCATAAACATGGATGTGTTCGCGTCTTTCCGCAAGCCAGCAGCCCAAAGCATGGTGGGTAAAAATGTCGCAATTGGCTTCCTTTTTTTGAAAATGTGAGTATATTGACTTTTCGCCCTATTCGAGCATGGGGCAAAAAGTCCCACTGTATATAATTGAAAATCAACGGATTAGCGTAAATAAATCTGGTTTCCATGCGCCACAGCATCCTCATCGTTGACGACGAAAAGCATACCCGCGACGGCTTGGCGCTGGCGCTGGAGAATGAATTTGAAATTTTCCAAGCGGCAGATGCCGAGGAGGCGTTTCGGCTGCTGGAAGCCGAGACATTCGCCGTGGTCCTGACGGACCTGCGCATGGCGGGCAAGTCGGGCCTGAAGGTCATCGAAAAAGCCCTGCAAATGCCCTACCGCCCGGTCTGCATCATGATGACCGCCTATGGCAACGTGGAAACCGCCGTCGAAGCCATGAAGCGCGGCGCGTATGATTTTCTGACGAAGCCCGTCAGCCTCGAAAAGCTGGAAATCCTCATTCACCGCGCCTTGGAGACCCGCCAGCTCGCCAAGGAAAACACCACCCTGCACGACCGGCTGGACAAGCACTACGGCTTCCAGTCCATCATCGGCAATTCGCGGGCGCTCCAGGCTGTCCTCGACCAAGTCAAACAAGTCGCCGCCACGCGCGCGACCGTGCTGCTCGTGGGCGAAACGGGCACCGGCAAGGAATTGCTCGCGCAGATGATCCATCAAAACAGCCCGCGCTCCCGCGGCCCGTTCATCCCCGTGCATTGTGCCGCCCTGCCCGCCAGCCTGCTCGAAAGTGAATTGTTCGGCCACGAAAAAGGCGCATTCACCGGCGCCTCCGAACGCCGCATTGGCCGCTTCGAGGCCGCCGATGGCGGGACCCTCTTCCTCGACGAAATGGGTGAACTCGACATTTCCACCCAGGTCAAGCTGCTGCGTTTTCTCGAAACCCGCAGCTTCGAGCGCCTTGGCAGCAACAAGCCCATCCAGGTGGATGTCCGGATGGTCTGCGCCACCCATCGCGATTTATCCGAACTCGTCGCCAAAGGCGCGTTCCGCGAAGATTTGTTTTACCGGCTCCATGTCGTGCCCATCCGCCTGCCGGCCTTGCGCGAGCGCGCCGAAGACATCCCCCTGCTCCTCGACCACTACCTGCGCCAGTTTGCCAAAGAAAACAACGCCACGCCGCCGCCGAAGCTGACCCCGGGCGCGCTCACCGCCCTGCAACGCTACAGTTGGCCGGGCAACGTGCGCGAGCTGCGCAATTTTTGCGAAAACGCCGTCGTCATGCGCCGCGGCGGGGAAATTTCCGAATACGACCTCGACCCGAAATTCACCGGCGCCGCCGCCCCGCTGGTTGGCCATAACACGAATAATACTGGCACCGCCCCCGCTGCGCCTGCGCGCAACACTCTTTCGAAAGAAGAAAACGAAAAACGCCTCCTGCGCTCGGCGCTCGTCGAGGCCCGCGGCAACCGCACCAAGGCCGCCGAACTCATGGGCATTTCCCGCCGCACCCTCCACCGCAAAATTGCCGAATGGCCGGAACTCGACACGGGTTCCTAAAGCTGGTTGCCGTGCATACCGACCGCAGCCATAATATCCGTCTAATCAGTGCCCGCCAGGCGGGCCGCAAAGAACGCCTCCAGTATGAAAAAGCCGCTCCATAAAATTTCTCAGGCAGGATCGTCGGCCGAGTATGACTTCTCCGCAGGTGTACGGGGCAAATATTCACTTCGCTATGCTGAGAGCGTCAACGTGGTTCTCTTGGAGCCCGACGTGGCCAAAGCCTTTCCCACCGCCAAGTCCGTTAATCGCTCCTTGCGCAGCTTGATCAGCGCGGCGCGTCCCCGCCGTCAATTGGCTGCCAAAGTCTGAACTGATAAGAAGCTGCTTTTGGGGGTCCGGCAGTTGCCGGACTGCTCAAGTACGCCACCAAAGGCGTCGGTTATCCCACCTGGGTGCTGACTCGTTGTCGGATTCGCATTTTCCAGGCTTCCCACGGCTTTCTGAAGGCCGCCGATGGGCCTGAGAAGCCGAAAGCCAAGGCCGCCCTCAAACTCAAGCGCACCCGCGCTTCCTACACGATTGGCGAGCGGCTGTACCGCTGGGCGCGAATGGCCTTGTTCAATCAAAACGGCCGTTACCGGGCCGTCCTGCTCCGCCAGCCCTTCCAACAACTTTTTGACGAGTTAGTCCACTCCGTGGCTGAGGCAAATCGTTACCTTGGCCTCGGGCTCATCAAAATCAACCAAACTACTGAACTATTACCATGGCTACTGATACCAAACTGAACCTGAAATCCGGGGTGTACGTGCGCGGAATTGTCCTTTCCAGCACCGCCACCCTGTTTG
>CAZCMU010000207.1:0-5305 GCA_964499725.1 uncultured Opitutales bacterium
CATTTTCCCCATTTTATCGGGTTCGTTGTGCTGGCGTTGTTCAACGGTTGCGCGGTTGGCCCGAATTATCAGCGGGCTGAAGTTGATGCCCCGGCGAATTTTACCGGCGACGGCATTACGTGGAAAGAAGCCAGTCCGCAGGATAACCTGGCCAAAGGGCAATGGTGGGAAATGTATGGCGATTCCCAGCTCAACGACCTGGAGACGCTGGCTTCCGCCAATAATCAGGACTTGCAGGCGGCGATGGCGCGGATGGACCAGGTGCGCGCACTGACCCGGGCGGCCAAAGCAGAATTTTTCCCGGCACTGTCGCTGGACCCTACCGGCTCGGTGTTTCGGGATTCGGCCAACCGGCCGTTGCCTCCGCCATCGCCCATTCAGTCTTATTCGGCTAGCGATATTGTCGTACCGCTGGACCTCAGCTACGAAGTGGATATTTGGGGCCGCGTTCGGCGCGCCAGCGAAGCGGCCACGGCGGATTTTCAGGTGAGTGTGGCCGATTTTGAGACGATTCGTTTGACGCTCCATGCCGAGGTTGCCCAAACTTATTTTGCCCTCCGGGCGGTGGACGCGGAACTTGCGGTGCTGCAAAGCACGGTTGATTTACGCCAGCAGAGTCTGCAATTGATCCAGGATCGTTTCTCAGGCGGGGCGAGCAGCGACTTGGAAGTGGCCCAGGCGGAAAATGCGCTGGCCACCACCCAGGCGGATTTGGCCGGTGTGCAAAGACAGCGGGAAACCTTTGAACATGCTCTTGCGGTACTTGTGGGCAAGCCGCCAGGAACCTTCCAACTGGCGTCCGCCACCCTGACGGGATTGCCGCCCGAAATCCCCGTGGGCACGCCGGCGAGCCTGTTGGAGCGCCGCCCCGATGTGGCGGAGGCGGAACGTGCGATGGCAGCCGCGAATGCCCGCATCGGCGTGGCCAAAGCCGCTTTTTTTCCAGTGGTCAAATTGACTGGTGCAGCTGGCTTTGAAAGCGCGAATTTTGGCACGCTGTTCGACTGGCCCAGCAAGCTGTGGGCGGTCGGGCCGAGCATTTCGCTGCCGATATTTGAAGGTGGCCGAAATACCGCCAACTACAACCGGGCCGAAGCCGCGTACCTCGAAACGGTGGCCCAATATCGCCAGCATGTCCTGGTCGCGTTTCAAGAAGTGGAAGACAGCCTGAGCGGCTTAAGCCGGTTGTCCCAGCAAGCGGCGGCCCAGGAACGGGCGGTCGCTTCCGCACAACGCGCGTATGCCATCGCCAATTCCCGGTATAAGGAAGGCTCGATCAGCTTCCTCGACGTGGTGGATGTGCAGCGGACCCTCCTGCAAAACCAGCGTGATGCCGTCCAAACCCTGGGGCAGCGTTATGTCACCAGCGTGCTGCTCGTGAAGGCCCTGGGCGGGGGCTGGCAGGATTCACCCATCCAACAATTTTATTCCGCAAAAACAAATTAATCCCTGTTTTTTGGAAAACCAACCAACGACTTCCCAATCTTAAACACCACGCATCATGCAAACCACCCAGCTTATCTTCTCCCGCAAGGGAATCGCTATCGTTTTCGGCCTGATTATCATTGGCGCCGCCGTTTTCTTCGTGCGAAAGAGCCACGCGTCCTCTTCGCCACCATCCATGGCGTCCGCCCCGGTGCCGGTGTCCGTGGCCACGGTGCAGGAAGTATCGGTCACCGAATGGGATGAATTTTCCGGCCGGGTACAGGCCGTGGACCGGGTGGAAGTCCGTCCACGCGTATCGGGCATGATTGTGGCGGTGCATTTCGACGAAGGCCAATTGGTCAAGCAAGGTGATCCGCTCTTCACCATTGACCCACTGCCCTTCCAGGCTGAATTAGCGCGGGCGCAAGCCATGCAGGCGGCCGCCCAGGCGCAACTGGCCCTGGCCCAAACCGACTCGGACCGAAATCGCCGCTTGATTGAAAATCACTCCATCGCGCAAAGCGAACTCGATCAAAGCAACGCCAATTTGCTGGAGGCAACAGCGAACCTGAAGGCAGCGGATGCTGCGGTGCAAACGTCCGAACTTAACCTGGGCTACTGCGAAATCACCGCGCCCGTCACAGGACGGGTTTCGCGAGCCGAAATCACGGTCGGCAACCTCGTGGGCGCGGGGGCGTCGGCACCCGTATTGACGACGGTCGTCTCCGTGTCGCCCGTGTATGTCGAATTCGACATTGATGAACAAACTTTTCTCCGCTACGCGGCCAACGGCGCCTCCGGCAATACCGGCATCGAGCACATTCCGGTGTCCATTGGGCTGGCCAACGAGGAGGGTTATCCGCGCGCGGCGCACCTGAAGTCCATTGACAACCACCTCGACACAACCTCCGGAACCATCCGGGTCCGCGCCGTGGCGGACAACGCCAGCGGCGAACTGACGCCCGGCATGTTTGCCCGGGTGCGCACCGGCGGCTCGGCCGCCGCCAAGACCATACTCATTGACGACCGCGCCATTGGCACCGATCAGGACAAAAAATATGTGCTGGTGGTTGATGGCGCCAACAAGGTTGCCTACCGCGAGGTGAAGCTCGGCCCCATCGTCAACGGGCTGCGCGTCATCCGTTCGGGCCTGCAGCCGGGCGAGCACATTGTGGTCAATGGCCTGCAACATGTGCGGCCCGACGATATTGTGGCGCCCGTGGCGGTCGCGATGGACGGCAATCAACGCACCATGGCAAAAATGTAATTCCCTGGTTTGCAACCTTGCCCGCAGCTCCCATGAATATTTCCAAATTCTTTATTGATCGGCCCATTTTTGCCGGCGTCTTGTCGTCCATCATTTTGATTGGCGGTTTGATTGCCATGCAAAACCTGCCTATTTCCGAATATCCGGAAGTCGTGCCCCCTTCCGTCGTAGTGAAAGCCCAATTTCCCGGCGCCAACCCGGAGACGATTGCGGAAACAGTCGCGGCCCCGATTGAAGAGCAAATCAACGGTGTCGAAGGCATGCTGTACATGTCGTCGCAGGCAACGTCGGACGGCCTGATGACGCTGACCATTACGTTCAAGCTGGGAACGTCGCCAGACCTCGCCCAGCAATTGGTGCAGAACCGGGTCAACCAGGCGCTGCCCCGCCTGCCGCAAGAAGTCCAACAATTAGGTGTGACCACGGTGAAGAGTTCGCCCGACCTGACGATGGTCGTCCACCTGCTCTCCCCCAACAACCGGTACGACATGACCTATCTGCGCAACTACGCCATCCTGAACGTCAAGGATCGGCTGGCGCGACTGCCGGGGGTGGGCGACGTCGGCCTGTTTGGCGCGGGCGATTATTCCATGCGCATCTGGCTTGATCCGCGCAAAATGGCGGAACGCGGACTGGCCGCGAGCGATGTGGTCAACTCCATCCGGGAGCAAAATGTGGATGTGGCGGCCGGCGTCATCGGCGGTCCGCCGTCGGACCAGGGCGTGGACTACCAAATTTCCGTCCACGCGCAAGGGCGGCTGGTTTCGGAAGCGGAGTTTGGCGACATCGTCATCCGGACAGCGGCGGACGGCGCCGTCACGCGGCTCAAGGACGTGGCCCGGATTGAACTGGGCGCGAGCGAGTATGCCTTGCGCTCACTCCTGGATAACAAAGCGGCCGTGGCCATTCCCATTTTCCAAGCGCCGGGCTCGAATGCCCTGCAGATTTCGGACGACGTGCGCGCGACCATGGCCGAGCTGGCCAAAGACATGCCCGAGGGCGTGACCTACCAAATTGTCTATGACCCGACGCAATTCGTGCGGGCTTCGATTCACGCAGTGGTGGAAACGCTGCTCATCGCCATTCTGCTCGTCGTAATTGTCGTCATCGTCTTTCTGCAAACCTGGCGGGCATCGCTGATTCCGCTGCTCGCAGTGCCGGTTTCAGTCATCGGCACTTTTGGCATGATGCTGCTCCTGGGGTTTTCCATCAATGCGCTGAGCTTGTTTGGTCTCGTGCTGGCCATCGGCATCGTGGTGGATGACGCCATCGTGGTGGTGGAAAATGTGGAACGCAATCTGGAGCGCGGCTTGTCGCCCAAAGAGGCGAGCTATACGGCGATGAGCGAGGTTTCGGAACCCATCATCGCCATCGCGCTGACCCTGGCGGCGGTCTTTGTGCCGCTGGCCTTCGTGAGCGGGCTGACGGGCCAATTCTTCAAGCAATTTGCGCTAACCATTGCGATCTCCACCATCATATCCGCCTTCAATTCGCTGACGCTTTCCCCCGCGCTGGCCGCCTTGCTGCTCAAGAAACATGGCGCGAAAAAAGACGGCTTTCAGCAGTTGATTGACTTCCTGTTTGGCTGGTTCTTTGTCCCGTTTAACCGCGTGTTTCACCGCGGCTCCGAGTCCTACGGCACGGGGGTCAAGGCGACACTGCGGCATAAAGCGGCCATGCTGGCGATGTATGCGCTGCTCATCGGCACCGCGATGTACCTCTTTCACATTGTTCCGGCGGGCTTTGTGCCCGGGCAGGACAAGCAGTACCTCGTCAGCTTTGCCCAACTTCCGCAGGCCTCCACCCTGGACCGGACGGAAGACATCATCCGCCAGATGAGCAAAATCGCGCGGGAAAATCCCAATGTGGAGTCAGCGGTGGCCTTTCCCGGATTGTCCATCAATGGGTTCACCAACAGCCCGAGCGCCGGAATTGTCTTTGTCACGCTGAAGCCGTTTGACCAGCGCCGGCGGGCGGATCAAAGCGGGTTTGCCATCGCCCAGCAGCTCAATCAAAAATATGCGGCGATTCAAGGGGCTTACATCGCCGTCTTCCCGCCTCCTCCCGTGCAGGGGCTGGGCACCATCGGCGGATTCAAACTGCAATTGCAGGATCGCGGCGCGCTGGGCACCGACGCGCTGAATGACGCGGTCAACGTCTTCCTGGCCAAAGCCCGCCAAGCACCGGAACTGGCGGGAATGTTTTCCGGCTTTGAGATTAACGTGCCGCAATTGAGCGTGGATGTGGACCGGACGCGAGCCCAGCAGTTGGGCGTCTCGATTCCCGAAGTGTTTGACACCCTGCAAATCTATCTTGGTTCACTCTACGTGAATGACTTCAACAAATTTGGCCGCACCTATCAGGTGCTTGTGCAGGCTGATGCGCCTTTCCGCGCGCATGCGGAAGACATCGGCTTGCTGAAGGCGCGCAATAACAAGGGCGCCATGGTGCCGCTTTCTTCGCTGCTGAATATAACCCAGGGCCACGGCCCCGACCGGGCCATGCGCTACAACGGCTTTCCGACTGCGGATATCAATGGCGCGCCCTCCCCCGGCTACAGCACCGGGCAGGCCCAGGCTGCCATTGAGCGAATCGCGGCGGAGACGCTGCCGC
>CAZCMU010000208.1:0-5305 GCA_964499725.1 uncultured Opitutales bacterium
GGGGGGGGGGGACCCCCGCACACCCGGGGACAGGGCGGCCGGGGGGTTGGGGGGAACCCAAGGTTTAAGCACAACCGCAGTACAGGCTCAACGGTGAATAACGAGGGCCACCGAAGCTTGCCACCCACGGCCGGAACCGTTAACTCATCCTTCACCCCTCTTAGTTAATGGCCCCCACCCCTTGGACCATGAAAATTCGTTCCTTCTTCCCTGTCCTGGTTTTTGCATTCACTGCGCTTAGTCAAATTCGCGCGGCGGTCACCCCCGGCTCCCTGCGCTGCAATGGCCTAACCGACCCGCTGGGCCTGGATTCGCCCGCCCCGGCACTAAGCTGGGTGCTCGACAGCGACCAACCCACCGCCCGCGGCATCAAACAAACCGCCTACCAAATCCTCGTGGCCTCGACGACTGCCGCCCTCGCCCAAGACCAAGGCGACGTGTGGGACAGCGGTCGGGTTAACTCCGACCAATCGCTTGATATCGCCTATGCGGGAAAGCCACTGGCCACGCTGGCCAACGCCTACTGGAAAGTACGCGTCTGGGACCAGGATCAAAAACCTTCTGCATGGAGTGAACCCGCGCACTGGACGATGGGCCTGCTTGCGCCCGGCGACTGGCATGCACAATGGATTGGCCGGGACGACCCTGCGCCCACCGCCAACCTGCCTTCACCCGCGCGCTGGCTGCGCAAGGAATTCACGGCGGACAAACCTTTGCGCCGCGCCGTGGTGTCATTCTCCGGCCTCGGCTCTTCGGAATTATACGTCAATGGATCGAAGGTCGGCAACGCCGTCCTCTCGCCCGCGCTCAGCGATTATGCCAAACGAATTTACTATGTCACCTATGACATCACGCCGCTGCTCAAAACCGGCGCCAACGCCCTCGGCGCGCTGCTCGGTAATGGACGTTTCACCTCTCCCCGCGCGGTGGGCGGCAATGGCGTGGGGGCGACGCATGTCGGCACCAATTACGGCTGGCCGAAGCTCATTCTGCGACTGCACCTCGAGTATGCCGACGGCACAACCGCTGAAGTCGTCAGTGACGAATCGTGGAAATTCACCGACCAGGGTCCCATCCGCGCGAACAACGAGTACGATGGCGAAGACTACGACGCGCGCCGGGAAATGGCCGGCTGGGCCATGCCGGGTTTCGATGATTCGAAGTGGTCTGCGGCCAGCCCGGCCAGCGCCCCTGGCGGCGAGTTGTGCGCGCAAAATATCGAGCCCATTCGCGTCACGGGTTTCATCAAGCCAATCGCGGTAAAGGAAGTTTCGCCCGGCGTGTTTATTTACGACCTCGGCCAAAACATGGTCGGCTGGTGCCAATTGTCCGTCACCGGCCCGGCGGGCACGACGGTGGCCATGCGCTATGCTGAACGCCTGCATGACGACGGCACCCTCAGCGTCGAGAATCTGCGCACCGCGAAAGTCACCGACCATTACACCTTGAAGGGCGGCGGCCCGGAAGTGTGGGAGCCGCGCTTCACTTACCACGGCTTCCGCTACGTCGAGGTCACGGGCTTTCCCGGTAAACCCGGACTCGACGCCATCGAGGGCCACGTCGTGAATGATGACCTGGCAAGCAACGGCAGTTTCGAAAGTTCCAATCCCCTGCTGAATAAAATTTACCAGAGCGTCGTCTGGGGCGTGCGCGGCAACTACCGCAGCATGCCGACCGACTGCCCGCAGCGCGACGAGCGCCAGGGCTGGCTCGGCGACCGCGCGGAGGAATCCCTCGGCGAAATGTTCATCTTCGACAACCACCTGCTCTATAAAAAATGGGTCCAGGACATCGTGGACGCCCAGATGGACAACGGCAGTGTCCCCGCCGTCGCGCCGCATTTCTGGATGGTTTACAACGACGACGTGACCTGGCCCAGCGCGCTGCTCATCATTCCCGACAGCTTGCGCGAGCAATATGGCGACGAAGCAACCATCGCGCGCCAATATCCGGCGATGGTGAAGTGGATTGACCACATGAGCACCTTCATCGCCGACGACCTCATGCCCAAGGACAAATACGGCGACTGGTGCATGCCCCCGGAGAATCCCAAAATCATCCACAGCACCGACCCCGCGCGCCTCACCGCCGGACCGCTCCTCGGCACGACGTATTTTTATTACGACCTCGGCCTGATGAGCAAATACGCGGCCATCGCCCATCATCCCGCCGACGTGCAGAAATTCGACGCGCTGGCGGCTAAAATGAAATCCGGCCTGAATCAGAAACTCTTTAATGCATCCACCGGCCAATACGACAACGGCACCCAAACCTCCAGCGTACTGCCATTGGCCTTCGGGATGACGCCCACTGACGAGCAACCGCGCGTTGTGGCCAGCCTCGTCAATAGCATCACCAACACTTACCACAACCACATCGGCACGGGCTTGGTGGGCGCACAGTGGCTGAACCGCACGCTGACCGACCACGGTCGGATTGACCTGGCCTATACGATGGCGACCAATCGTGATTTCCCGAGCTGGGGTTACATGATGGACCACGGCGCGACGACGATTTGGGAACTCTGGAACGGCGACACCGCGGATGTGCAAATGAACTCGGGCAACCACGTCATGCTCGTCGGCGACTTGGTGGTCTGGCTTTACCAAGACCTCGCGGGCATCCGCTCCGACCCCGCGCAACCGGGCTTTAAAAATATTTTAATGAAGCCCGTGCCCGTTGGCGACTTGACCTCGATCAAGGCCTCACACCAATCACCTTATGGACGCATCGAAAGCGAATGGCATAAAGACGGCACGACTTTCCACTGGCACGTCACCGTCCCGCCCAACAGCACCGCCACGGTGTTTGTCCCCGCGATTTCGCCCGACAAAGTCACCGAAGGCGGGCAGCCAACCACTGCCAGCTCGGGCGTGAAGCTCCTCCGTACCGAACCTGGCCGCATGGTTTACCAACTCGGCTCCGGCACCTACGAATTTCAATCCTCCACCAACTAACCTCCCATGAAGACTCCCTCCCTGCCTTCCCTGCTTTGCCTGGCCTGCTCGTGCGCGATCCTCGCGTACACCGTTTCCGCGCAATCCGCGACACCCGCGGCCATTCCGGCCGCAATTGCTCCTCCTGATTTGTCCAACATCACGCCCTCCCGCGTCACACCGTTCAAGGCCGGCGAAAAAGTCACCTCCATCGTCATTGACACCGACCAGCTGCCGGTGACCAAGACCGCCTCCGGTTCGCGCCGCGATGTGTTCAATGGTCCCAGCGTGACGCTCAATACCTTCGAGAGCCATATCACCACCATCAACCCCGGCGATTCCGCGCACCCGCCTCATACCCATGGCAACGAGGAGATGCTCATCGTCAAAGAAGGCAAGCTGCTGGTGACCATCAAGGGGGTTAAGTACCTCGCCACACCGGGCTCGATTATTTTTTATAACTCCAACGAATTGCACGGTACCCTTAACGTGGCCGATGTGCCGACGACCTACTACGTATTCTCCTGGTACACCGCCAAAACCCCCGCGACCATCCCGCCGCCCACGGCCGCGCCGGGAACGGCCAGCGGAACATCTGTAAAGTAGCCTGACGATTCCGGTCGGAGCATTGCGTATTTTGGAGTGCAGCGGCACGATGCCGCACTCCAAAGGCTTATAAATCTGCAAGGATAACTCGGTCTGCAGTTCTGCCTGCCATGGTTTGACTATTAGATTCAAAAGTATTTATTTGTCCTTTATGAAAAAGACTAAAGCCAGGAAGCCTCGTCATAAAGCAAAGCCAGCAGATAGCTCCCGGCGAAATGGTGAAACTCCGTGTGAAATTGCGGCTAATCCCTCGGGCATTCGTTTTGTCACCAATGAAGAAGTCGCTGCGGCGCTTGATGAAATCCTCCCTAAATTTGCTGAAGTATTCCGGCGTCTTGCCCAAGGACCAGAGGCCTGCCCTGCTGCCACTGGCGTCTCGAAATAAACCTCACACCGCCCTAAACACCACCACCGCATTATGTCCGCCGAAGCCCAAGTTGCTGCTCAGCGCCACCCGGGTCTTGTGCGTGCGCTTCACGTTCGGCACATAGTCCAAGTCGCAGTCGGGAAAATCCTGGTTTTCCAAATTGATGGTCGGCGGAATCTCCCCGCTCTCGATGGCCTTCACGCAAATAATGGCCTCAATCCCGCCCGCCGCGCCAAGCAGATGCCCGGTCATGGACTTCGTTGAACTCATCGGCGTCTTGTACGCCTGTTCGCCAAAGACCGTCTTCACCGCCATGGTCTCGAACTTGTCGTTGTATTCCGTCGAGGTGCCGTGGGCATTAATGTAGTCCACGTCACGCGGCTCCAGGCGGGCGTCCTTGAGCGCAATGCGCAAGGCCTTGGCCAAACCCGCGCCCTGCGGGTCGGGGCTGGTGATGTGGTGCGCGTCGCACGTGGCGGCGTAGCCGACGAGTTCGCAATAAATCCGCGCCCCGCGTTTTTGCGCGTGTTCGAGCGTTTCGAGCACCAGTACGCCCGCGCCCTCGCCCATCACGAAACCGTCGCGCGCCTTGTCAAACGGGCGGCTGGCCCGCGTGGGCTGGTCGTTGAAATTCGTGCTCATCGCGCGCATCGCGCAAAACCCGCCAAAGCCCAGATTCGTGATCGCCGCCTCGCTGCCACCGGCCAGCATCATGTCCGCCGCGCCATTGCGCAAGTGCCACAGCGCCATGCCCAGCGCGTGCGTCCCCGTCGAACACGCGGACACCACGCCAAAGTTCGGCCCCTTCGCCTGCGTGGCAATCGCCACCACGCCCGCCGCCATGTTCGAAATGAGCGACGGAATCATGAATGGCGACACCTTGCGCGGCCCGCCGTCGAACAGCGCCTTGGACTGTTTGCCAATGGTCTCCAGCCCGCCGATGCCCGAGCCGATGATGACGCCGATGCGGTCGGAGTCATACGCGCCTTTGGCCAAACCCGCATCCGCCATGGCTTGCAACGCCGCAACCACCGCGAAGTTGGTGTAGCGGTCATTGCGGCGGACTTCCTTGGGATCCCAGAATTTCGCGGCGTCCCAGTCGCGCACTTCCGCGCCGACCTTGCACGGGTAGTCCGTAATGTCAAAGCGGGTGATGCGGTCAATCCCGCTGCGGCCCGCGAGCAAGGCCGCCCAAAAATCCGCCACGGTGTGTCCAAGGGCAGTAACCGAGCCGAGGCCCGTCACAACCACCCTGGGAAATGGAAACGGGTTATCCATGCAACAAACTGGCCAAAGAAAACGGCCCGCGACGGGGGCCGCCGGTGCCTATTTGGCGCCGGCCTTGGCCTTGATGTAATCCACGACCTGGCCGACCTTGGTCAGCTTTTCGGCCTCG
>CAZCMU010000209.1:0-5247 GCA_964499725.1 uncultured Opitutales bacterium
TAGCGGTCTCCAAAACCGTTGGTTGTGGGTTCAAGTCCCCCCGCCCCTGCCATTTACCAGGCCTTTTGGGCCGCCTCTGTCGTCCCCGCAAAAATCCAACGCCATACTGGTTCAACCACCCTTCCTCCCATGGCCACGATTACCACCGCGCCGCAACGCAATCCCTTCCGTCGGGTCGCCCTTTTTTGGAGCGAAACGATTGAAGAGCTGCGCAAAGCGAGTTGGCCAGACTGGCTGGAGCTGCGGGACTCCACCACCTTGGTAATTCTGACCGTCATCATTCTCGGCACGCTGATTAGCGTGGCCGACTTCAGCTTTTTTGAGCTGATGACGTTCTTCTCCCATCTGGCCTCCGGCAAATAAACCATCCGCCCACCTCCCATGGCCGAATCCACCACCACTTCTGCACCCACGACGACTCTCACCGAGCCGCGCTGGTATGCGCTGCAGACCTTCTCCAACATGGAGGGCAAGGTGAAGCAGTACCTCGACAAGTTCATTCAGGTCGAGGAAATGGGCGACTACGTCCTCGAAGTGCTCGTGCCTTCGGAACTGGTCACGGAAATCAAGAACGGCCGCAAGAGCACGAAGAACCGCAAATTTTATCCGGGATACGTCTTCATCAAGATGCGCCTGTATGACGCGGACAACAAAATCCTCCAGCGGCCGTGGTATTTTGTGCGCGGGGTGCAGGGCATCATCAACTTCATCGGTGACGAGCGGCCCATCGCCCTCAAACAGGACGAGATTGACCGCATCATTGCCCAAGTGGCGGAAGCCCAGGGCAAGGAAAAGCCGAAGATCGAATACACGGTGGGCCAGGAAGTCAAAATCACCGACGGGCCGTTTCACAACCTCACCGGGAGCATTGACGAAGTGGACCCGGCGCGCGGCAAACTCAAGGTTTCCGTATCTATTTTTGGACGCTTCACGCCGGTCGAATTGGAATACTGGCAGGTCGAGAAAACCGAGCAGAGCTAAACTTTTTTCATTCTCTAAACACCCTTTTCCATGGCCAAGAAAATCACCGGAATCATCCGCCTGCAATTGCCGGCCGGCGCCGCCAATCCTGCGCCGCCCGTGGGGCCGGCCCTCGGCGCGCAGGGCGTCAATATCATGGGCTTCTGCAAGGAATTCAACGCCCGGACCAAGGATCAGGCCGGGATGATCCTGCCCGTCGTCATTTCCGTCTATCAGGACAAGTCTTTCACCTTCATACTCAAGTCCCCACCCGCGAGCATTCTGCTGAAGAAGGCTGCGAACGTCGCTTCGGGGTCCAAGACGCCCAACCGCGAAAAGGTCGGCAAGGTCACGAAGAAGCAGGTGCTCGAAATCGCCCAGCTTAAGGCCAAGGACTTGAATTCGGCCAATCTTGAAGCTGCCGCGCGCATGATCGCCGGCACCGCCCGTTCCATGGGCATCATTGTTGAAGAGTAATTTTCCGGAGAATCCATTCATGGTCAAAATCACCAAACGTTTTAAAAAGGCGAACGAAGCCGGCGACCTCGCCAAGCCCCTGGGCTTGTCGGAGGCAATCGGCATGCTGTCCCGCCTCCCCGCCGCCAAGTTTGACGAAACCGTCGAACTCCAGGCCCGCCTCGAAATTGACCCGAAGCAGAGCGACCAGACGGTACGAGGCACGGTGGCGCTGCCCAACGGTTCCGGTCGCAAGGTGCGCGTACTGTGCTTCACGGAAAACCCCGCCGAGGCAACCGCCGCCGGCGCGGACTATGCGGGCCTCGAAGATTTGATGAAGAAAATCACCGACGGCTGGATGGATTTCGACGTGGCCATCGCCACGACGAACGCCATGAAGTCCGTTCGCTCCATCGCGCGCGTGCTCGGCCCCAAGGGCCTGATGCCCAACCCGAAGTCGGGAACGGTGGTGGACGACATCAAGGCCGGCATCAAGGCCGTCAAGGCCGGTCGCGTGGAGTTCAAAATGGACAAAACCGCGAACGTGGCAATTGTCGTCGGCAAGCGCTCGTTCACGCCGGAAGCCCTGGCCCAAAACGCTGCCGCCGCACTGGATGCGCTGGGCAAAGCCAAGCCCGAGGCCATCAAGGGCAAGTTCATCAAAAGCCTGACGCTTAGTTCCACGATGAGCCCCGGCCTGCGCATTGACCCGAAGGAATATAGCCACTTCTAAACCATCCCGTTTCCAACCAACCTTTTAATCCCATGCGCCCAGAAAAGAAATATCTCGTTGACGAAGTGTCCGGGTACCTCGGCAAGTCCGATTACGTTTTCCTCGCGGACTACCGCAAGGTGACGGTAGCCGACGCGGCCGAGTTGCGCGCTTCCCTGCGCGCCCAGCAGGCCGAGTATCACGTCGTCAAAAACAGCATCCTCAACGTCGCCTGCCGCGAGCGCAAGCTGCCGGAACTGGAGAGTTCGTGGCTCATCGGCCAGACGGCCATCGTGGTCGGCGGGCGCAACCCCAGCGAGGTCGCGAAAATTCTCACCAAGTATTTTAAGGACAAGGAAAAGCTCGCCCTCAAGGGCGGGGTGCTCGGCCAGAGCCGCCTGAGCGCGGCGGACGTGGACGCGTTGTCCAAGCTGCCGAGCCTCGACACTTTGCGCGCGCAACTGCTCGGTCTGTTGTCGCAACCGGCGACGAGTCTGGTGCGCGTGCTGCAGGGTGTGCCGCAAGGCTTGCTCAATGTTTTGCAGGCCAAGAGCGAAGCGGCCCCTGCCGCGACCACATAAATTTTTCAACTAAACTCAAACCTCCAAAGAACCAAGTCAGGGACAGCGTGTCCTTAATTGCTCCGTTTCGGGGTGCTGACCGTTCAAGGAACCACCAACATGTCAGATATCAATAAGGATCAAGTCGTCGAATGGCTGAGCAATCAGTCCGTTCTGGAAATCTCCGGGCTCGTCAAAGCCCTCGAAACCAAGTGGGGCGTCAGCGCCGCCGCTCCCGTGGCCGTGGCCGCCGCGCCCGCCGCTGGCGGTGCCGCCGCTGCTGCACCGGTCGAGGAAAAGACGGAATTCACCATCATCCTCAAGGAGGGTGGCCCGAACAAAATCGGCGTCATCAAGGAAGTCCGCGCGATCACCAACCTTGGCCTCAAAGAAGCCAAAGAGCTGGTCGAAGGCGCACCCAAGACCGTCAAGGAAGGCGTGTCCAAGGCCGACGCCGAGGATATCAAAAAGAAGCTCACCGCCGCCGGTGCGACGGTCGAGGTCAAATAACTCTTCGCCAAAACCTGAGCCATCTCAACGCGATTTTCTTCCGTGGCCCGACGGCCCTGGCATTCTGCCGGGGCCGCCGGGCTGCGTCATCTTTCTAAGCGGCCCGCGCAGCAATTTTCCACCCAGCCCTGTTTCTCTCTCAACCCGATCTGACCATGTCTGTCCACGCCCACGAGCGCCAAAACTTCGGAAAACTGCGGGAAGTCATCCCTCCGCCCAATTTGATCGAGAACCAGATCAACTCGTTCCTCGAGTTTTTGCAAAAGGAAGTGCCGCCGTCCCAGCGCAAGCCGGTCGGGCTCGAAGCGGTGTTTCGCGAGGTGTTCCCCATCGCCAGTTACGATGGCCGGGCGACGCTCGAATACGTCCACTACACCTTGGTTGGCCCGAAAAGCACGGAAGTGGAGTGCATCCGTGAGGGCATCACCTACTCGATTTCGCTCTACGTGAAGCTGCGTCTGCGCGAGGAAGACGTTTCCACCGACGAAGAAATTTACATGGGCGAGCTGCCGATGATTACGGAGCGGGGCTCCTTCATCATCAATGGCGCCGAGCGCGTGATTGTGTCGCAGTTGCACCGTTCGCCGGGCATTTGCTTTGAAGCCACGCCGCACACCAGCGGCAAGACGCTGTTTTCCTTCCGCATTATTCCCGACCGCGGCACCTGGCTCGAAGTGCAGTTCGACCAGAACGACCTGCTCTACGTTTATTTCGACCGCCGCCGCCGCCGCCGCAAATTCCTCATCACGACGTTGCTGCGTTCGCTCGGGTTTGGCTCGGACTTCGATATCCTCAATTTGTTCTATAAACTCGAGGACCTGAAGACCAAGAAGGCCCTCGGCATGGACGACGTGTCCAAGCTTGTGCTGGTCGAAGATATTGTGGACGCCGAACGCGGCGTGGTGCTGGCGCGCGCCTTTGAGCCGCTGACCAAGACCATTATTCGCAGTTTTGAGAAGGCCAACATCGAAGAGGTGAAGGTCATCAATACTGCGGTGGACGATGGCGCCATCATCCGCGCGCTGAAGAAGGACCCGACCCACAATGAGGAAGAAGCTCTCAAAGACATTTACAAGCGCCTGCGCCCGGGTGAGCCGCCGACCGCGGCGAACGCCAAGAATTTGCTCAAGCGCCTCTTTCAGGATCCAAAGCGTTACGACCTCGGTCGCGTGGGCCGCTACAAAATCAACCAGAAACTGGTGCTCAACACCGATCTGGAGCAGCGCACCATTGGTTTTGAAGACATCGTCGAAGCCACCCGCTATTTGTGCCGTTTGAAAGGTGGCGAAGGCGTGATTGACGACATTGACCACCTCGGTTCGCGCCGCGTGCGCACTGTGGGCGAATTGCTTGCCAACCAGTGCCGCATCGGCCTGGCCCGCACCGAGCGTTTGGTCAAGGAACGCATGACCCTTTATGATCAGAGCGTGGATTCCATCACGCCGCAGAAGTTGATCAACCCGAAGGCGCTCAGCACGGTCATCCGCGACTTTTTTGCGCGCAGCCAGCTCAGCCAGTTCATGGACCAGATCAATCCGCTGGCCGAATTGACGCACAAGCGCCGCCTCTCGGCCCTCGGGCCCGGCGGTCTCAACCGCGAACGCGCGGGTTTTGAAGTGCGCGACGTGCACCCTTCGCACTACGGTCGTATTTGCCCGATTGAAACGCCGGAAGGCCCGAACATCGGTCTCATCAATTCGTTGTCCACGTTTGCGCGCATCAATGAATTTGGTTTCATCGAGACGCCCTACCGCAAGGTTGACCACGGTCGCGTCACCGACAAGGTCGAGTACCTCACCGCCGACCAGGAGGAAAACCACACCATCGCGCAGGCGAATTCCGAGGTGGACAAGAACAGCAAGCTGGCGGGACGCGTCACCGTCCGCAAACGCGACGAAGTGTTTGAAGCCGACCCATCCATTGTGGACTACATGGACGTTTCGCCCAAGCAATTGGTGTCCATCGCCGCCGGTCTGATTCCCTTCCTGGAGCATGACGACGCCAATCGCGCGCTCATGGGCTCGAACATGCAGCGCCAGGGCGTGCCCC
>CAZCMU010000210.1:0-5153 GCA_964499725.1 uncultured Opitutales bacterium
CGGCGCGTCTGGGTCAGCGGGTGCAGCAATCCCGGCGCAGCATCTGGTGCGGGCTGGGTAGGGTCAATCGCCGGGCCGAGTCGGGCAATCAGCGCGGCGGAATCCAATCGCGCCAGGGTCTCGGCAAAAAGTTTTTCGAACTCCTGCTTATATTGGTTGAAGAGGCGGCCAGCGGCGGGTTTTTCGGCGGGGGGCAGCGTGCCCATGATTCTCATCGTGCCCGTGAACGAACCCTTGGGGCCGACATAGCGGGCCTTGAACGCCTCAAAGTCCGGGCGCGTGGCCAGGGCGGGCGCGGCGGCGCGGGCTTCGGTCAGCAGGGCGGCAAGCTGGGATTCCATAGGAAAGGGAAAGGATGAAGTATGAAGGCTGAAGGATGAATTAAAACAACAAAGTCATCGAATTTGAGTATTCATCCGGTAGGGCTCGCGTTTGCGCGATGCCGCTCTATCGGTAGACGCAGCAACAGCACTGGTTCACCCAGACCGCAAACTGAAAACCGCAAACCGTAAACTAGAACCAAACCATTCCCAAACTAAACTTACGCCTTCTTCGCGGGCGTCTTTGCCGGAATGGCGGCGAGGGCTTCCTTGGCCTTGGTGACAATCAACCCGAAGGCGGCGTTGTCATGGATGGCCAGTTCGCTGAGGGCCTTGCGGTCGAGGGCGATGTTGGCAGCCTTCACGCCGCCCATAAACGTGCTGTACGTCAGCCCTTCGGTGCGCACGGCGGCGTTGATGCGGATGATCCACAGGCTGCGGAAGTCACCTTTCTTGCGCTTGCGGTGCTTGTACGCGTATTGCCCGGAGCGCGCGAGGGCGTCCTTGGCATAGCGGTAGAGCTTGGACTTGTTGCCAAAGTAACCCTTGGTTTTGCGCAGGGTGCGCTTGCGGCGCGCTTTGGTATAGACGGCGTTGGTGACGCGTGGCATGGCGGAAAGGGAGTTCGGGTTGGACGGGTTGGACTAAAAACTAGAACGCATACGGCAGGGACTTGCGCACGCTGCGGGCGACGCCCGCCGACACGGCCTTATACTTGCCGGACTGGCGCTTCTGCTTGGTGGACTTCGCGCTCATCAGGTGGCGGCGGCCCGGCGTACGGCGCAGGATTTTGCCGCGACCGGTGACTTTATAGCGTTTGGCGATGGATTTCTTGGTCTTGCGCATGGCGGATGGGGTGCCCGAAAGGGCGGAAACTGTCTAAAAAACCATGTTCCGGGTGGGGTGTAAAGGGTAAAAGAGGGAATAGAGGCCCCTAATCACAAGGGTTTACTCCTGAGCCATGGGGTCTGGGTGGGGAGTAATATCGTCTGCCAATACCCACCGTCTGCGCGGGAATCGGCCGGTTAGTTGCCACTCGGAGCAATACTCTGTACCATGCTCATGAAGTCGAGGCTCCACTTTCCATCTCGGCGCACGAAGAATACGCTGGCGGGCACGTCCTTATCTCCATTGGTCTGTAAGTTGTAGGTCGCCCGGTCGCCGGCGTCATTCATCTGCGGCGGGGTGGCTTGGGCGCTCAGGAGGGCTGCCGCCATTTTTTGGAAGCCCTGCATGGTGTCCGGGCGCTGGGTCAATTGCTGGGTCAATTGCTGAATAATCATCGGCTGCTGTTGCACGATCATTTGTTCAAACTTGGCTTTCATCTCGGGGGTCACGTTCACGTTCGGATTTTGGGTCATGCGCGCTTCCCCCGATGATTTGGCCATTTCCAACATGGAAGGTGCCAGGTAGTTTTGCACAAAAGCATTCACGTCCCCGCTCTGCAGGGCGGTGATGAGACCGTTAACCACGGTGTTTAAATCGGCCTCAGGATTGGATGCGACCACGGGCGTTTCCGCCGGTTCGGGGTTCGCCGAGGGGGCCACGGCGGGCGCCGTTGGGGCGGCCACGGCCGCCTGGTGCGGGATGACCGGCATGGCCACTTGTACGGAGGGTTTGGCCGGGGCGGATTCGACCACCGGTTTTTCGGTCGGGGTCTGCTTTATCCACCACCCGATTCCCGCAGCCAATAACAAGGCGGCCACCAACCCCAACAGGGCATTGCGATTTTTCATGATGAAAAAACCGGGATAACGTGAAACAGGATATTCAGCAATTACATTTCCGTACGGTTATTATAACGACCGGGCCGGTTGAAACTGAATCTTTAGCCATCAGTCCTACTTGCCAAACGCCGCGGGGCCGTTCATGCTCGCGGGTTTCCCATTATTCCCCGGCCCCGCCGCGCCAATGATTCGCAAATTCATCAGCTATTTCTCCGGTCGCCACTACAAGAAGTTCGTGCGCGGTTGCCTGCCCGTCGTCGCCCGCATTAACGAACTGGAAAAGCAATACCAGTCGCTGACCGACGAGGGTTTGCGTGGCAAAACGGTCGAGTTCCGCGCCCGCGTGCAACAGGGTGAAACGCTGGAAAAGATTCTGCCGGAGGCCTTTGCGGTGGCCAAGAACGGCGCCCGCCGCCTCTGCGGCCAGGAGCACATGGTCTGTGACCAGCCCTTGAAGTGGAACATGGTGCATTTCGACGTACAGCTCATCGGCGGCATGGCACTGCATGACCGCAAAATCGCCGAAATGGCCACTGGCGAAGGCAAGACCCTGGTCGCCACGCTGCCGCTGTACCTCAATGCCCTTTCCGGCCGCAACTGCCACTGCGTTACCGTCAACGACTACCTGGCCCGCCGCGACTCGGAATGGATGGGCTACCTCTTTCGGTTCCTCGGGCTGACGGTCGGCTGCATCCAGTCGCAGCAACCGCCGGACATCCGCCGCGCCGCCTACGCGTGTGACATCACCTACGGGACGGCCTCGGAATTCGGTTTCGACTACCTGCGCGACAACGGCATGGCCACGCGCAAGGAAGACCAGGTCCAGCGCGATCATTATTACTGCATCGTGGACGAGGTGGACTCCATCCTCGTGGACGAGGCGCGCACCCCGCTTATCATCACCGGCCCGTCGAATGAAGACACCGAGGGGCCGTATCTGGCGCTCCGGCCCGGCGTCGAAAGCCTTTACAACCTGCAACTGCGCCTGTGCAATCGTATCGCACAAGAAGCGCGCGAAGAACTGGAAAAACCCAATGGCGATGCCGCGGTCGCCTCGCGCAAGATGCTCCAGGTCAAAATGGGCATGCCCAAGCACCGCCAGTTGTCGAAACTGATGGAAAATGGCACCGCCCGCAAATTGCTGGAAAAATTTGACCTCGAAATGAGCGGCGATTTCGCCCGCGACGAGCGCTACAAATTAAAAGAAGAGCTCCTCTTCACCGTGGACGAGCGCGCGCGCGCCTCAGACCTTACTGAAGGTGGCCGGCGCGCCCTGCGGCCCGACAATCCCGGGGCCTTCGTGCTGCCCGATTTGCCGGCCTTTATCACGGCCATTGACAAGCGCACCGATCTTACCCCCGAGCAAAAACTCCAAGCCAAGCAGCAGGAAGAGCAAAAATTTGCGCAGATTTCCGAGGAAATCCACAGCCTCGGCCAGCTTCTTATCGCCTACACACTCTATGAGCGCGACAAGGAATACGTCGTGCTCGAGGGCAAGGTGTTCATTGTGGACGAAAACACCGGGCGCCTGATGCCGGGCCGCCGCTGGAGCGAAGGGCTGCACCAGGCCGTCGAGGCCAAGGAGGGCGTCGTCATCGAAAAGGAAACGAAGACCTACGCCACCATCACCATCCAGAACTATTTCCGCCTTTACGAAAAACTCTCGGGCATGACGGGTACCGCCGAAACCGAGGCCGCCGAATTCAACGACATCTACCGGCTCACCGTCATGCAAATCCCCACGAACCGGGCGTGCATCCGCAAGGATTTGGACGACATCGTGTACAAGACCCGCCGCGAAAAATACAACGCCGTGGTCGCCGACATCCAGCAGGCGCACAGCCGCGGCCAGCCCGTGCTTGTCGGCACCACATCCGTCGAGGCGTCGGAGATACTGGGCAAGATGCTCAAGCGCGTGAACATCGTGCACAGTGTTCTTAATGCCAAGTACCACCAGCAGGAAGCCGAGATTGTCGCGCGCGCGGGCCAGCGCGGTGGCGTCACCATTGCGACCAACATGGCTGGCCGCGGCACGGACATCAAACTCGGCGAAGGCGTGGCGGACGTTGGCGGCCTTTACGTCCTCGGCACCGAGCGGCACGAGTCCCGCCGCATTGACCGCCAGTTGCGCGGCCGTTGCGCGCGCCAGGGCGACCCGGGCCTGTCCCGTTTTTACGTCTCCATGGAAGACGACCTGATGCGCCTCTTTGCCAACGCCGGGCCGTTGTCCACCATGCTCGACAAGGCGATGGTCGAGGGCGAACCGCTCGAACACGGCCTGCTCAATTACAGCATCCAGCAGGCGCAGACGAAGGTCGAGGCGCAGAACTATTCCGTCCGCAAACGTTTGTTGCAATACGACGACGTGCTCAACCGCCAGCGCGAGGTCGTTTACGGCCTGCGCAATGAGGCCATCAAGGGCGAGCATCCCCGCACTGCGGTTTTTGAGGTGGTGGAAGAAGAATTGCGCACGCGCGCAGACGCCTTGGCCACCGCCGGGCACACGCCCGAGGCCGCTGCGCTCACCGGTTTTCTGCAATGGGTCAACCTCCGCTTCCCGCTGTCGCTCAAGGCCGACGACGCCAAGGGCAAAAACGCGGAGCAGTTGGTCGCGCTGGTGATGGAGCATTTGCAAAAAGCCTACGCGCAACGCGCAGAGTTGGAGACGCCCGAGGCGATGGTCGCCCTTGAGCGCTATGTGCTCATTCGGGCCATTGACCGCAACTGGCAGGACCACCTCACCGAAATCGAGGACCTGCGCAAGAGCGTCGGCCTGCGCGGCTACGGCCAGCGCGACCCGCTCACTGAATACAAATCCGAAGCCTTCACTTATTTCGAGCAGATGATGGGCCGCGTGCGCGAGGATGTCTGCGGCGGCTTATTCACGTCCGCCACGAATTTGCAGTCGTTCCAAAGTTTGTTGGATATGATGAAGCGCGCGCGCGCCATCGGCCCGACGGATCCGGCGCAGCCCATCGCCGCCACTGCGACTGCACCTTTGCCGAGAGCGGCCACGGCCACTTCCGGCACGGCTACGCGCCCGCCCGGTTCGGTGCAATTGCCGCCGCCCGCCGCCGCCGGCAGCGGAGCTCAGGACGTGAAATTG
>CAZCMU010000211.1:0-5129 GCA_964499725.1 uncultured Opitutales bacterium
GTCCTTGGTGATCACCACGCCAACCTCGTTACTGGGCGGACGCAACGGGAAAAATTGCGGTTTGGTGCCCGCCAGCTTTCCCAGGGCCTTCAATGTTTCCCTATCTCCCAGTACGTCAGCATCACGAGAAACGAAAGGAGTCAGCCCAACGGTGCGCTCTTGGTAATAAAGCGCCCAGAGGTTGACTGCCTGACCGCCGACCAAAAACAACGGCTTCTCCGTCGCCAGCATCGGCGCAAAGTCGGCGGGCGGACGAGGCTTCGCTTCAGATGGCAGCGGTGGCATGGGCGCGGTCAAAATCAATCAAGCGAATAGCCTGACGTGAGTTAACGAGAGAGTTGCGTTCTTGGATGGCGTCTGGGCTGGCCAACTGTAAATCCAAAACAACTTGGTCGAATTCGCGTTGGGCACGTTTGAATCGCGCCAATTGCGCCGCGGTCTTGAATTGCGCGGGCATCTGCGGAGCGCTCCGCCAAACAACCGCACTCAGTGCCTTTGCTTGTGCCGGGGTCGTCCTTTTCTTCCTGACCAATTCGCGCGCCGCCTGACGCAATAGGGCCATAACAGTGGTATCCTCGCTGCGGGCAATTTCCGCCAGCGCAGCCAGCACGGCCTCGTGCTCGGCCAGGCTTTGCCGTTTCTTTGATGGGGCCAGTTGGTTAGGCATGATAAAAGGTTGAATCAACCTTAATGAAGTTCGAGTGACGAGCAAGCGCAATCTGGCGGTCATTTCCTCAATTGAATTCTCCCATTTAGAAGCAAAGACCGAACCTCATTGGGATCATAGCGGATCAAATTACCAAAAGGGCAAGCTTGATGCCGATGGCTTTGCCAAGTTCCACGAACCATTGGTCGAACGGCAGAAGCAAATTGAGGCGTCAATACCCAGGCTGGAGGCCGAGCTAGACATCTTAAAGGTCAACACCCTGTCCGCCGAAGAAGTCTCCCGCAATGCCAAGAACCTCGCCGGCCATTGGGCGGACAAGTCCCAGGAAGAGAAGTTGGAAATGGTCGAATTGATCACCGAAAGAATCACCGTCGGCGAAGGCGAACTGGAGATCGCCTTCCTCTATTCCCCCTCTGGTAAAGACGCTGCTGAAAAGGAGCGGAAGGGGAGGGATTCGAACCCCCGGAACCTTGCGGTTCAGCGGTTTTCAAGACCGCCGCGATAGTCCACTCTGCCACCCTTCCGTAAACCAATTTCCCAAGTGTTTTAATTCCCGCGGCGACGAGAGTCAAGGTTGCGGGGCGCCAGCAGGCGTTGGCCCCGGTGGGCCGGCGGCTCTCTTTAAGATAGCCTCTCTGCGCGCAAAACCTACAATAGCGCGTTTTGTCACCCCACCCCCATGGGACTTTTAGGCTCCACCTTCAACCAGCGCGCAACCACGGGAAAGCTGTGGCTCACGGCCGTTGCCCTGGGCCTGCTCACCTGGCTGGCCTATGCCAATTCATTTAGCGTCGGGCTCGTGCTCGACAACAGCGTCGTCATTGGCGACGATCCCCGCATTCGGGTCTGGAATTCAGACAACCTGAACCTGATTCTGACCCACAATTATTGGTGGCCGATGTTCGAGAGCGACCTCTATCGCCCGCTGACCACCTTCAGTTACTTGTTCAATTACGCAGTACTCGGCAACGGGCAAAACCCGCTGGGCTACCATGTAATCAATTTTCTGCTGCACTGGGCGAATGTCGTGCTGGTCCTGGTCATCGTGCGCCGGCTGGCGGGGCGGCTCGACCTGGCGGCGCTGACCGCGGCCATCTTTGCCGTGCACCCGATCAACATCGAATCGGTGACGAACATCGTGGGGCGGGCGGATTTGCTGGCGACACTCTCCATCCTGCTGGGCAGTTGGTGTTACCTGCGTGCAGCGGAAACAACCGGAACCAAAAAGGCCGCGTGGCTTGGGGGAATGGGGCTGAACGCGCTCTGGGGCGTTTTCGCCAAGGAAAGTGCGGCAATGATTGTGGTCTTTGTTTTTTTTCACGACCTGGTCTGGCGCTGGCCGCAGGTGCCGGGAGAAACCCTCGCCAAGCGGCTGAAACAAGCGGCGTGGGAATTCGGGGTCAAGGGCTACCTGGCGCTCGCGCCCGCAGTGATCTCCCTCTGGGCCGTGCGGCATTGGCTCACCTTTAATTCGCCGGTGTTTGGGCAGATCTACGTGGACAACCCCATTTCACAACCGGATAGCTGGCTCGCGGGAAAACTCACCGCCATCAAAGTCATTGGCCGCTACCTGCAACTGCTGGTCTTTCCGAACCGGCTCTCCAGTGAATATTCCTACAACCAAATCCCGCTCTATGGCTCGCCGGGCCAGCTCGCGGAGGATGTGGAGGCGTGGCTGGCGCTGGCCGTAGTGGCCGTGCTCATCGGTCTGGCGGTTTCGCGGCGGCGCACCCAACCACTTTTCACTTGGGGGGTGGGTTTGTTTTTCCTGATGCAATTGCTCACCGCAAATTTGCTCTTTCCGATCGGCAGCATCATGGGCGAGCGCTTTTTGTACCTGCCCTCCGTGGGTTTTGCCGTGGTGGCGGCCCTCGCCCTAAACGGGCTGGCGCGCTTTCTCGCCCAGCCCATGGGCTTGGGCACGCGCGGAACCCGCTGGATGGCCGGCCTGCTGGCCGTTCTGGTCCTGAGCGCCCTTGGTTTGCGCACCTATTTGCGCAATTTCGACTGGCAGGATGAGCTAACCCTCTGGCGCAGCGCCGCCCAAAACGCGCCGAATAGCTTCAAGACCTACAAAGGTTATGCCAACGCCGTTTTGGGCGATGGCTTGAAATCTTTTCCTCATGATCCCGCCAAACAGGAAGAGTCCCTCGACCGCGCCCTTACTCTTGCGGAAGCCGGCTTGCATATTTTGGACAACCCGCCGCTGCCCCTGCCCAAGCAAGATGACACCCTGTACCAGGATTTGGGCGGTTTCTACCGGCTGAAAGGTGACTATTTGCATGACCGCCATCAACCCGACGACGCCCGGCGCTTTTACCAAAAATCCCTGGCGGTCCTCTTGCGCGCCCAGGCGGTGGACCGCTGGGTAAACGAGACTTCGCACCAGACCTCACTCAATCGCGGCCATTCCGAGCGCGAGATTCCCGTCGTGGGCAATTACCGCATCTACATCCACCTCGAGCAAACCTACGAAAGGCTGGCCGACTGGCCGAATGCCGAACAAGCCGCCCGCCATGTCGAAATACTGGTTCCCTCCCAGGGAATTGGCTACCGCCTATGCGGTACCGATCTTTTTAACCAGGGCAAAGTGCGCCCGGCCCTGATCCAGTTGCTGGAGGCCGGTTTGCTGGACAACAGCGACACCGCCGCCTGGGACGCCATCGCCTCTTGCTATAAATTCATGGGCTTTCCGCCCGATACCCTGAAAAACGACGGCATCAACCACTTCCTGGATACCAGCATTCCCGACGTGCGTGCTGACGTGAACTCGGCCTGCGTGGCGCTCGTTCAGCAATTCACCGACGCCAAGCAGTACGCCAATGCCATCGCCCTGCGCGATAAATTCGTCAATGGCTACAAGGTTCCCGCGGCCTTGTTTCCCAAAATCGCTGGTGAGCCCACGCAAATAAAAGTGCTTTAGCGTTGCCGGTATAAATTCTTTATCCACCGGGCGACGAAACTTGGGGCGTGGACGGTCCGCCGCTTGCGACCGTTTCATGCCACACACGCACCACCTGCACCCAGGAGTGGTCCTCGTCCCACCGCTCGGTCAGCCCGCCGGCCCCGGCATGGGGTGGCGCCATTTTCGCCGACGGCAGCAGCAAGGTCTCCACCGAAACCACGCGGTAGCCCGACCCGGCCAGCCATTGGTTGGCGCGCTCGACGACGGAGGCCAGCGCCTCCCATTGCGCCCCTTGCGAACCGCGCGCGGGCGCCATTTGCCGGGGAAGAAAATCTCGAAAGGCCAGGGGCATGGATGGGAGTGTACAGGTTTAAGGGGTAATTTCGAGAAAGGAATTTTGAAGGGATGAAAGATGAGAGATGAAGGATGAAGCAGGAAATTCTGAAGGTTGATTGCTGAATTCCGATTGCAATTCAGTAGAATTACGTGGGCGTTCAGCGTTCAGCATTTCATCCTTCATCCCTCAGCCTTCATCCTTCATAATCGGCCCATGGCGCGGCTGACTCTGGTAACCTTCAATATCGCTCACGGACGGGGCTTGTCGCTTTATCAAGGCTTCCACAGCGCCAAAGGCATCCGTCTTAATCTGGCGCGCATCGGCCAGATGCTCGCCGAAACGCGCGCCGACATCGTGGCGTTGCAGGAAGTGGATGAGGACTCCCACTGGAACCAGCGCATCAATCTGCTGCAGGCCCTGCGCGAGGCCGCGGGCTTTCCGCATGCTTACCTGGGCGTCAATAACCGCCGTTGGGGCCGCAAGCCCCTCGCCTACGGCAACGCCATCCTCTCGCGCCATCCGGTGCGTTTCTGGCAAAATAACCCCTTTGGCACCGCGATGCTTGGCGAAAAAGGCTTCCTCTATGCCGAGGTCGAAATCGCCAGCCACGCCCTGCCCATCATCAACCTGCACCTCGATTACCGCTCGCGCGCCCGCCGCATCCGCCAAGTGGAGCAAATCATCGAATTCCTGCGCTGCCGCCCCCACCCCGATTGCCCGCTGAAGCGACCCGTCGCGCCCATCATCTGCGGCGACTTCAACACCCACTCCCGCCGCGTGGGCGACGCCGTGCGCCATTTGTTCGATGCCTTGCTCGCGCACGGTGAATACGAAATCTGGCCCGAACCGCTGGAGAAAACCTTCCCCGCCCACCTGCCCAGCCGTGGTCTGGATTTTATTTTCCTGCCCAAACCCTACCGCGCCCGCCGCTGCGAAGTGCCGAAGGAATATTTGTCCGACCATTGCCCCGTGGTGCTGGAGATTGAGTATGAGGGGTGAGGGCTTTCTGTCCGCAATTGCATTGCGCGCACTCGCCTCGCGTAGCGAGGCTCTGAGAATAGCCGTGGACTTTAGTCCACGGAAAAGATGAAGAATAAGGTGCGTCGCGTAGTGACGCTTGAAGTTCAAGCGTCGCTATGCGACGCAAACCATCAACCAATGTATTCCGTGGGTTAAAACCCACGGCTATTTTCACCCCTCGCTACGCGAGGAAAATCTAC
>CAZCMU010000212.1:0-5085 GCA_964499725.1 uncultured Opitutales bacterium
TCGTGTAGGAAGCGCGGGTGCGCTTGAGTTTGAGGGCGGCCTTGGCTTTCGGCTTGGGGGAGTCGAGAGCGCCCCATAGCCCTTAAAATGCGCTCCCTGCGCATCTTAGGGTTGTTTTTCCCGGCCAGAACGGGCATCGTGGCGGGCGGTTATCCCCCCGCCGCATGAAGACCCCTGAAGTCATCGCCCGTCTCGCGCAACTGCGCGTGATTCCCGTCATTGTCCTCGAAAACGCCGCCGACGCCCAGCCGCTGGCTGAGGCCCTGCTGGCCGGTGGCCTGCCCTGCGCCGAAATCACCTTCCGCACCGCCGCCGCGCTGGACGCCATCCGCGCCATCGCCCAGGTTCCCGGCATGTTGGTCGGCGCGGGCACCGTGCTCAAACCCGAGCAGGCCCAGGCCGCCGCCGACGCCGGCGCGCAGTTCATCGTTACGCCGGGCTTCAACCCGCGCGTCGTCAGCTATTGCGTGAGTCGGGGCATTCCCATCACCCCCGGCGTCAGCGACCCGACGAGCATCGAAATGGCCCTCGAGCACGGCCTCGACGTGGTCAAGTTCTTCCCGGCGGAGGCGTGCGGCGGCCTGCCTTACCTCAAGGCCATCGCGGCGCCCTACAGCATGATGCGCTTCATCCCCACCGGCGGCATCGAGCCGGGCAATTTGCGCGATTATCTGGCCTTCCCCAAAATCGTCGCCTGCGGGGGCACCTGGATGGTCAAGGCCGATTTGCTCAAAAACCGCGACTGGGCGAAAATCACCACCTTGACCCGCGAGGCCGTGGCCCTCGTTCAAACCCCGCAGAGTTAATCCGTCGTTTGCGCGACCCCACGCTGCTTCCCTTTTCATGCTTAAGATTGACCACACTCTGGCCGCCAAGGATTTGCGCCCGGCACTCGCAAGCTTTTGGAAACTTTCCGGCGAAAAAATCCGGCTCATCGAAAAAAAGTTCGACCCCGCCCGCGGCGCGCCCGTTTTTACCGAAGCCGGCGTGTACACCGCCCGTGGCTGGACGGAGTGGACCCAGGGTTTCCAATACGGCTCGGCCATTCTCCAATTTGACGCCACCGGCGAAAAGGAATTCCTCCGCAGCGGGCGTGACCACACCGTCCAGCGCATGGCCCCGCACGTTTCGCACTTCGGGGTGCACGACCACGGTTTCAACAACGTCTCGACCTACGGCAACCTGCGCCGGTTAATGCGCGAAAAGCGGATTCCACACCACGAGTGGGAACTGAACTTCTACGAACTCGCGCTGAAAATCACCGGCGCCGTGCAGGCGGCGCGGTGGACCGCCCACGCCCGCGGCGGCTACATTTATTCCTTCAACGGCCCGCATTCGCTGTTTGTGGACACCATCCGCTCCTGCCGCGCACTCATGGCCAGTCACGCTTTGGGCCACGAACTCTGTGGCGAAGGCGACCGCCGCGTCAATCTGCTCGAACGCGCGCTGGAGCACATTCGCTCGACGGCCGAATTTTCCGTCTATTACGGCGAGGGCCGTGACCATTACGATGTGCGCGGGCGCGTGGCCCACGAATGTGTGTTCAACACCAACGACGGCGCGTTCCGCTGCCCGAATTCACAACAAGGCTACACCGGCTTCAGCACCTGGACGCGTGGTCTGGCCTGGGCGATGGTCGGCTTTGCCGAAGAACTCGAATTCCTCGCCACGCGGCCCGACGCCGAACTGAAAACCCTCGGCGGGCGTCGCGCGCTGGAGGCCATGATGCTCAAAGCCGCCAAAGCCACGGCGGACTTTTATATCGCCAATACGCCGACGGATGGCGTGCCCTATTGGGACACCGGCGCGCCGGGCCTCGTCAATTTGGGCGATTATCTGAATCGCCCCGCCGACCCCTTCAACGATTATGAACCGGTGGACAGCTCGGCCGCCGCCATCGCCGCGCAGGGCTTATTGCGTCTCGGTCATTACCTGCAAAGCCACGGTCAAAAAACCGCGGGCGCGCGCTACTGGCAGGCGGGTCTCACCACATTCCGCACGCTGCTCGGCGAGCCATATTTGAGCACGAAAAAATCCCACCAAGGCTTGGTGCTGCATTCGATTTACCACCGCCCGAACGGCTGGGACTACATCCCCCCGGGCTCGAAAATCCCCCGCGGCGAATCTTCCATGTGGGGCGATTACCATGCCCGCGAATGTGCTCTCTATTTGCAGCGCATCATTGAACGCGGCCCGTATTACACCTTTTTTGGCTGAACCCCCATCCACCCCCGGCCAAATTCATGCCCGCTGCCCCGCTGACCGATTTTTCCCGCCTGTGCCTCCACACGATCACGACCAAGTCGTGGTCGCTGGATCAGGCGTGCGACCACTATGCGCGCGCCGGAGTCAAGGGCATCAGTGTTTGGCGCGACGCCCTCGCTGGGCGCGACCCGGCCAAATCCGGCCAGCAATTGCGCGATGCCGGGTTGAGTATCGTTTCCCTCGTTCGCGGCGGTTTTTTCCCGTCCAAGGACGCCCCCAGCCGCCAGAAAGCCATTGACGAAAATCTCCGTTGCGTTGACGAGGCCGCCGCGCTCGGCGCGCCCATGGTGGTGCTCGTCTGCGGCGCGGTGACGGGGCAGACGCTGGCTGAATCGCGCAAACAAATCGCCGACGGCATCGCCGCCGTGCTGCCCCACGCCAAGGCCGCGGGCGTCAAGCTCGCCATCGAGCCCCTGCATCCCATGTTTGCCGACACCCGCTCGGCCATCAACACCCTCAAACAAGCCAACGACCTGGCCGCGCAGTTCGACGCCACCGTCGGCGTCGCGGTGGATGTTTACCATCTGTGGTGGGACGACCAGTTGGAGGCCGAAATCGCGCGCTGCGGCAAACTTGGAAAATTGCTCGCCTATCACGTGTCCGACTGGCGTTCGCCGACCGTGGACATGCTCAACGACCGAGGGATTATGGGCGAGGGCTGCATCCCCCTGCGCGAAATCCGCCGCTGGGTCGAGGCCGCCGGCTTCAACGGGTTTATCGAGGTCGAGATTTTTTCGCATCGCCTCTGGCAGTCCGATCAGGTGGAGTTCCTGAAGAAGATTCAGGACGCCTACCTCAAGCATACCTGACTTTTTATTTTTATGAGCAAAAACAGCAAAGTCCACCGCGTGGGCATCATCATGAACGGCGTGACCGGCCGCATGGGCACGAACCAGCACCTGCTGCGTTCCATTTCCGCCATCATGAAACAGGGCGGCTTGCGCGTCGGCCCCAACGAGGTCATCATGCCCGACCCGATTCTTGTCGGCCGCAACCCTGACAAGCTGAAGAAGCTGACCGAAATTTCCGAGGCCAAGAAATATACGACCGACCTTAAGGCGGTGCTCAAAGACCCTTCCTACACGGTCTATTTCGACGCTCAGGGCACACTCCAGCGCTATAATGCCGTGAAACAGGCTGCCGCCGCGGGCAAGCACGTCTATTGCGAAAAGCCCACCGCCATCACCACCGCCAAGGCGCTCGACCTTTATCACTTTTGCAAAAAAGCCGGCGTCAAAAACGGCGTCGTCCAGGACAAGTTGTGGCTGCCTGGTCTGGTCAAACTCCGCAAGCTGATTGACGGCGGCTATTTCGGCAAAATCCTCTCCGTGCGCGGCGAATTCGGCTACTGGGTCTTCGAGGGCCACACCGTTGCGGCCCAGCGCCCGTCCTGGAACTACCGCAAGGTGGACGGCGGCGGCATCATCATTGATATGCTCTGCCATTGGCGCTACGTGCTGGATAATTTGTTCGGCCCGGTGCAGTCGCTCTCCTGTCTCGGCGCAACCCACGTGCGCGAACGCGTGGATGAATCCGGCAAAATTTACAAATGCACGGCCGACGATGCCGCTTACGCCACCTTCGAACTCAAAGGCGGCGTCATCGCGCACATCAACAGTTCGTGGTGTGTGCGCGTGCGGCGCGACGATCTGGTCGTCTTCCAGGTGGATGGCACCCAGGGCAGCGCCATCGCCGGCCTGCGCAAGTGCTGGGTGCAAAATTACGAAAACACTCCGCGTCCGACCTGGAACCCCGATGTGGACCAGCCCATCAATTTTTACGAAGGCTGGAACCTCGTCCCCGACGATGGCGTGTACGAAAACGCCTTCAAAATCCAGTGGGAGATGTTCCTGCGCCACGTCGTGCTCAACGAGCCGTTCCCCTGGACGCTTCTCGAAGGCGCCAAGGGTGTGCAACTCGCCGAACTGGGCCTAAAATCCTGGAAAAAACGCGCCTGGGTGGACGTGAAGAAATTGAAATGAATTTTCCTTAATTGGGAATTAATGCCTTTTTGTAGGGGCGCAGTCTTGCTGCGCCCGTTTGAGCTTGCACGTAGGGGCGTCGCTTGCGACGCCCAAACCACTTTTCCTTTGCCTCCTTGGCGTCTTTGCGGTGAATTTTAACCCCATGAAACGCGTGGCCCTCATCACCGGCGGTAGCCGGGGCATCGGTTACGGCTGTGCCGAACACCTGGCGCGGGCCGGCTTCGACCTCGCCATCAACGGCGTGCGCGAGGAAAAGGACGCCGCCCCGGCGCTAGATGCCTTGCGCAAACTCGGCGCGGAAGTGGCCTATTGCCGCGGCGACATCGGCACCGCCGCCGGGCGCAAAGGGGTGTTGGCGCACGTGCGGAAAAAGTTTGGCCGGCTCAACGTGCTCGTCAGTAACGCGGGTGTCGCGCCCAAGGTGCGGGCCGACGTGCTGGAGACTTCCGAGGAAAGCTGGGACCATGTCCTTGGTGCGAATTTGAAGGGCGGCTTTTTCCTCACCCAAGCCGTGGCCAAATGGCTCGTCGAGCAAAAGCAGGCCACCCCCCAAAATTTTTCCGGCAGCATCATTATCGTCAGCTCCATTTCCGCGACAGTTGTTTCGACGAACCGCGGCGAATACTGCGTCTCGAAGGCGGGCCTCGCGATGGTCGCCGCGCTCTTTGCCGCGAGGCTGGGGGAGTATGATATTCCTGTTTACGAACTGCGCCCCGGCGTCATCAAGACGGACATGACCTCCGGCGTGACGGCGAAGTACGACAAGCTTTTGTCCGAGGGCCTGGCCGTCACCCGCCGCTGGGGCACGCCCGATGATGTCGGCCGCGCCGCCGCC
>CAZCMU010000213.1:0-5074 GCA_964499725.1 uncultured Opitutales bacterium
CATCATGTTGGAGCTTTCGGTGGCGTTGAGCGCCAAGTCCACCAATACGCCCTGCGCTGAAGTCGCCAGAAGTTGCACCTGGCCCGACAAGTTGCCCGATTGCCAGGACCCCGCCGTATTGAGGGTGAGGGTTACGTTGGCAAATTGGGGCAGGCTGTTTTGGCTGAAGCCCGCGTTCTCGATGGTCAGCGGTTCCAGCGTTTGCAGGGCCAGACCCGCCCCACCGCCACTCGCGCCCGCGAGCAGGATTTTGCCTTTCAGCGAATTGCCCGAAATTCTCAGGTTCGCGGGCAGGAATGGCTGCACGAATGGAATGGGAAACGCGTTGGCCTCAATCGTGGCCAGATTGCCGCTCACCACGGGCAGCGCGGTGTCCTTGTTTAGCGGAATGGAAAATTTTTGGAGCGCGGTCACCGTGGCCAGGGTGGTGGACGCCGGCCCGAGCGGTCCTTTGCTCACGGTCGCTTGGAACGCATTCACCTCCAGCATGGGATTTTTGACGCTGGCCGCCGGAACCGTCGCGACCACATCGAAGGTCGAATTCCAGAGGACGACGCCCGCGGGGGCGACAAATGGCAGATTCTTTCCCAATACTTCGTGGTCGAGGTTGTCCACGTCGAGCGCAGCGGTGAGGCTGCCGTTGGCGGCGATTTGCGTGCTCGGGGTCGGCGTGACTGTCACGTTGCCCACAAAGCGCGCCTGCGTCACCAGGCCCTGCGGCGAAGCGGAGCTGAGCTTCAAACCGCCCGCCGCCACGGAATGCGCCTGAAAATTAAACCGCCGCACCTGGGCCGTTACGCCTTTGGCCAGATACTGCACCGTGGCGTCAAACTCCAGCGCACCGCCAGACAGCAGGGTGGCATCGTCCTGCTTCACATTGAGTCCCGCGAAGGTCACCATCTGCGTGGTGTTGGCGACGATGGCGCCGTCATCGCGCGCGCTCAGGGTGATTTGCCCGTTCCAGCCCTGGCCGGTGGCCGAAAAACTCTTGGGCAGCACTGCTGAAAGCCACGACGCCGGAGCCTGCGTCAGGGTCAACTGCGCTAGGTCCGCGCCCGCGCCCGCAGGCAAGGCCAATCCTTTGTCGTCATATTCCGCCGTCGTCGGCTTGAGCAATTTGAGTTCCACCGCCGTTTGGCCGCCCGCCGGAGCCAGCGTGACCGCGAGGGTCTTGGCAGAGATTTCCAGCGCATTACTCCCGGACTTGCCCGGCCGCACCGCGGCGTCAATGTTCGCGCTTAAATCCACCTGGCCGAGGCCCGCCAGTTCCGGCCGCAGCACGTCAAAATTCGCGGCGCTGCCCGCCACCGTCGCGGCGAGGCTGGCGGTGCCGTTCGGTCCGTTGGCGGTAAACTGCCCCTGGCCTTTCAGGTTGAAATCAGGCAATTTAAAGCCCATCGCGAAAGGCTCGATTTCCGCGCGCGTGAGGTTCGCCGTGAATTCGCCGCTAATCAGTCCATGCAGGTCGCAAGTGCCTTGCAGGGCGACCCAGTTGGCTGCGCCAGCCTCAGGGGGGCCGAGCGTGAGGCTGAGGTCGCCGGCGCCGGAGTTGACCACTTTGCCCTGCGCATGAATCTGCAGGCGCGAAGACTGCGTCTGCCCCGGCAAATTCGCCGCCAGGCTCGCCAGCAGCTCCAAATTTTGCGGCTTCATGGCGTCGTCGAGCGTGACGCTGGCCTGCACGTCCGCGCGCATCTCGCTGACTTTTGCGTCGGGCGATTTGTCCTGGAAAATCACCGTGCCGTTCGCCTTGCCCGCGCTGGCCGAGCCGACATTTTGCGCGGTGAGCGTAAATTGCACGCTGCGCTGGGAGGATAATACGACTGTTCCGGCAAAGTCGGCCTGACGCACCAAAACAGGTGTGGGCGCACCTGGGGCGCCAGACGTGGCTGGACCCGGCGCTTTGCTCGCTTGCGCCTTGGCCGGGTGGCTGGTGTCGAACACCATGTCTTTCGCCGTCACCGCATCAATAACCTTGGTGTGGCCAAAAATCAGATTGAATAGCGAATACTGCACGGTCGCCGAGCCAAGCTTCAGTCCATTGCCCCCGACGGACATTTCCAGCCCGCGCACTTCGCCGCCGCTGAAGCCCAGCGCGACACTCTCGATTTTCGCCTGCGGGTCGCTTTGCTGGAGGAAATGCCGCGCCACGCTCGTCTGCACGCCGGAATTGAGTGCAACCACCACCCCGGCCACCAACAGAAGTAACAGCACCGCCCCCAAAATTAGCATCCAGCGCACAAACTTTTTCATAAGCATTCCATCCAAGATTAAAGTTCAATAAAAGAAAACCCTCAAAAGAGGGGAACTGGCTACCTTACCCGCTTAAAATCAAAATCAACCGGGTCGCCCCGGCCGTCGGCCGATTGCATCACGGCATGGAATTCCGGCCCCGCAATGGGTTCCTTGAGCGTGAGGATAACGCGGTCCGGCTGGTGCGGGGCAAAAAAGACGATGAAGAAAACATCCTGGGGGCGTTCGCGCTGGACCTGTATCGGGTAGTGTTGCCCGGCGTTGAAATCGCCCGGCTTGTTGGGGTCCAGAATATACACCGCCCCGCTCAATCCATGCGAATCGCGGATCAGTTCCATCCCCAAGGGCGGCTTGTCCCCGCGGTCCACGTAGGCCTGCCAGTCGCCCTTTTCCTCTTTATGGCACGCGGCGAGAAAGAGACAGCCGGTGATGATGATGAATTTGCGAAACATGGGTGCGATTAGTCTATTGATAGCTGCCTTGTTGCGAATTTTCCACGATAAATTTTGTGTTGGGCTGTAACTCACTCTCCCACTCCGCCGTTGACACCAAGGCGGGGGCCACTATGTCTATTCGTTCCCCTGTTTTTATGACGGGGACGTTAGCTGCCTACCCATTCTTCCTCCGATGCCTGTCAAGAAATCCTCCGCCAAGTCATCCAAGAAACCCGCCTCCGGCTCCAAGCTCAAGGGCACCAAGTACGTTTACGGGTGGGGCAATGGCCGCGCCGACGGCAACGGCTCCATGCGCAACCTGTTGGGGGGCAAGGGCGCCAACCTCGCCGAAATGGCCCGCATCGGCCTCCCGGTGCCTCCGGGGTTCACGATTTCGACGGAAGTCTGCACCTATTACTACGCCAACAAGCGCACCTACCCCACCGCGCTCAAGGCTCAAGTCGCTGCGGCGATGGCCAGCATGGAACAAGTCATGGGCGTGAAGTTTGGCGACGCCTCCGCCACTCCCCTGCTCGTCGCCGTGCGCTCCGGCGCGCGCGACTCCATGCCGGGCATGATGGACACGATTTTGAACCTGGGCCTCAACGACCAGACGGTCGTTGCCCTCGAACGCGCCACCAACAACCCGCGCCTGGCGTGGGACTGTTACCGCCGCTTCATCCAGATGTACGGTGACGTGGTCATGGGCGTGCAAAAGCGCCCGGGCGAAGAGCACGAACCGTTTGAAACCGCCATCAGCCAACTGAAGCACGACCGCTTCAAGGACGGCGAAGTCGAGGACACCCGCTTCTCGACCCAGGACCTCAAGGAACTCGTGGCGCGCTTCAAAGCCCTCGTCAAGGAACGCACGGGCCAGGAATTTCCGAACGATCCGTGGAAGCAGCTCGAAGGCGCGGTGGGCGCCGTGTTCAACTCCTGGATGAATGACCGCGCCATCGTTTACCGCCGCAAATACGGCATCCCCGCCGAATGGGGCACCGCCGTCAACGTGCAGGCGATGGTCTTTGGCAACACCGGCAATGAGTCCGGCTCCGGCGTGGCCTTCACGCGCGACCCCGCCACCGGCGAAAAAGTTTTCTACGGCGAATTTTTGATGAACGCGCAGGGCGAGGACGTCGTCGCCGGCGTGCGCACGCCCCAGCCCGTGCTGGAACTCAAGCAAGTCATGCCCGATGCCTACCACGAGCTGGATCGCATCCGCGGCGTGCTCGAGGCTCACTTCCACGACATGCAGGACTTTGAGTTCACCATCCAGGAGCGCAAGGTGTTCATGCTGCAGACGCGTAACGGCAAACGCACCGGCGTGGCCGCGGTGCGCATCGCCTGTGAAATGGTGAAGGAAAAACTCATTGATTGGACGACCGCCGTCACTCGCGTGCCGGCCGACCAATTGGATCAAGTGCTCGCGCCCATCTTTGACCGCTCGGCGCTCAAGGATGCGCCCGTCATCGCCACCGGCCTGCCCGCCGGCCCGGGCGCGGCGTCGGGAAAAATTTATTTTAACGCCGAGCGCGCGGTCGAATCCGCCGCCAAGGGCGAAAAGGTGCTCCTCGTGCGCATGGAGACTTCGCCGGAAGACCTGCGCGGCATGATCGCCGCCGAGGGCATTCTCACCGCGCGCGGGGGCGTCAGCTCCCATGCCGCGTTGGTGGCGCGCCAAATGGGCAAGGTCTGCGTGTGCGGCGCCGCCGCCCTGCACATTGATTACAACAAAATGACCCTCTCCGCCGGTGGCCGCACTTACAAGGAAGGCGAATACCTCTCGATTGACGGCACCTCGGGCGCCGTGTACGCCGGCCAGGTCAAAACCGCCCCGTCGGAAATCATCCAGGGCCTCCTGCATGGCGACACCGCCGCGCGCAACAGCACGACGTATAAGAACTTCATGCAGATTATGACCTGGTGCAGCAAGGTCACGCGCTTGCTCGTGCGCACCAATGCCGACAGCCCGGAGCAGACCAGCAACGCCATCGCCTTTGGCGCGACGGGCATCGGCCTCTGCCGCACCGAACACATGTTCTTCGAGGGCAACCGCATCTACGCCGTGCGCGAGATGATTGTCGCCGAGTCCTACCAGGAGCGCAAAAACGCCCTCAACAAACTCCTCCCCTACCAGCGCGACGACTTTGCCGGCATCTTCACCGCCCTCAAGGGCCTGCCCGCGACCATCCGCCTGCTCGACCCGCCCCTCCACGAATTCCTGCCGCACGACGACGTGACCATCCGCGAAACCGCCGAGAAAATCGGCGTCAAGGCCGAGATGGTTTCGCGTCGCGTGGCCGAACTGCATGAATTCAATCCCATGCTCGGGTTCCGCGGCTGCCGCCTCGGCGTGTCGTACCCGGAAATTTCCGAGATGCAGTGCC
>CAZCMU010000214.1:0-5033 GCA_964499725.1 uncultured Opitutales bacterium
TGATAACGCCCTTCTGGACCAGGAGGTCCAGCGTGGCTTTGTCTTGGGCCTGGGCCGGTTGGGCCGCGAAAGCAAGCAGCGCAGCCAGTCCCGTCGCGGCAAGCAACCCGCGGCGGTAACGAGAAGTGGTGGTGGTGGAGTTCATGATTTTGATTTCTAAGTAAACCCGGCTTCCGGGATGACCGGTCAGGCGGAGTGATTATTTTGAGCAGTTCGGTTCAGGTGTCTCCGGCGGACCGGTTGGACGTTAAAGAGAGCTGGGCTTAGTCGCCGCGGCCGTCGCGGTGGCCGTCGCGTTCCTCGCGCTGGGCGGACGGGCGGGATGGGGAAAGGCGGGTGCGCTCCAGGCATTCGACTTGGGTGACTTGGTGGTCGTGGACGACGATGTACACCTGGCCGTAGTGGAGGCCCTCGACCTTGCGGCGGACGAGGTCGAGCCAGGTGGGAGTGGCGGTGGAATGAGTGGTGGCGGCGGGCATGGGTTTAATTCCCTTAATCTTGATAGAGATATACTTTATTAGTTCTGTATAGATTAGAATCATGAAGAATGGAAAGTTGTCAAACCATTATTTTTAACTTTTTTTCGAAACCACTTCCGGCCGCGAAAACGGCAGCGGAACCTTGTCGCGGCGCATCCGGCGCATCGTCACCTCGACCACGTCGGCGAGGGAGTAGCGGTCGAGGATGTTGGCGATGGCGTTGCGCACGTCCACCATCAACATGCGCAGGCCGCAGTGGGCTTCGTCCGGGCAGGAGCACGGGGCGTAGGCTGTCTGGCTGGCGCAGGAAATGGGCGCGAGCGGGCCGTCGAGCAGGCGGACGACATCGCCAATTTTAATTTCATCCATTTTCTTGCGCAAAAAATAGCCGCCGTATTTGCCGCGGCGGGTATCGACATAACCGGACAGACGCAATTGATGGAGAATTTGCTCGACGTATTTGAGCGGCAACTGGCTGAGGCCGGTCAGCTCCGACACGGAGACGTGGGTGCGGCCAACTTCTTGGGCGATGCCAAGGTTAATTAATGCGCGCAGGGCGTATTCGCCTTTTTTGGTGAGGTGCATGGGGAAGGTAATTTACCTAATATAGACTCGTTTAGTAAGGTATTAAATTTCGCCGGCGAAACAAGGTTAAACATTTGCCACAAAGAGGCGCAAAAAGTTCCTGCTCGACGAGAGGACTCACAAACTGCGTCTTGCTTGGATCTAGCTAGCGAGCGCAGACCAAAACTCAATTTCTCTGATTTTGCCTGGCAACTGATACCTCGGTGTACCAAAGTAGGTATGGTATTCGTTGTGCAAATAGTTTTCGAGGTCGACGCCATAATAGATAATGTCGGTTTGATGGACGGAGAAGACAGGATTGCCGGCGATACTTGGCCGATCTGGAATGTAGCGATGACCGAAGATAGGGATGAGTTTTGGCGCACTCTCCACGTGTTTGGCCACGAGTGCGAATGCGGCGTCTTGGTCAGTTGGTTTGGCACCCCACTCTGACAACCAAAACGCGTTGTGTTGTACGTCGAAGCAGATGCCTTCTAGCGGCCCAGCCATTGAATCGGCGAGGGCGTTGTCATCGGGATAGCGCCAATTGGGACAACCTCTTCCTATCGGAAGGCAGTAAGCGAGGAAACGGCGCAAATCATCTGGAAAAATGAATCGGAAGCGCTGCTCTGCAGCAGCCATTTCCTCCGCGCTCAATCCGTTGTCGAAATGTACTCCCGCGCTCTCCAAAGTGACTTTGATGCGATCGAGATTCATTGCGTTGATCTCTGATGCCGACGGTGAGTTGATTAACTCCTCTCCTTCGAACCCAAGCAATCTCAAAAAAATACTTTCAGTTCAGTTCACGCCCTTGGCCCTTGGGCCTTGGGGAGTTGAATATAAAAACTGGTGCCCTGGCCGGTGGCGGTCTCGAAGCGGATGCGGCCTTTGTGCGCTTCGATGATGGATTTGACGATGGCGGTGCCCAGGCCCGTCCCGCCCGTCTTGCCGTAGGTGACGAAGGGGTCGAAGAGGTTGTTGCGGATTTGCTCCGGGATGCCCTTGCCGTTGTCGGAGATGATGATTTCGCAATTTTCGCCGCGGTCGCGCGCCTCGATGCGCACCTTGCCGTCCTTGCGCTCGTCGCAGCCGTCAATGGCGTTGCCGACGAGATTTTGCAGGACGCGCAGCAATTTGCCTTCTTCGGCCTCCAGCGAAATCGGGTCTATGTCGGTTTCGATGAGGACGTTTTCCTTTTGGAAATACGGCTCGTTGAGTTCGCGGAATTTTTGCACCAGGGTGCGCAAGTCCACGCGGGCCGGGCGGAAGGTTTGCACGCCCTTGGCAAATTCGCTGACTTCATTGGCCATGTCCACCATGCGCTGGATGTGGCGGTTCATGTTGTCGCACAGCTTTTGGGTGCGGGCGTCCTTGTGCTGCGAGGCGATCATCTGCGCGCCGAGGCTGATGAGGGTGAAGGGATTTTTGAAATCGTGGATGATGGAACTGACCATGTTGCCCACGAGCGACATTTTCTCCTGCCGCAGCATTTCGTCCACATAGTGGCGCGTGGTGTGGTGCAGGTGGTTGACGATGGACTGGAGGATGTGATCAATAGGGCCGGGGGTGCGGCGGATGAACTCGCGCAGTTCCTCGCGCGGCAGGCGGGCGAGGATGGCGGAACCGGTGGCGCAGGCGCGCAGGGCGCGGGGCGCGCCGGTCAGCACGCCGATTTCGCCAAAAAAGTCGCCGGATTCCGCGTAGCTGATGACCCGCCACTTGTTGCCGGGCACGGATTTGACAAATTCGACGCGGCCATCGAGCACCAGAAAGAGCGCGTCGGATTCGCCGCCTTCGTCGAAAATGACCTGGCCGTCCTCGTAGCGGCGGAGGGTGGCCGTGGAGGCCAGCACCTGCACGTTCTCGGGGTCCAAACCGAGGAAAAAGGGATGCTCGTTGAGACCCAAAGAATTCGCCTCAGCCGACGGCACAGACTCGAACGTATTGGCTTTTAACGGCAGCATAGCGGAAAGAGGATAATTTAAAGTTCCTTTTCAGGCAAGAATGGAAACCCCCCAAAAGCCGGCCATGGCGACCCTAGAAATTATCCCAGCCGCCGGCGGTAATCCTCATAGCCAAAGCGCGCCACAACGCGAAAATCGCCCGCGGCGGGATCAAACACGGCGATGGAAGGCAACGGCACGCCGTTGAACGTCGTGGTCTTGACCATGGTGTAATGCGCCATGTCGAGAAACACGACGCGGTCGCCGATTTGCAAAGACTTCGCAAAGGAATAGTCACCGATCACGTCGCCGGCCAGGCAGGTCGGCCCGCCGAGGCGGTAGGTGTGCGGAAATTCATTGGGCGCACCCGCGCCGAGAATTGCGGGGCGGTAGGGCATTTCCAAAACGTCGGGCATGTGGGCCGTGGCGGAAACATCGAGTATGGCCAGCGGCATGGCATTGCGCGGAAGGTCGAGGACCGTGCCGGTAAGCGCGCCAGTGTGCAGCGCGATGGCTTCGCCGGGCTCGAGGTAAACCTCAAGCTTGTGCCTGGCGCGGAAATCGCGGACGACGCGCACGAGGCGTTCAATATCGTAATCCGGGCGGGTGATATGGTGGCCGCCGCCGAAATTGACCCATTTCAGTTTCGGAAAAAATTCGCCGAATTTTTTCTCGAAGGCGGCGACGGTGTGTTCCAGCGCATCGCTATCCTGTTCGCAAAGCGTGTGGAAGTGCAGGCCGTCGAGGCCGTCGAGGTCGCCGGGCTGCAATTCGGAACGCAGCGTGCCGAGGCGCGAACAGGGCGCGCAGGGGTTGTATAAATCGGTTTCAACTTCCGAATATTCCGGGTTCACGCGCAAGCCGGCCTCGATATGGCGCGGCCCGGCGCGAACTTTTTGGCGGAAGTGACGCCACTGCGCGGGAGAATTAAACACGAGCGTGTGCGCAAAGCCAAGCAGGTGGTCCAACTCGTCGTCTTTGAAGGCCACACCGTAAACATGAACTTCGCCGTGGAAAAATTCATGCGCGAGCAGGGCCTCGTGCAAGCCGCTGGAGGTGGTGCCGGGAAGATATTTCGCAATCAGCGGATAGGCCGCCGGCATCGAAAAACCCTTTTGCGCGAGGAGAATTTTGCAACCGGCGCGCTGGGCGACATTGGCCAGCAGGCGGCAATTTTCCTCGAGCAGGCCCAGGTGCACGACGTAGCACGGCGACGGCAGGCGCGCGTAATCGAGCGAGGCCAGCTGGTGCAATTGCTCCGGCGTTAACGCAGGCGTGGGGTTTTGGCCCATGAAATTTATTCCGCCGGCAGTTCCTGCACCTGCCAGGGCAGGCCGCGGCGGGCGAGTTCGCTCAGGAAGGGCTCGGGGTCGAGCTGCTCCATGTTCCACACGCCGGGTTTGAGCCATTGGCCGGTGACCATCATGATGGCGCCGACGACTGCGGGCACGCCGGTGGTGTAGCTGATGGCCTGGGACTGGACTTCGCGGTAACATTCCTGGTGGTCGCAGACGTTGTAGATGTACGCGCGGCGCTTTTTGCCGTTCTTGGTGCCTTCGACCAAACAGCCGATGTTCGTCTTGCCCTTGGTGCGCGGGCCAAGCGAGGCCGGATCGGGCAACAGTGTCTTCAAAAACTGGATGGGAATGATGGCATGGCCCTGGTGCTCGACGGGCGCGATGCCGAGCATCCCGACATTTTGCAGCGCGCGCATGTGGTTGAGGTAGTTGTCGGAAAACGTCATCCAAAATCGCAGGCGCTTGACGCCGGGGATGAATTTCGCGAGCGACTCCAACTCCTCATGGTAGAGGAGAAAACATTTCTTTGCGCCGATGGCGGGAAAGTCGAACGTGCGGCTCCAGGAGAGCGGCTCGGTCTCGACCCATTCGCCGTGCTCAAAGTAGCGCCCGCGGGCGGAGACCTCGCGCAGGTTGATTTCGGGATTAAAATTCGTGGCGAAGGGCAGGCCGTGGTCGCCGGCGTTGGCATCAAGGATGTCAATCTGCTCGATGCGGTCGAAAAGCTTTTTCTGGGCGTAGGCGCAAAA
>CAZCMU010000215.1:0-5020 GCA_964499725.1 uncultured Opitutales bacterium
CGCTCCGAAATCGGGTACTTCTTCATCAGCTTCTCGCGCGCTTCGTCGCGGTTGGACGAACTGCGGATGATTTTGACGAAGTCGTCCAGGTTGCTGAGTGCCACCTTGTAGCCTTCGAGAATGTGCGCGCGGTCCTCCACCTTGCGCAGGAGGAATTTGGTGCGGCGGGTGACGACGTCGCGCCGGTGCTCGACGTAGCAGTCAATCATCTCGCGGATGTTCATCTGCTTCGGGCGCCGCTTGTCCAGCGCCAGCAGGATGACGCCAAACGACGTCTCAAACTGCGTGTGCTTGTAAAGTTTGTTGACGACGATTTTCGCCGCCTCGCCGCGCTTCAACTCCAGCACGATGCGTGTGCTCTCGTCGGATTCGTCCCGCAGGTCGGACACTTCATCAATCGTCTTCTCGTGAATCAGCGACGCGATGTTTTGCGTGAGTGTCGCGCGGTTGACGTTGTACGGGATCTCCGTGATGACAATTTGTTCCTTGCCGCCCTTCAACTCCTCGGTGTGGCAATCGCCCCGCACCCGAACAATCCCGCGGCCCGTGCGCAGGTAGCTTTCGATGCCGTCGCGCCCGGCAATCATGCCTCCCGTCGGAAAATCCGGCCCCGGCACCATCTTGATCAACTCGTCCATCGTCACCTTCGGGTTGTCCATGATGGCGCAGATGGCGTCAATCAGCTCACCCAAATTGTGCGGCGGGATGTTCGTCGTCATGCCGACGGCGATGCCCGTGGAACCATTCATCAGCAAATTCGGCACCGCCGCGGGCAGCACCAGCGGCTCCGTGGACTTCTCATCGTAATTCGGCCCGAAATCCACCGTGTCCTCGTCAATGTCGCGCAGCAGCTCTTCGGCAATCGCCGTCAACCGGCACTCGGTGTAACGATACGCCGCCGGCGGGTCGCCGTCCACCGAGCCAAAGTTGCCCTGCGGGTCCACCAGCGGGTAAGCCAGCACCCAGCTTTGGGCCATGCGCACCAGCGTGTCATAGACCGACGAGTCGCCGTGCGGATGATAAGTCTTTAGCACTTCGCCGACCACACCCGCGCACTTGGTCGTGGACCGGTTGTGCAGCAGCCCCTCGCGCAGCATCGCGTAGAGCACGCGCCGCTGCACGGGCTTGAGGCCGTCGCGGACGTCCGGCAGCGCGCGCGAAATAATGACCGACATTGAATAATCAATGTAGGCCGTCTGCATGATGTCCGTAATGCTGGTCGGCTGGAGACGTTCTTTCTCGGTGTACATGAAAAAAGGATGAAAGATGAGGGATGAAGGATGAAAATGCTGACGTAGATACGATTAAGAAGGTTCGCGGCGTTTCACGTTTTTTACGCAGGTGGTTAAAATGGCGGTTAGTTCGTTGGCCTCGGTCTGCAACTCGGCCAGCCTCGCTGGCGCCATGATTGCCCCCTCGGCCAGCAATTCGAGCCAGTATTGGGTTTCATCGAGTTCTTGCAGGGCCAATTCAAATTTGGCGATGAATTCGGCGTTGGAACGGCTGCGGCGTGCTTCACGATGATGCGCGCCGACGGAAATGCCCGAGCGCAAAACCTGCCGGCCAATGACTTGCCCGGCCTGGGTTCGCGGCAATGCGGCGGAAAGCTTGATGATGCGGAGGGCAAATTGTTTGAGCCGCGCAGAAAGGTCCGGCGCGGTTGGGGTGGTTGGTTTTCGTTCATCCTTCATCCCTCATCTTTCATCCTTTTTACACGTCCAGATAGGACGTATTTAACGCGTTATCTTCAATAAACGCCCTCCGATTCGGCACGTCCTCGCCCATCAGCATGGTGAAGATGTTGTCCGCCTCGGCCGCGTCCTTGATGTCCACCTTGAGCAGTCGGCGCGTCGCCGGGTCCATCGTGGTCTCAAAGAGCTGCTTGGCGTTCATTTCGCCCAGCCCTTTGTAGCGCTGGATGGTCAGCCCGCGGCGGCCGAGTTCGCGGATTTTCGGCACCAGTTCCAAAATCGTCCGCAGCTCCGCCGGCGCGGTGTCTTTTTTATCCGTGGCGGTTTCAATCAAGTGGTAGCGCGGCTCCTCGGTCGGCGTGAACTGCTTCACTTCGAGGCCAATCTTGGCGATTTCCTTCAGGCTCTTCGCCATCTCCACCCCTTCAAAAATTTCGTAAACATTGATGCGCTGCTGCACAGGCACGCCCTTGACGGTGGCTTCGCGCACAATGCCGCTCGCGGTGAAAATTTCCTCCTGCAACGACATCTCATTGTAGAAGCGCACCCGCGCGTCGTCGTCCTTCAGGTAGTGAAATTCCTCCTGGTTGCCGGTGCGCACGCGGGCGACGTATTTCGGCAGCGCCTGCGTCTCCGGCTGGCGCTGGTCGAGGTACGCATGCAGCGGGCAGCCATAGCGCGTGACGCCCGCGCCGAGTCCCTCGAGCCGCGCCAGCGCTTCCACAATCTTGTCCACCTTCGCCGGCGGAAAATCATGCTTGTCGCGCAACCGGCGCAGCGTCACTTCCTCGCAACCAAGCTCCAGCAAAATGCGGTTCAGCTCCGGATCGTTGTCCACGTACTGCTCGCGCTTCTTGCGCTTGATTTTATAGAGCGGCGGCTGGGCGATGTAAATATACCCGGTGTCAATCAGGCCCTTCATCTGCCGGAAGAAAAATGTCAGCAGCAGTGTGCGGATGTGCGAACCATCCACGTCGGCGTCCGTCATCAGGATGACTTTGTGGTAGCGCGCTTTGCCAATATTAAAGCCGCCGCCGTCAACTTCCGCGCCAATGCCCGTGCCGAGCGCTGTGATGAGCGTCAGAATTTCCTGGTTGTTCAGCACTTTGTCCAGCCGCGCTTTTTCGACGTTCAACAACTTGCCGCGAATGGGCAGTATCGCCTGGAACCGCCGGTCGCGCCCTTGCTTGGCCGAACCGCCGGCCGAGTCGCCCTCAACAATGAAAATTTCGCAAATCGCCGGATCGTTCTCCGAGCAATCCGCCAGTTTGCCGGGCAGGCCGCCCCCCGTCAGCGCGCCCTTGCGCACCGTGTCGCGCGCCTTGCGGGCCGCCTCGCGCGCCCGCGCGGCGTTCAGCACCTTGTCAATCACCCGGCGCGCCACCGGCGGATTCAATTCAAAAAAGAGCTTTAACTTGTCGCCCACAATTTTCTGCACGATGCCGTCCACTTCGCCATTGGAGAGCTTCGTCTTCGTCTGCCCTTCAAACCGCGGCTCCGGCACTTTTACCGCAATCACCGCCGTCAACCCCTCGCGCGTGTCCTCACCCTGAATCGCCGGATCCTTCTCCTTGAGCAGATTGTTCGCCTTCGCGTAATTGTTGATGACGCGCGTCAGCGCCGTGCGGAAGCCCGACAGGTGCGTGCCGCCCTCGAGATTAAAAATCGAATTCGCGTACGCGTAAATCTGCTCGGCAAAGCCGTCGTTGAACTGCAACGCCACGTCCACGATGATTTTCTTCTCCGGCTTGCTCTCGTCCGGCGCCGCCGAATCGCTGAACACGATGACTTTCGGGTGCACCGACACTTTGTTGCGGTTCAAAAACTGCACATACTCCTGGATGCCGTCCTTGAATTGAAAAATTTCACTCTTCGGCGTGCCGCGCTCGTCAATCAGCTCGATGCGGATGCCCGGATTCAAAAACGCCAGCTCGCGCAGGCGCTTGGCCAGGATTTCCCATTTGAATTCCCGCGTGGTCAGAAAAATTTCCGGGTCCGGCATGTAGCTGATTTTTGTGCCGGTCTTTTTGCTTTTGCCGATGACTTTCAGGTTCTCCGTCTTGATGCCCCGCGCAAACGCAATGTGGTACACCGACCCTTCGCGCGACACTTCCGCCTCAAACCATTCCGCGACCGCGTTCACGCATTTCGCGCCGACGCCATGCAACCCGCCCGACACCACGTACGCGCCTTTGCCAAATTTTCCGCCCGCGTGCAAATTCGTCAGCACCAGTTCAATCGCCGGCATTTTATATTTCGCGTGCATGTCCACCGGGATGCCGCGGCCGTCGTCCTCCACCGAGCACGAACCGTCCAGGTGGATCGTCACCGTGATGTTGTTGCAATACGGCTTGCCGTCCCGGTCGCTCGCCAGATGCTCGTCAATCGAGTTGTCCATGATCTCGAACACACAATGGTGCAGGCCCCGCTCACCGGTGTCCCCGATATACATATCGGGGCGCTTCCGCACACCCTCCAGACCTTCCAGCTTCTCGATTTTCGAGGCGTCGTAATTCTCGTTTTCCGTCGGTTTTTGGTTCGTTTTATTATCGGCCATGGGCGTAAAGAATCAACCTATCAAACAGGTGCTCAAAAGCCACAAAAAAGTGACCAAAATCGTGCTTTTTTGCAGCGAAAAATCGTCCTTGGGCGAACCCTCGCAATTCACTGTATTTCTGGCTTCTCTTTTCCCCCTTCATCCTTCATCCCTCATTCTTCCCCTCTTTTCCCGCCCGCGCCATCCAAGAACCAAGAACGAAGCACCAAAGCACTTCTTAAAAACATGCAAATCATTGACTACCAAGGCCATTCCATTCGCCAATGGCGCGTCGGCGGCTCCACCTTCCGCGCCTGGCCTGAGGTCGGCGCCCGCCTGATGGACTGGCAAATCACCGTCGCCGGCCAGCCTCCCCGCCCCGTCATCCATTGGCCCGCCGACGCCGACCTCGCCAAACCCGCCAAAATCCGCGGCGGCAACCCCATTCTCTTCCCCTTTGTGGCCCGCACCTTCGACCAGGGCCAAATCGGCTTCTGGCGCGACCCGGACGGCCTTCGCCGGCCCATGCCCATGCACGGCTTTGCCCGCGACGGCCAGTTTGCCCTCACCCGCGCCGACGATACCGGCTTTATCGCCGTTTTGCAGCCCGCCGCCGCCGCCCAGGAGGCCTACCCGTTCGATTACCAGCTCTCCGTCACCTACGTTTTCGCCGAACTGTCCTTTTGGGTGCACCTCGAACTCGAAAACCGCTCCTCCACCCCCATCCCCTGGTGCGCCGGCCACCATTTCTATTTTCGTCTGCCCGGGCACCCCGGGTTGCAACGCCGCGACT
>CAZCMU010000216.1:0-5004 GCA_964499725.1 uncultured Opitutales bacterium
TCCCCCCTGCCGACACCCGCAGGCATAGCGTCGCCGCAAAAGAATCCAAATCCGCCCAGCGCCTTCAACGTGCGCGACTACGGCGCGAAGGGTGACCGACAGACGAAGGACACCGCGGCCTTCCAAAAAGCCCTCGACGATTGCGCATCCTATGGCCTGCGCCACGAGGCGGGTGAAGTGGTCGTGCCGCCGGGCAATTACCTGCTCGGCAGCGTCGTCCTCGGCTCCAACACCACCCTCCGGCTCGAACCCGGAGCAAACATCACCGAATCACCGGATTTGGCCGATTACCCCATCATTCAGGCGCGTTTCGAGGGCGAGATGGTGGACTGCCACCGCAGTTTGTTTTACGCCAGCCATGCGAACAAAATCGCCATCCTTGGGCCGGGCGGCATTTACGCCACTTCGTCGCTCTGCTTCCCGTCGAACCGCAACCCCCGCGCACCCTGCGTCTTCGAACCGGTGGATTGCACCGATGTGTTGTGCGAAAATTTCAGCCTGCAATACGACGACCCCGTGCCGGGCCAGCGCGCCGATATCTGGTGCATCCATCCGGCCTTTTGCACCAAGTTCACCGCGCGCAATCTCTACATCCGGAGCCAGCTCGGCAATGGCGACGGGCTGGACATTGATTCGAGCAGCGACGTGGTCATTGAGGGCTGCGACATCAGCACGGGCGACGATGCCATCGCCCTCAAATCTGGCCGCGGAATGGAAGCCGTGCGCATGGGGCAGCCGACCCAGGATGTCATCATTCGCAATTGCAAATTGCACAGCGTGATTTTCGCGGCGCTCGCCATCGGCTCCGAAATTTCCGGCGGCATTCGCAACGTGGACATTCATGATTGCACGCTCTCGGGCGTGCAAAATGCCATCTACATCAAGAGCCGCCAGGGCCGCGGCGCGTTTATTGAAAACATCAGTGGTGAAGACCTCGTCATCGAATCCTCGCCCACCTTTATCGGCATCAACCTCGTCTCCTCCGGCCTCCAGGCCACCGAGCCGGTGCCGGGTCCCGTGTATGACTGGACCGCCGTGCGCAATCTCGATTTCGACGGCATCCAGCTCAAAAACGTCCAAACCCTCATTGGCTCCAGCGGCGGCGGCGACGCTCCCCCACCCATCTCGCCCGACGCCCCCATCAACGGCTTCACGCTGAACGACCTCACCGGCACCTGCCAAAAAGGCATCTTCCTCGACAACGTCGTCAACGCCCACTTCAGCGCCATCAAACTCAAAGGTTTTTCTGGCAATTTGCTGAATTTGACCAACGTGACGGGGACGGGATTGGAGAATGCGGCGGCGGCAATAGTTAATCCGACAAAGCTCGCGCCATAATTCCCGTGGTTTGGTTATTCACCCCTTATAGGCAGGTTATTCACAGGCTATGCACTGAAAAGGATGTGGCGTTGGGAATAAAAAGAGGTTCTTCGGGGTAAAAAAAAGTTGCGGCCACGCACGGCGCGCTCTGTAGTGCGCCTTTACTGCTCACTTTCCCCGCCACGCATGTTCCTCCGCGAAGTCAATATCAACGGTTTCAAAAGCTTTGCCGACCGCACGAAAATCTCGATGCAGCCCGGCGTCACCGCCATTGTCGGCCCCAACGGCTGCGGCAAGAGCAACATCGTGGACGCTATACGCTGGGTGCTGGGCGAACAAAGCGCCAAGGCCCTGCGCGGCGGCAAGATGGAGGACGTCATTTTCGCCGGCACCGACACGCGCAAAGGCCTGCCGCTGTGCGATGTCTCCCTGATTTTCACCGATTGCGAAAAAGAGCTGGGCACCGCCTTTAACGAAGTCGAAATCGCCCGGCGCGTCAGCCGCGACGGTGCCGGCGAATACTACCTCAACGGCAAACAATGCCGCCTGAAGGACATCCATCGCCTGTTCATGGACACGGGCATTGGGCGCGTCTCCTACTCCTTCATGGTGCAGGGGCAGATTGACCAGATTCTGTCGAGCAATCCCTCCGAACGCCGCTCTATTTTCGAGGAAGCCGCCGGCATCACGCGCTACAAAAGCCAGCGGCGCGAAGCGCTCAACAAGCTCGCGCTCGTCGAACAAAACCTCGCTCGCGCCACGGACGTTATCGAAGAAGTCGCCCGGCAAATCGGCTCCCTCAAGCGCCAGGCCGGCAAGGCGTTGCGTTACCAGCGCCTCAAACACCGTCTGACGAAGCTCGACCTCGCCTACAACGCCTGCTTTTTCGCCCGGCGCCGCGCCGAAGTTCTCCGTCTGGAAACCCTCGCCGCCGAAGCCCGCGCCGCCGCCGAAGGCACCGCCGCCTCCCTGCGCGAGCGCGAGGACCGCGTGACGGATTTGAAGTCGGCCCGCGCCGGTCTCGCCCAAAAACTCCAGGACGCCCAGCAGGCGGTGTTTGACCTGCGTTCGGAAATGGAAAATGCGGACAACCAGGCCCGGTTTGCCGAGGTGCGCCGCGACGATCTCGGTGGCCGGCTCGCCGAAATCGAAACGGAAATCGCCGGCCTGCGCGGCCAGCTCGCCGAATTGGACGAACGCCTGCAAACAGACTCGGCCCATCATCAAGGCGCGCTCGGCTCCGTGGATTCTTCGGATGCCGCTTTCCGCGCAAAGCAGGCGGAGTTTGACGCCGCGCTCGCCGCCCTCGAAATCGGCGAGCGTGCCTTGCAGGACCGCCGTCAGCACCTGCTGGTACTCGAAAGCGGCATCACCCGCCTGCGCACGAACAGCACCCACCTCGAAGTTGATTTAAAGACCTACCAAATCAAACACGCCGCGCTGGCCGACGCCGTTTTTCAACTGAAGGAAGAACAAGCCAAGTTTGACCAGCAACAAGCTCAGCTGGCCGCCGCCCGCACTGCGCGCGCGGGCGATGTTGCCGCCGCCCAGCAAGCGGTGGGCGAAGCCCAAGCGGCCGAAACCGCCTTGCGGCAGCAATTCCGCGACACGCAAACCCGCATCCAGGAACTCGACCGGAAACTCGCCCGCGGCACCGCGCAACTGCACGCCCTCGAAGGTTTGCAGGCGCGCTTTGAGGGCTTTTCCGAAGGCGCGAAAGCCATTCTCCAGGGCAAACTCGAAGACCTGCTGCCCAAGAGCACCTTCCAGATTTTGACGCGCGTGGTGGACATTAACGACACCGACGAATCGGCCATTGAAGCGCTGCTTGGGCCCGCCGCCGATGCCCTGGCTCTTGCCGATTTTGCCTCCGCCGCACCGGTCGCCGGCCGCCTCGCCGCCGGGCAACTCGGCCGCGCGTGCCTGCAAGTGCCCGCCCCCGCCCGTACTAAAACCACCGCGCCGGCATTGCCCGCCGGCATCCGCCCGGCCTTGAGCGCCGTCACCCTGCGCGAAGGCCAGGGCGCGCTGCAACCGCGACTGGAAAACCTCCTCGGCGATTGCTACCTTGCGGACTCACTCGAAAACTTTCTCGCTTTCTGGTCGGCCAATCCCGGCTTCGAATTCGGTCTGGCCGCCACGGCGCGCGGCGAAGTGGTGGATCGGCGCGGCCTCATTTTTGGCGGCCTGGCTGACAGCGGCAAAAAAGAAAGTTCTTTTCTCCAGCGCGAGACCGACATTCGCCGCCTGCGCAAGGAACTCGCCGCGCAAAACACCGAACTGACCCAGCAGACGGAAGACTCCATGCGCCTCCAGGCGGAACTCGAAGCCGCCGAAACCCTTATCAACGAAAAACGCGCGCGCGTTAACGAACTGGCCCAGGAAGTCGCCACCGTCGAAACCCAGGAAAAGACCCTCGCGCAATCGCTCGCCCAAAACGCCGACAACGCCGCGCGCCAGCGCCGCCAGCTCGACGAACTGGAACAAAGCCGCACCGAGGCCGAGCAACGCCTCGCCCGTGCCCAGGCTGATTTGACCGAAGCGGAATCGCAAATCACCACCGAGCGCGAAGCCATCACCAGTCATGAGCAAAACCTGGCCGCGTTGCGCGTTGAACGCGACCGCCAGCAGGAATCTTTCGCCGAAGCACGCTTGGCCCTCGCCGAACGACGTCAACGCCTGCAAATTCTCGACCGCAACCTGGATGAACTCCAGGCCCAGCGCCGCGACCTCGACACGCGCCTCGTCCGCCGCGCCCAGGAAATTGACACGACCCGCGAGCAAATCGCCGAGCTGGAAAAAACCGCCGCCGACCACAAAGGCCGCCGCGCGCAAATCCAGCAAACGCTCACCACCGCCACCGAATCGCTCGAAGCCGACCGCCTGGCCGTGCTCAAACTGGAGCAGGAAGTGAACGAACTCGAATCCGGGCTGGCCAACGAGCGCGAACGCCGCCGTGAACGCGAAACCGAACTCCATGGCCACGAAGTCAAGCTGGCCGAGGAGCGATCCCAGTCTGCTTTTCTCGAGGAAAAAGTGCGAACCGAGCACCAGTTGGAAATTTTGCAAATTGACTGGAAGCGCGAATTGTGGGCCGCGGACGAGCAATTCCAAACCCGCTTAAAAATGGAAGATTTGGACGAGGACGCCGACCTCACCCCCAAGCCCAAGCGCGCCCGCGGCGAACCGACCGCCGAGGACTTGGCCGCCATGGAGCAAACCGATTGGGAACCGCTGACGCGCGAAATCAAAGACCTGCGCGAGCGCATCACCAGCATCGGCGCGGTCAACCTCGTCGCCATCGAGGAATACGCCGCGCTCAAGGAGCGCCACGATTTCATCAAAACGCAAAGCGACGATTTATGGAAATCCAAGGAAGACCTCGTCAAGGCCATTGACGAAATCAACCAGACTTCGCTCCAGCTCTTCAAGGATACCTTCGAGCAGATTAAGAAAAACTTCCGCTTCACCTTCGAAAAACTTTTTGGTGGCGGCGAGGCCGACCTGCAACTCGTCGAGGCCGAGGATGTGCTCGACAGCGGCGTGGAAGTCGTCGCCCGCCCGCCCGGCACCAAGCTGCGCAGCATCTCGCTCCTTTCCGGCGGCCAAAAGACCATGACGGCCCTCGCGCTGCTCTTCGCCATCTACATGGTCAAGCCCAGCCCCTTCTGCGTGCTCGACGAA
>CAZCMU010000217.1:0-4954 GCA_964499725.1 uncultured Opitutales bacterium
TCGATGCCGCTAAAAATGTCTGGCTGGAAAAATTACTGGAACTCATTCGCCAGGAAAACATCGAGCCGGCCTTTAATGCGAAAATTGGTTCCTTTATCCGCGCCTGCCGGCTCGCTCCGCGCAAACATCCGCTCGCGAAACAAACCCAGCGCTACGCGTGGACGTTGGACATTAAAAGAGAAGTTGAAGAGGAGGCTGCGTTTTATAAGAGCCTCGCCTTTGATGTCATCTTCCGTTCGCCTTCGATTTTGCAAATCGAGTTCAAGGGCGGCTTCATTATTGACCGGCTCTTCGGCGCCCTGCGCGAACATTACATCGAACCCGCCCAACCCAAGCTCGCCTTTCTCCCCACCCGGTGGAACGCGCTCATTAAGGCGGAAAAGACCGAAGCCGCCCGCGCGCGCCTGGCCTGCGATTTTCATGCCGACCTCACCGACGGCGCTGCCATCCGGCTTTATCGGCGTTTGTTTGATCCGGCCTTTGGATCCATTACGGATTTGACTTAAACCTCACGCCCTTGGATGCGCTTTTCGATGCGCTTCCTGCAAACGCGCGATTCCGACGTGGGTGTAAATCTGGGTCGTGGAGAGGCGGGCGTGGCCGAGCATTTCCTGCACGGCGCGCAAATCGGCCCCGCTATTCAGCAAATGCGTGGCAAAGGAATGGCGTAGCTTGTGCGGCGACAAATCGAGCGGCAGCCCGGCGAGCTTGAGAAACATTTTTAGCCGCAACTGCACCCAGCGCGGCGACACCGGCTTCCCATTGGGTGTGGTGACGACTGGCGCGTCGAACGCCGCTGTGGACGCAAACGCCGCACGATGCGCGCGCAGGCACGCCACCGCCGTCGCGCCCAGCGGGCACATCCGCTCCTTGCCGCCCTTGCCACGCACCCGCGCCGAGCCATCCTCTAAATCCAGATTGCCCCACGTCAGCCCGGTCAATTCACTCACGCGCAACCCTGCGCCGTAGAGAACCTCGAGCAGCACCTCGTCACGGCTGCGGGCAAAGGCGCGTGTGTGGTCCTCCGTACCCTCCGGCAAATTTTCCGCCAGGCGCACTGGCATGGCCAGCAGTTCGCGCATCTGCGCCTCCGTCAAAAACAGCGGCAACTTCTTCGCCAGCTTGGGCAACACCAGCCCCACCCACGGGCTGCTCGAAATCAAACGGCGGCGCTGGAGAAATTTCCAAAACGCCCGCAGGGCTGAGACATGGAGATGAACCGTGCGCCGATCCAGCCGCCGCTGGCTTTCGATGACGAAGCTGCGCGCGTGCATCCGGTTCACCTGCTCCGGGTTGAGTGCTTTGCCCTCGGCCTGCCGCAGCCACGCAAAAAACCCGCGCACGGCGTGTTCGTAATTGCGCGACGTGAGGGGCGAGAGCCGCCGTTCGCCGCGCAATTCATCCAAAAACGCCTCCAAGTGCGGCACGCGCTCGGGCGCGGGTTCAGGCGAAGCAGGCGTGGCGCCGGTCATAATGGCAGACAGGGAAAATGGAGGTGCGGGTCGGAATCGAACCGACGAATGGGAGTTTTGCAGACTCCGGCCTTACCACTTGGCTACCGCACCACAGACCAACCGAACCAAGTGGCTACTACACCGCACTTGGACTGGCTTTTCAAGCGCAATTCCATGGAGCCTAGAACCGGAAGCTGACGGCGGCCTTCAGCCGAAAGGTCGGGATGGCCTGAAACCCTTCGTCGTAGTGCTGCATCACCGGGATGTCCAGCGCCAGGTTGGCGGTGAAGTGGTTGACCCAGTTGAACTGCACCTTGGGCCCGAGGCCCACGGAGCTGACCAGCGTGTCGTCGGTGCCCGTGCCCTGCACCGTGTCCGCGGCCTTGTATTCGCCGGTGGCCAGCAATTGCAGGCTCAGTGCGTAATCAGCATTCTGGAACACCCGGAAGCCCGGCCCAGCGGACCAGCTCAGCTCGTTGGAATACCGGTAATCCGCCCGGCCCGCGCTGCGGATGGCGTAATCCACATCGGCGGTGAAAAACGCCTGTTTCCAATTCACGTTGACCCCGGTGGCGATGATGCCGTCCACCGAACCGGTACCGAGCGCCACGTCGTGTCCACCGACTGCGCTGGAATCACCATTCAAGGGCGAAACCTGGGTGGTGGTGGGCGATTCCAATTCCAACAAGCTGGAATCGCCGGTCGGCAGCTTGACCCCGCCGGAAACGCGCCAGGTGTAGCCCCAGTCGGCCTGTTCCTCGCGCGCGACGATATAATTGGCCACGACTGAGATGTCGCCCAAGCCGTCAGACTGGCCGTTGTCCATGGCCGTGCCGGCATTGTTCATAATCCGGTACCAGCGGTAGATGTAGGGAACATTCAGTTGCACACCGAAGCGGTCGTTGAATTGGTAGCCGAACACGAATTGCGTGATGCTGCTGCGCTCGAACTGGTCGGAGGACGTGCCGGGGGGCGCGTTTTGGATGTTTTTAATGCTGCTGTAGTCGGTGTACTGCTCCGCAATGGAGGTGAAGAAGTACGATTGCTGGGCACCGGTGGTGCTGCCGCCGAAGGCGAGACCATTGAGCGCGCCGGGTTCGCAGAACTCGCAGCCGCAGGTATCGCATGCGCGGATGGAGGCGGTGGAGACGAATAGGAACAGGGAGGGAATCCAAAGATTTTTCATGGTGGAATTATGCTTGGGCCGCTGCATTAGTCACCCATGCGGCAGCCGGAAAAACGAACGGGAAGTATTAATTGCACTGACACAGGCGCACGCCGCCAAAACGGGCACGCCGAAAACAGAATTGCGGCCCGCGCCTCGGCGCGTCCGCCCATTCCGAATTTAAAACTGCCCGCGACCGCAGCCCGGGCGCGTCTAGGCCAGCCGGGGCGGCGGCAATTCGGGTGTCGTGCTGCTCAGGGGAACAAACATCATTGGCTCGACCCACGACCAGGTTTGCGCCGGCGGCGGCTCAATCGTTATCGCCGCAACTTGCGGCAGAGGCAACAGCACGCGATAAGTTGAAGTCAGGGTGCCGGCAAGGTTGTTGCGCTCCTTTTCAGCCGATTGGACAATCTTGCAGAACGCGCAGGGATATTGGCCACTGAAGGTGATTTTAAGGGCCACGGCGGATGAATACTGCTGGCGATACTGCGCATACATCCGCGACCACGCCACCGCCTGCACCAGCGGCAAATGCAAATTGCCCGCCATCGCCACCGCGATAATCAGCAATGTCGCAAATCCCCGCTGGCAGTAAACTCGCACAGAAGGACGTTAGGCCTATCCGGCCTTCCCTGTCAAACCCACAAGCCCACGTATAAGTGGCTCTTTAACGAAGGGTTAAAATGGCTGCCCGGGGAGGGATCGAACCTCCGACCAAGTGATTAACAGTCACCTGCTCTACCGCTGAGCTACCGGGCAATCGGTAAACCGTCAAAGGGTCATCATTAGCAAAAGACCACCCCGGCGGGCAAGCAAAAAGCGGGTAATCAACCGCTTAAATTGACGAACGAGAGCCTCCAAAGGTACGCAACTCAGACCACTGTGGGGATGTCCGTAAGGCGCCCGGTGCTGTCGCCAAAGCTGTCGGCCTCGACCCCCATGATGTTGAGCATGTTCAAGTATAGATTGGCGATGGGCGTTTTGGCCTGGGCATCGTAAGCCAGATGCCGGCCGAGCTGCAGTTTTTTGTTGGCCTGGCCAAAGAGCAACGTGGGCAAATCGTAATGGCGGTGCGTGTTGCCGTCGCTGAGGCCGTTGCTCGCCAGCACCATCATGTGGTCGAGCAGCGTGTCGTTGCCTTCCCGAACTTCCTTCAGTTTGCCGATGAAGTACGCGACATTCTGCATCTGCAGCACGTTGATTTGGGTAATCTGCTCGATTTTCGCCTGATCGTTTTTGTGGTGGGAAATGCCGTGGTGTTCATCGGCGATGCCGATTTCACTGAAGACGCGGCGGCTGCCTTCAACCCCCGTGATGAGGGTAATCACGCGAGTCAGGTCGCCCTGGAAGGAGAGCACCTGCAAATCCGCCATCAGGCGAAAATGGTCGCTCCATAATTCCGGCACGCCAGCCGGCCGGGACAGGCCGCCGGTAATCTCCGCGGACAATTGCGGCGCGGGCCTTTGCAACCGGCGCTCGACGTCGCGAATGGCCGTCAGGTATTGGTCCATCCGGTCGCGGTCGGCTGAGCCAAGGTACTTGCTCAAGCGCGCCGTGTCGTCCTGCACAAAGTCGAGAATGCTTTGGCGAAAGACCGCTTCCTGGCCATCGGCTTCCGAAACCTCTCCGCCTGTTTGCCCGCCAAAGAGGCGATCGAACACCACCTGCGGGTTGACGGCCTTCTGGCAGGGCGTCGTGGGCGAACTCCACGCCAGGTTGTTTTCGTAGGTGCAGGCATAGCCGGAATCACAATTGCCCGCCTGGTGGCCGTACTCGAGGCCGAGTTCCAGCGAGGGGAATAGCGTAGCGCCGCCAATTTTCTGCGCCATTACCTGGTCGAGTGAAATCCCGGCGCGAATATTCTCCCCGGAGGTTTTGAAGGGTTGCGCCGCCGTAAAATACGACGCCATGGCCCGGGCGTGGTCGCCCGGCCCGTCCCCATTGGATTCGCCATGCTGGTCGGCCAGCCCGCTGATGACCGTCAGGTCGTTGCGGTAGGCTTCGAGTGGCTTAAGAATACGGGTAAATTCGTAATCTTCGCCGGTGTACTGCGGTTTCCATTCCGCCAGCGTTAATCCGTTCGGAAAATAAATGGCTGCCATCCGGGTGGGAAAAGTTTTGGCAGCGGATGCCGAAATAGCGCCATAGAGCGGGCGCGGCACCATGGCTTCCAAAAACGGCAGCGCAATCGTCGCGCCCAAACCTTTTAATACGGCGCGGCGGGAAAGGGAGCGGCTTAGCAGAAGGTTCATGACGGGGTAGTCAATCGTCTGGGGTTGCTGTTCCGGGCGGCTGGCGAGGCGTCAGCGGCCTTCACAGGTGTGGCGGTGGG
>CAZCMU010000218.1:0-4904 GCA_964499725.1 uncultured Opitutales bacterium
GAGTAGGGCTTTACCCCATGGCTGAGTAGGGTGTATTCTGATATGTTTCAGGGGTGAAAATTTACCGTCTTTGTCTCTTACTCATTCTTTTGCCCTATGGCGGGCATGCGCAATTTGTGGATACTTTTGATTCCATCAGTCCGGCGTGGATAATTGACCGCTACCTGCCGGCTGGGTTTCAATCGGTGTCATTCGATGGCGATAACCGCCTGCAAATCACCATTGACCAAACGGGCAGCGCCATCAACCGGCCGCCGATATTCAGTGCGGCATTCTCCAATACCCAAGGCGAACAGCGCGCCGCCGGAATAACGGGTGACTGGTCGCTGAGTGCGGAAGTATATGTTTCCGCGGCGGACGACACCAGCACCGGCCAGCTGGTGCGCAGCGATCTGTGGGCCCACACCGGGACCACCGACGCTAACGGTGATTACGCAATTATCGGCTTCACCAATGCGAGCCCCACAGATCCGTTGAATCCGACTGCGTCGGACCGCTCATTTCGCTTCGAGGTATTCGACAACAATAGCGGCAACTGGTTCAATGTCGGTCTGCCCGCCGGTTTTGTGACCAACGCCTGGTACTCGCTCTCGGAAATATCCACGGGCTCCACGTTTCAATTTTTTATCAACGGCGTCCTGATTCAAACCAACCCAACCGCGGACGGCGTCAATCTGCAGACCGGGGCCATTGAAGCCTACAATTTCGGCCAGACCGACATTAACGGCCTCAACAGCTATTCGGTGGATTGGGACAATGCCATCGCGGCCGCCGTCGTCCCGGAACCGGCGAGTTTCGCGCTGCTCGGTGGACTGGTCATTCTCGGGTTCGCCTGGACGATGCGCCGCGCGCCGCAGAAACAGTAAATTACTTTTACACACCCGAATCGATGTCTGCATTGTCCGCGTTAAGGTATCCAGTCAAATTGCTGCTCGGTGTTTCGCTGGCTTGGGCTGTGCTGCCGGTCGTGGCCCATGCGCAATGGGTTGACACGTTTGACACAATTAACCCGGCCTGGGTCACTGACCGCTATGCGCCGGCGGGGTTTCAATCGGTGTCGTTTCTCGGCGGCCAGAGTCTGCAAATCACGATTGACCAGACGGGCAGCAGCGCCAACCGGCCCGCGCCCACCTATACTGCGCCGTTCTTTAATACCCAAGGCGATCAGCGCCCGGTCGGCATCGTCGGAGGCTGGTCGCTCAGCGCGCAAGTGTATGTTTCATCTGCGTTCGACACCACCACCGGCCAACTCGTGCAGACCGACCTTTGGGCCCACACGGGCACTGCTCCGTCCAATGGCGATTACGCCATCTTTGGCCTCACCAATGCCAGCCCCACCGATCCACTCAAGCCGAATGCACTCGATCGCTCGCTTCGTTTTCAAGTCTTTGACGGGACAGTCGCCGACCCCACCAGTTGGTTTGATGTCGGGCTGCCAGCGGACTTCACGTTTAATGCGTGGCATACGCTGGCTGAAGTCTACACCGGCACAACGGTGGAATACCTGCTCGACGGCGTCGCAGTATACACGAACCTGGCTGATGACGGTGACAGCTTGCAGTCTGCGGCCATTGAAGCCTACAATTTCGGTCAGACTGACATTAACGGCCTGAACAGCTACTCGGTGGATTGGGACAACGCCATCGCGGCCACCGTCATCCCGGAACCGGCTACTTGTGCGCTGGCCCTCGGGCTGGCCAGTCTCGGCTTGGTGTGGGCCCAACGCCGACAATTTTGGAGGGCGTCGTGAATTCCATTGACCCAATTCGACACCAACCTCAAATGCAAGTGATATACAAGTGATGATAGGCATTACTTTCACATGGCGCGCATGCCTTTCAAAAATCCCCTGGTTCGCGCCGGCCTCGTGCTGGGCGCGGGCTTCGGCGGTATGGCGGACGGGATTGTGCTCCATTCGATTCTCGGCTGGCATCATATGATTTGTTACACGATGGACTGCCAGCCCGCCTCGGTCGCGCAACTTCAGCAGGAGAATACCCAGGATGGCTACTTTCTGCTGGTGGTCTGGTTAATGGTGCTGACGGGTACTGCGATGTTGTTTAAGGCCGTAAGCCAGGCGGGCGCGGCGGCCAGCGGCCGGGTTTTGCTGGGCGCCATGCTGGCGGGGAGCGGCGCATTTAATTTCCTGGAAGGCCTTATCAATCATCAAATTCTCGGCCTGCATCACGTGGTCCCCGGCAGCCCGCATCAGTTCCTGTTCGACATGCTGTATCTGGCGAATGGCGTGCTATTTTTCGTGGTGGGCGTGTGGCTGGTGCGGTCGCCGAAGAGCGCAGTCAAACTGCAGTAGGGTTACGCCCCATAGCGGCAATAGGGGCCGTGGTGTATTCTGCGCAGACATGAAAAAGCCCACTTACCTCTTCCGCGCTTTGGCCGGCGCATTACTCGCCGCCAATTTATTCCTAAGCTCAGGCTGCTTTCTCTTCGCCGTCGCCGCCGTGGGCGCCGCCGCCGCCGGCACCGTCGCTTATGTTGACGGCAAACTCGAAGCCACGCTCGGCAACCGCTACGAATCCGTGGTCTCCGCCACCAGCGTGGCCATCACGCAACTGGGCTTCGACAAACCGGAGGAACGCAAGGACGAGCTGTCCGACACATTCACGACCCATACCGCCAAGGGCAACCAGGTCGTCATCGTTGTGACCAAAGATGGCGACGCCTCGACCAAGGTGAGCATCCGCGTGGACACCATGGGCGACCAGGCGATGTCCCAAACCATTCTCGATAAAATCAAGTCGAACCTCTAGGGCCGGCTGGCGTGTCCAAGCCACGGGCGGGTAACGGCCTGCAGTACTATCGCCACGCAGAACGTCTTCTCGAATTTAGTTTTACGAAAATCGAAAAACAACCCACCAAACCAGCCCATGAATAAAATCATTTCCATCGCCTTCCTTGCGGTTGGCGCAGCCCTCATCATCTACGGCATCAAAGCCACCAACACGACGGGCTCTGATTTCGCCCGTTTCTTTACGGGTTCGCCCACGGAAAAATCCATCTGGCTGCTTGTCGGCGGCTTTATCGTGGCGGCCATCGGCGTCGGTGGATTGTTCATGCGCGGTCCAAAATCTGAATAGGCCCACCCTCCCGCCCATTCCCAACCCAGCACTACCATGTTAAACTACGCTGTCATTTTTCTCATTATCGCCATCATTGCCGGCATCCTCGGGTTCGGGGTCATTGCCGGCACGGCCGCCTACATCGCCAGGGTCCTGTTTCTGCTCTTTCTCGTGCTGTTCATCTTCTCGCTTTTCCGCGGCCGGAAGCCGAACCCCTAAAGCGCCCGCCTCCCCTCCTTTCCCTTAGACATCATCAATCCAACTCCCTTACCTATGAATAAAACCAAAGACACTGCCGCCCACACTCCCAAAGAACTTCTCGCCGAGCTGCAAACGCTCGTCGCCGAAGCCGAAAAGATGATTGGGAGTTCCCTGTCGGAACACTCGGACGAAGCCGTCCATAGTATGAAGGAGCGCTTCAGCGCCGCGCAGGATCGCTTTAACGATATTTATGAAGGCACCAAGAAGAAGGTTGTGGCCGGCGCCAAGTACACCGATGCAACCATTCGTGAAAATCCCTACCAGTCGCTGGCCGTCGCGCTCGGCGTCGGTGCGCTCATCGGCGGACTCATCGGCATGCTCGTGGGTCGTAATAGCAAGTAACCTTCGGCGTGTATGATTAAGCCCTCGCCACCGGCTCCGGCGGGTTACCTCGCTTCGCTGCGGTCGCTGGGGGATAATCTCCTCGCGACCGTACACGAGCGCGTGGAACTTGTTTCCATCGAGATACAGGAGGAGAAACTCCGCCTGTGCCAGACTTTCATTTGGCTCAGTGCGGCTTTTTTCGCGGGCGCAATGGCGATGACCTTTGCGAGCCTGACGCTGGTTTATCTATTTTGGGATAGCGCCCGGCTCGCCGTGCTCGGCGGGTTGACGGCTTTTTATATCGGCGCGCTGGTGGTGCTCGTGCTGTCGTTTCGGCGTTTCCTGGCACGCCAGCCGGCGCCGTTCACGGGCACGAGACTTGAACTCAAGGAAGACCGCGCATGTATCCGCAACGGGAACTAACCCTGCTGGCGGATCGCAAGACCGTGTTGCGGCAGAGGATTGCCCTGCGCCGCGCCCAATGCGCCGCAGACGCAATCCGTGTGACCAAGCCCTTGGAATGGCTGGAACGGGCGTTGACCCTCTGGCGGCGAATTCCGCCGCTGGCAAAAACAGTGGCGATACCGCTGGGTTTACTGGTTATCAAACGTACCATGTTTCCGCGGCAGAAGATAAAATTTCTTGGCTCGCTGCTGCGCTGGGGCGCGGTCGTCTATGGCGCGATAGCCAGCGGCCGCAAGGCAAACCAAACTCGCGCGGGAACTGTCCGGTAGGGGTGCAGGGTTAATCGAAGTGCACAGGGTTTATCGGGGGGGGGTTGGCAACCGCCAAAGGTCGGGTATCACCCCATAGCGAACTTTTGGCCAACAATCTATAGTCGTTACGATTATAGGGCCTTCGCCTTCATCATCTTTAAACAACCCATTAATACGCAATTAAACCCGTCCTTCATGACCGCAACTTTCCATCCTACCATGACTACTCATTACAAACAATCCGGCTTGCAAAAGGCCCTTCTGCTCGCGGCCATCCTGGCTTGCGTTTTCAACCGGGCTCAGGCCCAAGCCGTCGTGACCGGCATGTCCAACAGCTTCGGCGTCCTCGGCGGCTCCGGGGTGAGTTTCGCTAATCCTGGCAGTGTCACTGGCGACGTGGGGGTGAGTCCGGGATCGGCCATCACACTAGACGGCAGTACGGTTACCGGGGGGATTTTTAATAGCGTTCCACCGGCCACCATTGGCCACACGGATGCGACGACCGCCTATGGCCAGTTGGCGGGCT
>CAZCMU010000219.1:0-4830 GCA_964499725.1 uncultured Opitutales bacterium
TCAACGACGCGCCGAAGGAAATGTTCGGCAAGATTATGTCCATCTCCGACGAGGTGATGTGGGATTATTATGAGCTGCTGCTCGAAGTGGACGACGAGACGCTGAAAGCCTTAAAGGCCGGCCACCCGATGGCGGCGAAGAAGAACCTGGCCGCGACGCTCGTGGGGAAATTCCATGGTGCGGATGCCGGAAAGCACGAACTGGCGCAATTTGAAAAAGTTTTTTCGAAACATGAAGTGCCGGATGAGATGCCGACGTTTAAATTCAGCGCGCTGACGAGCAATGCGGAGGCGACAGTCGTTGAACTGCTCGCGGCAACAAAATTGATTGCCTCAAAAAACGAAGTGAAGCGGCTGATTGAGCAGGGCGCGGTGAAACTTGGTGCGGAGAAGATTAGCGATCCGTTTAAGAGATTGGGCTCGCCGGAGAAAGAGTATATTTTCCAAGCCGGGAAAAGGATTTTTGTGAAGATAAGACAATAGTTTAGATTGTGTGGTGAGCAGAAACGTTTACATGCAGTTTAGTGTTATTTGTTCAATTCAACGACATAAATCATACATAAACAGGTCTTTAATACGTGTTTGGGAATATAAAAAAGTTGGAGATTGTTTGAAATTGTTCTATATTTTTCTCATATTATACATATGAGCGTGTTAGAGCTTACACATAAGAAGACTATCGAGGTCGGCAAGAAATCGCGTGCAACCTCACCAAGTGCACTTAAACGCACCGTAAATGTGGCGCATGTGTCTTTGCTAAACATCCAGCAAATACAGCAGCGCTATACTGCTTCAAAGGAGCGATTAGACGCTATTAAAGAACTGCTCGAGGAGTACGAGGAGGAAACTGACCCTGACGAACAAGCTAACATTCTTCGAACACTTGATGAAATTAGCGGTAATGAGCCACTCGAATTGCCTACCGCCTCCCTTGAGCACTGGGAAAAGAAGCTAATATCTACTGATGCTGAGTATGCGAAAGTCGACTTGAACTCTAAGCTCAGAAATAAAAGTTTTCTCAAAAAATATTTTTCGTTTCGAGCAAAGGCAAGCCTCGCGACACAAGAAGCGATCGCAAAGAAATCAGGATTAAGTCGTAGCTATATAGCGGTGATTGAATCAGGAGAGCATCTTCCTCAGCAAAAAACGCTTCAGAAGCTAGCCAAAGCCTTCGGGGTGGATGTCGGTGAGTTACTCTCATGACTCCCATGGATTACCCGCGTTCTTCAATAACGTTATCCGATGATTTGCACGGATTATGTCTGCCCTTCTGATCTTGTTAGTTTTCTTCCAGAAAAGGTCTACGATGTAAATGGTACGACTTTCCTCGTGAACCCAAAAGATGGCACGAAGCCAGCCTTGACGATCTATCGTTGTGCCTTCGATATGTAACTCAAACCCGTCACCGCAAGGCTCTATTTCGAGGTCAGGCGTATCAGGGTAAAAAGCTAGTCGTTTGGCCATAGCAATCCCCTCGTGACGCTGCATTGCTGTCAGCATCTTCTTTGCTTGCCGCTCAACAATAGGCAGAGGCAACACTCGATAATTAGACTTAAGAATCATTGGCCTTCTTGAGTTAGCCCTTCAATCCCTAGTTTTATTTTATTCCATCCTGTGCGTGTGATTGAATACGTACGCGGTGTTAGCGCTTGAACCCAACCGGACTTTACAGCCCTTCCAATGTCTCGGCCAAAATTCCCCGGAGGAGCTTCCTTAGCTTGTTTAAATATTTCATCCATATCAGAACTACGCCAAGGCGTTTTCCCGTCCCGCGCCTCATGCCACGCACCAAGTAATAGGATCTTTTCAGAATTACCGTCCCATTTTAAACGATTAAGCAACTCCGCTGCCCCATTTTGTTTCAAGAAATCCCTGACAGGTTGGTCGCTATTCTGTCCTGACAATTCTGCTCCCTGAGCAGACCCTAGTGGAGGCAAACCTGAATTGCTTGACCCCGTAATAGGAATAGGAGTGGCTGATTGCGGACTGGAGTCGTCACGATTTTCCTGGATCAATTTTATCACAGCTGGAAGCGCCTCATCTTTTAGATTGGCGGATATGCTTAGCCCGGAGGCTTGAATGTGTATTTTTAGGCTCATGATACTTAACATACTACATGAGTTTCTTTTTCTGTCAACGTACAATTTAAAGACAATCGGTGGCGCTTAAGGGTGCTGGCTGCGATGCCTACACCCAAAAAGCAATGCTTACGTCTTTATCTTTCCCTTGCACTCTAGGTAGAATCTTCTTGATGCCCCCTTTCCCCGACATATTGGATGCGGCGCTACGGCAGCGGCTAATTTCCCTCGGGGTGAGGCCGGAGGATGTGGAGGAGCGGTTTGTGCGGGGGACGGGGCCAGGCGGGCAGAAAATCAACAAGACGTCGTCCACCGTCTGGCTGCGGCATGGTCCGACGGGGGTCGAGGCGCGCTGCCAGGACGGACGCTCGCAGGTATGGAACCGGGTGCAGGCGTGGAGCGATTTGTGCGCAAAGCTGGGCAATCGAAAAAGCGCGGCGGCGGCGGCGATACAACATGAACGGCAGTTGCACAAACGCCGCACGCGGCAGAAATCCTGGGGACAAAAAGTGAAGATGATTGAGGGCAAGAAACACCGGGCGAAGATTAAAGGGACAAGGCAACGCCCCAATGATTGGTAACGGCGGGCGCAATAGACAAAGATGACGCGAACTCGCGGGCCCCTACAACCAGTCATTGCATAAGCACAAGGCCTGCCACTCTCCGGCTTGCGGACACGCGAAGCGGCCTCCATACTGGCGGCGAACCCATGTACGAACACCGCACGGATCCGTTGATTTCGCGCCCGGCGTTTTACCGGCGCGTGGCCCGGCAGGCGTTGCTGGTCATTTCCATCCTGCTGGTTTGCCTCGGCCTGGGCATGGGTGGCTACCACCACTTCGAAGCCATGTCGTGGACGGATTCCTTCGTCAACGCCGCGATGATTCTCTCCGGCATGGGTCCGGTTGGGGAATTGAAAACCGAAGGCGGTAAAATTTTTGCCGGGTGCTACGCGCTGTTCAGCGGCGTGGTGTTCCTGACGTCCGTCGGCATGTTGCTCGCGCCGGCCTTTCACCGCGGGCTGCACAAGTTCCATTTGGCGGAGGCTGCGGCCAAGCGTGACGCGAAGTAGTAATGTCCCGGGCCTCCAGGGCTCGATGGCTAATGATTCAAGTATTCGAGTGTTTGTACTCAACTGCTTAAAACAGGCTAATATGGTCAATTAATGAACTGCCTGCAACGCTTTGGCCCGCATCCCGGCTTGACCTAACTGCCTCGTTTCGCGATGATTTATTTTTTACCTACGCCATGGCTGACATCAAGGACAAGTGGGCCGACAATATTGCCGGCAAATTCTACGTGGACCAGCAGTGCATTGACTGCGACCTGTGCCGCGAGACCGCGCCCGATTTCTTCAAGCGTAGCGACGACGGCGGCTATTCCTACGTGTACAAGCAGCCGACGGAACAGGAAGACATCGACAAGTGCATGGAAGCCCTGGAGGGCTGCCCGGTCGAGGCGATTGGCCATAACGGCGACGAGGCGTAAGAACAGTTAAGCTACGCCGACGGCTAGCCCACCTGCGGCCAGATGAATGGCGCCCTTCAGAAAGTGATGATATAGGTGACCCGCAGCGCCCAGTTGTAGGGGCGCGGATGACTGACCGGCAAATCAACGCCCGCCATGAGAATCTGGCTGTGGCCAAGGCTGGTGCGGAAACCCGGGGTCAGGGTTACCACCGTTTTGCCGCTGTAGGAGCCACCCAGGTCGGTGGTGCCAAAGATCTCCACAAAGGTGGTAAGGTTCTGGAGCGCCGAGGCGGGCTCCGTCCAGGTCTTGGCCAAAGACACGTCGTAGGCGGTGTCCGTTTCCTTGGCCCCGATGACATGCGGGCCGACGTAATTATCCCCCGCGAGATCGAAGTAAAGGCCGACTTTCTTTAATCCATACGGAGTCAAATCCTCCCAGCCAGCGAGAGAGTAAGTCGCCGTGGTCAGGTCATTGCCCAGCGTCTTAGTTGGAGAGATGAACTTCAGGTTGAGGGCATAGGAAGTGCCGGGAACATCAATCAATTGGAGCCGTCCCCCGAGGGCCTCGCTGGGCGCCTCCACGTCGTTGGCCACCCGCGAATTGAGCCATTCGTAATAACTGGTGGCCTGAATCATGAAGCGGCGATTCAGGCTGTAGGAAAATGAGCCATCGAAGAGGTTAATGGTCTGTGTCTTGGTGCTGTTCAGGGCTTGCTGACTGAAAAAATCCAGGCGAAAATCTCGCGCTAAAAAATTGGTTTGGACGCGCAACAACGCCAGGTCCGGCGCACCCCCGGGATTTGGCCGTTTGCTCCAGGCTTGATCCCAGCCATCAGTAAAAAAATTGGCCAGGGTCAGTTTGGACAGTTCCACGTCCGGAGCGCTTTGCGCCAGCAATGGATGGGACCAGCAGGCCAGACTCAAAGCCAGGAGGACAAGAAGCCGGGCAGCGGAGACAGGCATGGTTAAACTCCGGCAACTTGCATGGGCCGGAGCGCTGGCCAGGATGGCGTGGCCACCAGAGACCGAATAGGGGTAGTATTTTATGGTCGAGGAGGAGAACAAGGCAAAATCCCGGCTTGGGCAAATAAATATGGCCAAGGCCGGATGGCACCCCTTGAGCAATCCAAGGTATTTGCCTCGACTCCAAAAAAAAGCCGTCCGGCGGCAATTGCCACCGGACGGCCCAAACCACAGTCAATAACAAGCAAGTTTACTTAGAATGTGAGCTGCATGCGGGCGCGGATGCCGCTGACGGAGGCGCGCGGGCCGGTGAGGTTGGCG
>CAZCMU010000220.1:0-4827 GCA_964499725.1 uncultured Opitutales bacterium
GGCTGCAAAAAACCAGCCGGGCCATCGCGGGCCGGCCCGTGCGCGATGCGGTGGCGGCGGTCGTTGAAAAATCCGCGTTACAAGAGCGACTCGCTGCGATTGGCGCGAATCCCGAAAGTCTGGCGGCATTGCTCGACCAGGCGCTGCTGGCGGACGCACGGGGCGACAGCCTGGCGTCGTTTGCCCAACAATTGCGCCAGGAGCCGACGGGGGCAGCCGAGTTGGTGGCGCGCGCCGAGCACATCCAATTGCTCACGAGCCACAAGGCGAAGGGACTGGAATGGCCGACGGTGATGTTGTTCGGCTTGTTTGTCCGGCCCGATTTTCCGCCCCCGGAATATCCGTGCTGGCTGCCGCCCACGGCCCCGGGCCAGCCGCCCACCTGCCTTTACGACAAAGCGCAGGCCGCAGTGACGAGCGAGGGGGAGAATTCGTCCTCAACCTTGCGCGCAGCGGAACGGCGCGCGGCGTTTGAGCGCCTGCTGTATGTTTCGATGACCCGCCCGAAACACACTTTGATTCTGGCCGACGCAACTGCGCTGACCACGGAGGAAAAATTACGCGCGGGCTCGCTGGCCGAGGTATTGCGCCTTCAATCGAGCGGCCCGGCCGGAACATGGTGGGAAAGCCTGCCGGTGCTGGGGGCCCAAGTGCCAAAGCAAAAAAAGCCCGCGACGCCAAGCGCGACGCCGGATATACCGACGACGCCCGCGTGCTGGCCGGAGACCGCGTGGCATCCGGAAATATTTGCCGCCGCCCATGTGCGGGCGAAAAAATTTCCCCGGCGAGTGCTCCCCAGTACTCTGGCGCACCAGGTGGCGATTCAGCCGCCCGAGCGCGCGGAACCGGATCTATTCGCCCCGCCCGATTACCCGGAAGCACAACCGCCGCCCGGCGCAGCCGTCAACTACGGCAATTGGTGGCACCAACTGATGGAGCACACGCCCTGGGCGGCAGGACTGGCGGCGTGGACGGCGCATTGGGAGCAGCACTGGCCCAACGCCCCTGACCCGGCGCGGGCGCGCGAAGAAATCCACCGCCTGCGGCAGTCGCCATTGTTGCAGCGGCTCGCGACGCCCGGATGGAGCTTTGCCACCGAACTAAACTTTTTGTGGGCCGAGTCCGACGGCGAGCGCGCTTTTGACGGCTGCCTGGATTTTGCCGCATGGGATGCGAAGGCCGCGCGCTGGCTGGTGATTGATTGGAAAACCGACCAGACCAAGGGTGCCGCCGCCGCGGAGTTGCGCGAACGCTATGGGTCGCAAGTCGGGGTCTATGCCCGCGCGCTGGATGCGTTGACGGGAGCGCCGGCGGAGGCGCTCATCTATGGCACCCGGACCGGCGCGGTGGTTACGCTTTGACGCGGCTGGCGGTATATGACCTGCGCCGCCAGGCGTGCAGGCCGACCACCACTGCAGCCGCAAAAGTACAGATAGCTGGCTCAGGAACAATCGCCCAGCCGATGTCTTGCAAGGCCGCGACGTCGAGATTGGTCACCAAGTTGCGCTGGCCGTCGAACAAGGTGGGCGTCATGGTGGCGTTGCCGAGGGTGTTGGTGCCATAAACATCGCTCATGGTGCCTTCGGCCCAATGGCCCAAGTCGGGCGATTCCGCGGGGTCGGCGCCGTCGTTGGCGGCCACGGCATGCGCGCCGTCAAACAGACCGCCCGAGGTGTCGTTTTTCCAAACATTGGCGGTGCCGAGGCCGAGGACGTGGCCGAGTTCGTGCAGAGCCACGGAGTAGAAGTCGTATTCGCCGGTGGGCACCGTGTGGTTCGCGGCAAGATTGGGGTCGAAATACCAGTTGCCCGCGGTGCTGAAAGAGATGGAACCGCCCCACGTTGAATAAGCAGTTTGCGTGTTGGAGGTGCCCAGGGCCCCGGCTTGCCCGCGGCCCAGGACGGTATTAATCCACGTCGAAGAATAGCCGCTGACAAAGATGTTGCCAAAGCCGCCCAGGCCCAGTTCGCTGCCACTAAAGCTGCTGCCGCCGACGAAAACCTCAATGGTGTTCGCGTTGATGGTCGCGTCGTTTATCGTAATGTTGGCGCTCGTGTTGGAGGGATTAAACGTGGTGCCATTCCAAACGTCGCCGCCGGGAACTCCATCCGCCGTGGAAGCGGCCGCGGGGTCAATCGCCGTAAAGCTGGTGCTGAGAATCGACTCGTAGTAAGCCGCGGCGTCGTTCATCAAAACCTCGGCCTGCGGATGGTTGGTGAAAAAGTTGTTGGTGTCGTAGGAGTAATTGAGGTCAATGGTCAGATTGCCGGCCGCAGCGGGCCCCGCCATCAACAATATAAACGCCAAAACCAAGCCCGTGCGCGCAAAAAAATTACCGTGCATGTAAGGCGATGGATATAGCCGTTTTTGCACCGATTCTCAAGCCTTATGCGGGTCGCCCGGGCCGCAAAAGTGTGAAAAATTTGTTATTTATTGGCGGATTTTTCCTGCGCCGCATGCTTGTGACGCCACCGGAACTAGCGCTGCGCCCCAAAGGGATTCGCGCTGCCGTGGCCGGAGTGCTCGGCAAACTTGCGGCACATGAGGGAGAGGCTCTCGCGCACCAAGGCGCCCATGGAGGTCGCGCGGGCCAGGGCCGGCTCCTGATGATACTCCGCCAGCTCGGTGCTGAGTTGCGCGACTTTTTCCGGCGTGGCCAGCTCGGTGCGCTCCATCGCCGCCAGCAGCTCGCCGATGCGGGCGCGCTCGGTCTCCGCGCGGCGGAAAATGAGGGCCTGCTCCTCGCGCTGGTATTGGCGCGCGGTCTGCGGGTTGAGCTGCTTCTGGCAGTATTCGACCAGCGGCAGGTTGTCCTTGAAAAACTGGGGCAGGTAAAAACGCAGGCGGCCGTTATAGGACTGCTGGTCGAAATCCATCGCGCGGATGCGGACTTGCACGCCCTCGAAGTCCGGCACCAGCACGACGACGAAGTTGTACGCGCGCATGTCGCCGAGCAGGCGCACAAAACAGCGCTCGTTGAATTTCACCAGTTCCTTCGCCAGGCGCACGGAGGACACGTTCGGATCTTGCAGCCAGCGCTGGACAAATACGTCCCCGGGGATGCCCGCGATGTGCTCCTCGACCAGCGTTTCGCCGCAGGTCAAAAAATGCAACCGGTTGGGCGAGAGCAAATGCTCCAGTTCCAAGCCGTACACGCGCGAAGCATCGGCCTTCTTCACATAAAAATGGTCGAAGTTGTCGTTGTAGGAATTGACGATGCGGATGCGGAAGGGGTTGCTGTTGCCAAACGTGCAAAAATCTATGCGGTCCACATACAGGTGATCCATGACGGACACGCTGCCCTCGGCCTGCATCAGCGCGTAAATTTCCTTCAGCCCGTGGTGCAGCACGGCCATCTGCTCGCGCGGGTAGATGACGGATTCCCAGAGCGTGTCGCGCCCGGCGGCATCGTGCAGCGGCGCGGCCTCGGTAAAGCTGATGAGCTCCTTATATGTGACCGGCAACGGGGCCTCGCGGCCCCAGCGCACCAAATATTCGCGCAGCGGCGCGCCAATCGCGTAGGCGGGCTTTTTGGCGGTTTGCAGAATGGACAGCCCGTCGTCGGCCATGGGGGAAATTTAGCAGCGATGCGGATAAACGCAAAGCTGCATTTACCGCAAAGGCGCGAAGAGGGTAAGCAAAACTTTGCGCCTTTGCGGTGAAATGCCTTTACGGTCCCGGCGAAACCACGATGTGCAGGAATGCCGTGCCGCTGGCCGGCAAAGGGTAGCTGGCCGTTACCGTGCTGCCGTTCGTTTGCGTAGTCACGCCCGTCGTGCTCCAGTTGACCAGATCAGTGCTGGCTTCGACGGTGTAAGTTAAATCGGATTGCAAGGCCGCGAAGCTCAGCACCAAATTTCCGCCGCTGGTTGTGGGCTGGGGCAACGAGGATTGGCCGTTGACGAATGGATTCAGGTTGAACGCGTATTTGAGGAGATTCGGGATGCCGTCGCCTGCGGGCTCAGAAGTGTCGCCGACGATGGCGGGATTTCCCAACTGGGCCGAAGTGAAATTATTTTGCAGCCAGGTGAGTTGGGCTTTCGAGGTGCCAACGATAAGCGGGACGGACGTGGTCGTGGTGGTTCCGGCATAGTTGGTCAGTAGGGCTTGATATTGATAGCCCAATTGCGCAGCGGAGGCGTTGGTGATGGTCAACGCATCCGTCGCCGACCCGGTATAAGTAGAATTGTCCGTGAGGTTGGCCCAAGTATTGCCGCCATCTGCAGAAACCTGCCATTGGTAACCAATCGGCGCAGGATTCGCACTGGCTGTAACGCTGAAAATGGCCTTGGCTCCTGAAACCAACGCAGCAGTCGAAGGCGCGGTGGCGATGGCGGGCGGATTTAAAATAATCGCTGTTGAGCTACCAATTCCGCTTGCTCCAAGCAAACAATACACCTTCGTTGGAGAGCCTATGAAGCAATTACCATCGGGAGGCACGTTGCCCAAGAAAAATGCACTGGAAAGGTTGGTGCAGAAACTGAATGCAAGACCTCCTATGCTGGTAACACTATTGGGGAATGTGACTGTCGTTAAGTTTAAGCAATCTTGGAACGAAGTGGCCCCAATGCTGGCGACGCTGTTAGGGATAGATATATTGGTGAGATTGGAGCAACCAGCAAAAGCGCTGTCTGTAATACTGGTTACACTGCTTGGGATCGTATACCCTTTTCCATTGCTGCCGATCGGGTATTGTATAAGCGTAGTCTGTTCCTCGTTGAACAGAACCCCGGCAATGCTGACATAGGCAGAGTTGTTTGGATCCACGGTTATCGCGGTCAGCTTTGCGCAAGTTACAAATGCCATATCTCCAATGCTGGTAACGCT
>CAZCMU010000221.1:0-4805 GCA_964499725.1 uncultured Opitutales bacterium
GTATAATTTCACGGAGAACGCGGTGAACTACTCCACGGCGGTGATTTCCCTCGACACGCCAAAGGGCCCGCTGGGCAAGTGGCTGGTGTCCACGTTTTTTGACCCGAAGACGGCGCCGCCGTTTTTCGCGAAGGATTTGCCGCAGACCTTCACGGTGGACGGGCACAAGTGGGAAGTGGCGCTGCGGCCGCGGCGCGAATACCTGCCGTACAGCCTGTACCTCGACACCTTTACCCACGATTTATATCCGGGCACGGACATTCCGAAGCGTTTTGAAAGCAAAGTGCAGCTCACCAACCCGGTGACGAATGAAGACCGGCCCGTGCTCATTTACATGAACCATCCGCTGCGCTACCAGGGGTTGACGTTCTACCAGGCGTCGTTTAGCCGCGGTGACGGGGCGTCGATGTTCCAAGTCGTGCGCAACCCGGGTGCGCCGCTGCCGTATGTGGCGGTCGCGATGGTCGGCGTGGGCATGGCGGTGCAATTCATCCTCAGCCTGGTGGCGCACCTGCGCCGGGAAAAAGCGCGGGAGAGTTTAGCCGTTGCCGACCTCCCGAAAACCGCCACCAAACCCAAGCTATCCGAAACCGTCGTCAATTCCCCACGATGAAAAAGCTTCAGATCAAAGATTTTGCCGCCCTGCTCATCCTGCTGATTGGCGCAGCGGTGGTGGTCGACGGCTTTTTGCCGCCACACACGAATTCACTCTATGACGTGGCGGGTTTTGCCAAGCTGCCGGTCCAATACGGCACGCGCGTGGCGCCGATTGACAGCGTGGCGCGCAACACGCTGCGGATGTTTTCCACGCGCACGGAGCTTAACATCCCGGATGTGAACAGCAGCGAACCGAATGCGAAAATAATGCTGCCGGCGCTGACGTGGTTCCTGGACGTGGCCTTTCGCGTGGAAAACGCCGAGCGCGTGCCGGTGTTCCGCATTGACGACGACGAGGTGCTGGGCCTCATTGGCCAAAAGCAACAAGGCAGCCAGTATTTTTCGTTCCTCGACCTCGCGCCGCATTTTGACGACATCCAGAACGCCGCCGCGGCGGCCGACGCCAAAGTGGATGCCGAGGAAAAACTGAGCGTGTTCGACGGCGAAGTGCGGGTGCTGCGCGACGACCTGCAGTTGTTTCAACAGCTGGCGGTGAGCTTTGTGCCGCCGGGCGCGGAACCGGCCAAGGATTTGGCACTGTGGCAGTCGTCGCTCAAGCCCGGCCAGGTGGCCATCGCCGCCGAGGAGGCGGGCAAGCCGTTTGACCAGGGCGAATTTGACTCCTTCACGCTCCAGGCCAAGCGCTACATGGACCTGGACCAGAATGATATCGTGGGCCTGTTGCCGCCGGACAATATTGAGGGCAAGTGGGACAGCCTGGGCCACGGCGCGCTGGCGGCGCTGCACAGCGGGACGGTGAACCCGGTGCTGATGCACTATGCCGAGATGGGCGAAGCGCTGCGCAAGGATGATGCCGCGGCGTTTAATGCGGCGGTTGCGGCGCAGGAAAAGCAATTGGACGTGCCGGGGGTGACGACCAAGGTGCGCTTTGAGACTTTTTTGAACCAGGTCGAGCCGTTTTACCGCGGCTCGATTTTGTATGTGATGGCGTTTTTGTGCGCGTGCGTTGGCTGGGTGGTGTGGGGGCCGGCGTTGCGGCGCGCGGCGCTGGGGTTGATTGGCCTCGGCTTTGCCCTGCAACTGCTCGGACTGGTGGCGCGGGTGTACCTGACCGGCTACGCGATGGTGACGAGCCTGTATTCGTCGGCGCTGTTTGTGGGGTTTATCGGTGTGCTGGCGGGGCTGGTGCTCGAACTGTGGTTCAAGCGCGGGATTGGCGCGGCGGTGGCGTCAGCCATCGGATTTGTGACGCTCGTCATCGCGCATAATTTGCCGTTCAGCGGCGACGACCTCGCGCGACCGCAGGCGGTGCTGGCGACGAACCTGTGGCTGTCCACGCATGTGACGTGCGTGACGACCGGCTATGGCGCGATGTTTGTAGCGGGCGCGCTGGGCCTCGGGTATATTTTATACCGGTCGTTGGTGAAGGCACCGGACCGCGGCGTGATGAAGTTGCTGTCACAACTGACCTACGGCGTGACGTGCTTTGCGACGTTGTTTAGTTTTGTGGGCACGATGCTCGGCGGGATTTGGGCGGACCAAAGCTGGGGGCGCTTCTGGGGCTGGGATCCGAAGGAAAACGGCGCGCTGCTGATTGTGCTGTGGTGCGCGATTTGCCTGCACGCGCGCTGGGGGAAGCTGTGTAGCGAACGTGGGCAGGCGGCGCTGGCCGTGGGCGGAAACATGGTGACGGCGTGGTCGTGGTTCGGCGTGAATTTACTGGGCGTCGGCCTGCATAGTTATGGCTTTATGCAGGGGACGTTTGTGACGCTGGTGCTTTTCTGGCTCTCGCAATTATTGATTATCGGGCTGGCGTATTTGCCGCCGCGGTTTTGGGCGCGGCAGACGGTGGCGGTGGCGGCGGTGGAGACGTGAAGCAGGATGCGTCTAAAATTTTGTTTTTCACCGCAAAGACGCAAAGGGCGCAAAGAAGAAAATGCATTGACGATGCCGGGATAATTCACGGTGCTATCCATGCGACATATGGATGCCTACCCACTCCGTTCCGTTGAAGCCAAGGCGTTTGTACCGGCACGGGATTTCGACCTGTCCAAGCGTTTCTACGCAGCCCTTGGTTTCACGCAAGTTTGGTCAACGCCGGATGTGGCCTATTTTCGCCACGGCAACTCGTGTTTTTTGCTCCAGAATTTTTATGTCAAAGAACATGCCGAAAATTTCAAAATGCATCTTTGGGTGGAGGAGGTGGATGAATGGTGGAAACAACTTTCAGCGGCGGCGGCTCCCTTTGGCATTACTGTCGAAAAACCGGAAGATAGAGCATGGGGCATGCGGGATTTTCCGCTGCTCGACCCCAGCGGGGTGTTGTGGCGAATTGGGCAGCCAATAACCAAGGAGCGGTAGCCGGAGAGTTAAGACTCGGTTTCACCGCAAAGACGCAAAGGACGCAAAGAAGAAAGTGAATTGAACCACGGAGAGCATGGAGGCGTAAATTATTTTCGCGTGAACCGCTTCCGTACAAAACAGAGCAGCGAACCCAGGCCACACCACAGGGCAAACGTGGCTGGTTCGGGCACGTTCATCATTTGGGTGACTTCGGAGGACGACAGAGGGCGGTTAAAGAGCGAGACGTCCTGCAACTCGCCGAGAAAACTAAAACCTGCCTCGGCGAAGCCGAATTTCAGGTTGGCGGTAGGGTCGGGAAACGCGCCGTTAAACGTCTGGCTGCTGATGTCGGAGCCGTTGAGGTAAAAATTGTAAGCACCGTTCGCGTCGGTCAACGCGAAGTAATTCCAGCCGTTGGCGGGCAGCACGACCAGGCCAGTGGACAAAACATCGCTGGATGGTCCGTTGAGGTGAAAACTGAAGGCCTGGCTGACAAAGTTGCTGTAACCGACAAACCACTTGCTGGTACCACCGGGCCCGTTGTCCTGGCCCAGGATGGTGCCGCCGCCGGTGCTGTCCAGGTTGACCCAAAAGCCCACTGAGAAGCTTCCGCCGAGGCTGTAGGCGGGGATGTCCGGCATGGTGACCACGCCGCTGCTCAGGTCAAAGGCCTCGCCGCCATTGACGCCCGCTACATAGCTGCCGGCAAAAGTGCCGTTGTTGGCCTGGCTCGAGGTGTCGAGAGCGTTGCCGTTGCCCGTCCAATAACCCACCAGCCCGTTGGTGATGAGCTGGGCCTGCGCCACCGGCGCCAGGGATACCAAAACTGCCGCGAGGCACCAGACCCGCGAACGGCGAAACCCGCCCAATAAAATATTCACGGCAGGTTTGATCGTCTCGCCCACCCCGAAACAGTCGCAGGAACCATGCCAGCCTGACAAGTGGAAAGCATAGCCTGGCAGCCCCACCGGGGCGGAAGAAAATAGCCCAGCGTTTCAACGCTGGGAACTTGGATAGAGAAGTTGATGAGTCCCGTCAGGGACGACAGATGATTGGGCGTAAAAAAAATTCTTTCGTCCCGTGCGGGACTTGATTTATTTCCATCAATCAACCCAGCCATCAATGGCTGGGCTATTTTCGGTCGTCCCTGGCGGGACTCCCCCACCCCAGACTTGACCCGGGAGCGTATGTTGGCGATGCTCTGCGGTTTATGGCTGAAGACTCCCCTGCTGTTCCGACTACTCCTAGCTCTACGCCAGTTGCGCCCGCGACGGGTTCGGCAACGCCTGCTCCGGTGGCTGGTCCGGTGACCATGGACACCATCGTGGCGCTGTGCAAGCGGCGCGGGTTTGTGTATGCGTCGTCGGAAATTTACGGTGGCCTGAATGGCTTTTTTGACTACGGACCGCTGGGCTCGGAGCTGCGGCGGAACATCCGCAATGCGTGGTGGGAAGACATGGTGCACCGGCGCGACGACATCGTGGGGCTGGACTGCTCGATCATCTCGCACCCGAAAGTGTGGGAGGCGTCGGGCCACATCCAGGGCTTTTCGGACCCGATGGTGGACTGCAAGGAATCGAAGCAGCGGTACCGCGCCGACCAGTTGTTCTTTGCGCCGGTAGTGGTCGCAGGCGAGACGATTGGCTACGTGAGCGTGCTCGAAGACGCCGGGATGCAGGCCGAGGCGGACACCCAGGCGAACTCAATGAAGCGCAAGCTGGCGAAGCAGGGCGCGCTGGAGCCGGTGGTGTTGAAGGACTACACGAATGCGAAACCGGAGGAGTACGAACTCATCCCCTCCCCCGCCACGGGCAAGCCGGGGTCGCTGACGCCGCCGCGCGATT
>CAZCMU010000222.1:0-4783 GCA_964499725.1 uncultured Opitutales bacterium
GCCAGTCCGTTGAGCGCCCAAACAGTTTCCCCGGTGCGCCTCGGCGCCCTGACTTGCGAACACCAGCAAAACCCCATTGGCATTGGCGACGCGCAGCCGCGCCTGTCGTGGAAACTATTGTCCGACCGTGTAGGTGAAGCGCAAACCGCCTACGAAATCCGCGCGGCCACTTCCTCTGCGGCGTTGGTCTCGGGTAACGCCGACGTGTGGAGTTCGAGCAAAGTCGCCTCCAACCAATCCGTGCTGGTGCCCTGGGGCGGGCCGGCGCTCACTTCCCGCGCGCAGGTTTTTTGGCAAGTACGGGTATGGGACAAGGATGGCCAGCCTTCGGCCTGGAGCGCGCCGGCGTCATTCGAACTCGGCTTGCTGAATCCAGCCGCGGACTGGAAGGGCCAGTGGATTACCGTGGATTTGCCGCGCTACGATATCGAGGCGGCGCCGTTGGCCAAGGCCAGTTGGATAAGCGCCGGCTCCACGGCCACCCAATCCGCTGCCGCGCGCTTTGTGCTCGAATTGCCGGCGGACGCGAAAATCCGCGGCGCGACGATTGACGCCATGGCCGATGGCGTGGTTTCCCTTTACGCGAACGGCCAGGCGACCTTGCAAGGGTCGAGCAGCCATGCCGCGCCGTTTCACGCGGATTTTGGCCAGAATCTGAAGCCGGGCAAAAACATCATCGCGCTCGGCGCGGCCCCGATGCACCTGCCACCCCGCGGCAGCGCGGGTCGCAACGCCATCGCGGCGCATGGCGTGGTCGAGCTGGAAAACGGCGCGCGCATTGAATTCAACACCGACAGCAACTGGAAGGCCTCCATTCCCCCGCCGGCGCCGCGGGGGCGGGGTTTCGGCGGTGGTGCATTGGCTGGCGGAGGCGGTGCCCCGGTGGCGGCTCGCGGGCCGGGAGTTCCGCCCAGCACCGTTCCCGTTTGGTCGAAGCCCGATTTCGACGATTCCATGTGGGCGGCGGCCCAGGTGCTCGGTCCCTACACCGCGCAGCCCCTCGTCGGCGACAACAGCAGCACCCTGGGCGCAGGGCGTTATTTGAGAAAAACTTTCACCGTCAAGGGTCCAGTGGCCAAGGCGCGGCTGTATTCGACGGCGTTGGGCACTTACGAAGCCTCCATCAATGGCCAGCCCATCAACGACCACCAATTGGATCCTGGATTCACGGACTTCAATAAGCGCGTGATGTATCAAACGACCGATGTCACGAGCCTGCTTAAACCCGGCCCGAACGCCCTTGGCGCGCTGTTGAACGACGGCTGGTTCGCCGGGCGCCTCGGCTGGATGGGCCTCGCGCAATTCAACCAAGTCAGCGACCACCCGTCTTTCATTGCGCAGCTCGAAATCACCTACGCCGACGGCTCGCAAGACATAATTGCCAGCGACAACACTTGGAAAGGCGGCGCGGGCGAGGAACTGGGCTCCGACCAACAGCTGGGCGAGGTACTCGACGCCCGCCAAGCCTCGGCGTGGAATCAGCCGACCTTTGACGACTCTGCGTGGAAGAGCGTGACTACCGAAGACCACCGAACAGTTGGCTTGGTGCCGCAACTCGGGCCGCCGGTGCGCAAGTTGATGGAGCTCACGCCGAAGAAAATCACCCACCAGGGCAATGTCTGGCTGGTGGATTTCGGGCAGAACATGGTCGGCCACGTCCGCCTCACCGTGCGCGGCCCCGCTGGCGCGGTGGTCCAGGTCACGCATGGCGAGATGCTCAACCCCGACGGCACACTTTTCACGGAGAATCTGCGTCCGGCCATTTCGCTCGACACGTTCACGCTTAAGGGCGGCAACGCGCCGGAAACGTTTGAGCCGCAATTTACCTTCCACGGTTTCCGTTATGCCAATGTGGTCGGTTATCCCGGCGAGCTCACGCCCAATGATATTCGCGGCATCGTCGTCGGCTCGGACAACGCCAACACCGGCACCTGGGAAAGTTCGGACAAGGATTTGAACCAGCTTTACTCCAATATCCGCTGGAGCCAGCGCGGGAATTACCTCAGTGTCCCGACGGATTGCCCGCAGCGCGACGAGCGCCTGGGCTGGATGGGCGATGCGCAGGTCTTTGCGCCGACCGGGGCCTACAATGCCGATGTCGCCGGATTTTTCCGCAAATGGATGGCGGATGTGGATGATGCGCAAAACGCCGCCGGCGCCTATTCCACCGTCGCCCCGCGCGCCAACCAGGCCGACGCCTACCCGGTGTGGGGCGACGCCGGCGTCATCGTCCCCTGGACGATGTACAACGCTTATGGCGACAAAAAATTCGTGGAGGACAATTATCCCTACATGGCGCGCTGGGTGGTTTATGAATACAACAAGGGTCTGATCCAAAACGGCGGCGTGGCGGACCACCTCGCGCCAGTGATGACGCCGCCCCAAATTGTGGACACCGCCTATTTTGCGAATTCCGCGCACATCGTCGCGCAAGCCGCCACGCTGCTTGGCCGCACCGAGGACGCCGCGGCCTACAACCGCATCGAGAAGGAAATTATCGCCGCGTTTAACGAAAATTTTGTTTCGCCGGATGGCAGCATTCAAAGCGACACCCAGACCAGTTACATCCTCGCCCTGCGGTTCAATCTGCTGCCGGAAAACCTCCGTGCCGCCGCTGCCCAGAAACTCGCCGCCGCCGTCGAACGCGCCGGCCACCTCACCACCGGTTTTCCCGGCTCAGGCCTGCTCTGCCCGGCGTTGACGCAAATCGGCCGCTCCGACCTCGCCTGGAAACTGGTGTTCACCGACACGTATCCCTCGTGGCTCTTTCCGGTCAAAAATGGCGCGACGACCATCTGGGAGCGTTGGGATGCGTGGACGCCGGACAAGGGCTTTCAAGCCTCCTCGATGAATTCCTTCAACCACTATTCCTTCGGCGCGATTGGGTATTGGTTCTACGCCGGCGCGGCGGGCATCCAGCTCGACGACGCCAGCCCCGGCTACAAGCACTTCCTCCTCGCGCCGCAATTCACGGACAAGTTGACGTATATTAAATCGTCGCTCGATTCGCCTTATGGAGCAATCTCCGCCTATTGGCACGCCGAAGGTGACCAGATGGATTATGACGTAACGGTGCCGCCGAACAGCAGCGCGACGCTCAAGCTGCCCGTGCCCGCGAAAAATGTTTTGCAAGCGGGCGCGCCAGTTAAATCTGGCACAGACTCGACCACCAGCATCGCGCTGGCGGCGGGGACCTATCATTTTTCGTTTCCGAAGGCGGCGGTGGAGTGAGGTGAGAGATAAACTCCTGATGCGCTTTCGCGTTGCGAAGGGGGCAAAAACCGGTATGATAATTGTGACGTTTTCGTAACAATCCCCTCATGCCCATTTCTCCCGAATCCACCGCGCCCGGCGCGGCCTCCACCACGGCCCCAACCCCCGTCGTCGTTACGGACCAAAAAGCCACCACGCTGGGCATGAAGCGCGTCGTCAACGCGTTTTTTTATTCCATCGAGGGTATCGGCTCGACCTGGAAGCACGAGGAAGCCTTTCGCCAGGAGATGATGCTGGCATTTGTGCTGGTACCGCTGGCGGTGGTGCTGCCAGTTGAGTTGCTGGGCAAGGCGCTGATGATTGGCAGCGTGTTGCTGGTGTTAATTGTGGAGTTGCTCAACTCCGCGGTGGAATGGTGCGTGGATCTCGCGGCGCAGCAGCAGCGCCACCCCTTTGCCAAACGGGCCAAGGACATGGGCAGCGCGGCGGTTTTCCTCAGCCTGGTGAATTGTCTGTTGATGTGGGTCTTGGTGCTGGCGCAGGCGGTAGCCGAAGGACGCCTGCATTGGTAGCCGGAACCGCGCTTTCATGGGACCGTTAAATCGGCAATGAGGCGTTCTCCCTGGCCACCGCTGGGGCAAAGAAGTTGGATAAATCACGTTGCCAAACGCGCGCACACCCCTTAATTGGATACGGCTTCGGAACGGCGAACCCCCGCCGCTCCGCCCTTTGTTACCACTATGAAATCCCGTATCTCCTCGTTTTCGCGTTTCAAGCGTTGGGCCCTGCGCGCATCGCTGCTGCTCACCACCGCTTTTGTTTTCTGCCTGGCTTTCGGCTCCAAGGCCCTGGCCGCCGGCGATGCCGACATCCAGCTCCCCGCTTCGACGGACGCCGTTTTCAACGTCTTTGGGCTGGGCCTGACTGGCAACGAAATCCTTCTCGGCGGCTTGGTCATGTGCGTCCTGGGCGCATTTTATGGCCTGAATGAGTACCGTTACCTCAAGGGTCTGCCGGCCCACAAGAGCATGCTGGACGTCTCCTCGCTCATTTACAGCACCTGCAAAACCTACTTGTTCACGCAGGCCAAACTCTTGATTAAACTGGAAATTTTAATTGGTTCCACAATGGTGCTCTATTTCGGTGTGCTGCAGCACATGAGCGCCGGTTCGGTGATCTTGATTTTGTTCTGGTCTTTGGTTGGCATGGGCGGCTCGCTCGGTGTCGCATGGTTCGGCATCCTGATTAACAATGTGGCCAACAGCCGCATGGCGTTCGCCTCCCTGCGCGGCAAGGCGATGCCCCTGTCGGAAATTCCCACGCGCTCGGGCATGAGCATCGGCGTGCTGCTGGTCAGCGTCGAATTGATTCTCATGCTGACGATTTTGAAATTTGTGCCGCGCGAACTGGCCGGCGTCAGCTTCATCGGCTTCGCGATTGGCGAGTCCCTCGGCGCGAGCGTCCTGCGCATCTGCGGCGGCATCTTCACCAAGATTGCCGACGTCGGCAGCGACATGATGAAGATCGTCTTCAAGATCAAGGAAGACGACGCGCGCAACCCCGGCGTCAT
>CAZCMU010000223.1:0-2998 GCA_964499725.1 uncultured Opitutales bacterium
CTCAAACACCGCATGGAGGAACACCGCGCCAACCCCACCTGCGCCTCCTGCCACGAACGCATGGACGCCATCGGCTTTAGCCTCGAAAACTTTGACGTGATGGGCGCCTGGCGCACCAAGGACACCAATGACGACCCCATTGACGCCTCCGGCTCCTTCCCCGACGGCACCAAGTTCGTCGGCGCTCAACAATTGAAACAAACCCTGCTGGCCTCGAAGGACCAATTTTGCCGCTGTCTGGCCAGCAAGATGTTCGCCTACGCCCTTGGCCGCAACATTGAGCCGTTTGACAAACGCTCCGTTAATGATATTGTTACGGCGATGCAAAAGAACGGCGAAAAATTTTCCGCGTTGATTCATGCTGTAGTCCACAGCGATGCCTTCCAACAAAGACGCGGCAATCCAACCGGAGATAACTCATGATCACACACACCGTCACTCGTCGGAAAGTTTTGCGCGGGCTGGGCACTGCCATGGCACTGCCCTTCCTTGAATCCCTGCTGCCCGCCCGAGCCTTCGGTGCCACCTCCTCCGCCACCGTGGCCAAGGCCGCAGCCGGGCCCAAGCGCCTGGCGTGGATCTATGTCCCGAACGGCTGTGACATGCAGACTTGGCGGCCCGCCACCTTCGGTGCGGATTATGATCTTTCGCCCACCCTCAGCACTTTGAAGGCCTACAAGGACCGGATGCTCGTCATCAGCGGGCTGGTTTGCGATAAAGCCAATGGGTTGGGTGATGGCGGCGGCGACCATGCCCGCGCCAATTCCGCCTACCTGACTGGCGTACATCCCATTAAAACCGGGATCAAACTCGGCATTTCCGCCGACCAGGCCGCCGCACAACGCATCGGTCATTTCACCAAGTTCCCCTCTCTGGAAATCGGTCTCGAGGATGGCAAAAAGGCGAGCACCGACAGCGGCTATCCCCTCACCTATTCGCACAATCTCTCCTGGCGCAATGAAACGACCCCGGTGACCAAAGACGTTGACCCGCAGTCCGTCTTCGACCGGCTCTTCTCCAATGGCGACCCCCACGAAACCGCCGAAGCCCGCGCCCTTCGCGAACACGACCGCAGCAGCATTTTGGATTTCGTCCTCAACGACGCCAACAGCATCCAAAAAAACCTCGCTGCCACGGACAAACAAAAACTCGATGAGTACCTGACTTCCGTCCGCGAAATCGAAATCCGCCTCCAGCGCGCCGCCAGCGAACCGCCGCCGCCCCTGCCGGCCGGTGCGGTGCGGCCCGATGCGCCCTACGACACCAGCCTCGACAAGAAAGTCGGCATTTCCACCTCCAGCGTCGAATATCCGACCCACGCCAAGCTCATGATTGACATGATGGTCCTCGCCTTCCAAGCCGACCTCACGCGCGTCATCACCTTCCCCTTTGCCGACGAAGGCAGCAATCAGCAGTATCCCTGGGGCGACGCCAACGTGCCGCACCACGGCACTTCGCACCACATGGGCAACCCGGATAAAATGGCGCTGCTCGCCAAGATTAATACCTATCATCTGACCCTCTTCAACTACATGCTGGGCAAGCTCGATGCCATTAAGGAAGGCAACGGTTCGATTCTCGACAACTCCCTCATCGCCTACGGCAGCGGCAACAGCGACGGCAACCGCCACAATCATGACGACCTGCCGTTCATCCTGCTCGGCAAGGGCGGAAACACTATTAAAACCGGCTACCATATGAACGCCGATGGCGTGCCCATTAACAACCTCTGGCTCTCCATGCTCGACCACGCGGGCGCTTCGGACGACAAGCTCGGTGACAGCACCGGCAAATTGTCCCTGACCTAAATCGCGCCTTCTAGTGCTCGTTGGCGGCGGGCAGGCACAATCCAGGCCCGGTAGCGGGCCGTGGCCGGATTGGCGCGTGAACCATGGCCAATCTATGGCGCAGGTCGTTCATCGTTCGCATGAAAGTTGTGGTCCCGGCTGCTTTCGCCGACGCGAAAGGACGAGATAAAGTATTTTGCAACAAAATTGAAATTTGCGGGGTTGGCAGTGGTATGGCTGGATTCCGGAATAACGGGTTGGCCCGTGCTTGGGGTTCGCGCAAATTTCCTGTCATATTAGCGAATGTAATACATTTAACACAAACAGCGTTACTTCAACCTGATATGAAAGTAATAATTCGTTTGTAAACTATGCGACACCTAACAAACATCACGTCCGACTAAGCTTTTATGTCTCGCCCCAAAACCCCTGGCCGAGCGACTAAGGAACAGGTCAGCTTTTTTAAGCGTCCTTTCTGTCGTGTCGGCATTCTCTCTAGCGCCACCGCTGTTATCTTGCTGGCCTGCTCCAGTCCCAAGGTAGCCTCGACCTCACCGGCCACCGCTCCTGATTTTGCCGGCTTCCAGCACACCGTGCAGCCGTTCTTAGCATCGCACTGCTACGAATGCCACAACGACAAGGATTCCGAGGGCGAAGTACGCCTTGACACGTTTACGGACGAAGCCGCCCTGGCCAAGGGCATGCCCACGATCGAGAAAGCGATTAAAATGCTCACGGCGCGCAAAATGCCACCGAAGGAAGAGCCCCGGCCCACGGAAGACGAGTACGGCACGACCATCGCGTGGATGAATGCCTACACCACAAAATTCTACATGAGCGGGCCAATTGATCCGGGCCGCGTCACCCTCCACCGACTTAACCGCGCCGAATACAACAACACCATCCGTGATTTGCTCGGCGTCAGCGACTTTCACCCCGCCGACGCTTTCCCCCTGGATGACGCCGGCTACGGTTTTGACAATAATGGCGACGTGCTTTCCATCGCCCCGATGCTGATGGAAAAATACTTGGCGGCGGGCAATCTTTCCGTGGAGAAAGTACTTTTTGCCGACCCAGTGGTACCTGCACCGCTACAACGCTGGGACGCCCTGACGGCCAACAGTGATTTACCTCCAGTGCCCACCCCGCCGGCCGCCCCGCCGGCCACGACTCCCGCCAGCCCGAATCCTGGCGCCAATGCTTTGGCCAAT
>CAZCMU010000223.1:3098-4710 GCA_964499725.1 uncultured Opitutales bacterium
CCCGCCGGCCACGACTCCCGCCAGCCCGAATCCTGGCGCCAATGCTTTGGCCAATGCCGTTGCCACGGCGAGTCCGACCACCCAGCCCGCCCCGGGTACCGCGCGAAACATTGTCGGCGGCGCCTTTGGCCGGAATACGCCTGAAGGCCGCGTCTTCCAGCGTTACGGCAATCTTTTTGAGGACTACAATTTCCCGGTGGATGGCGACTATGTTTTCAGTTTCCGTGGTTACTCCGTGAACGGCTCCAATGGCCGGCCCACGGTGGCATTCTTTGTGGATTCACAGCAAGTGGGTCAAAACCTTGCCGTCAATGAAGCACGCGCCGACGCCAAGCTATACTCCACCGACCCCGTGCATGTGACCGCGGGCAAACATCGCGTGTTTCTTTCCTTCCGCAATGGCGCATCGGCCGACGAATACGCCGCTGCCATGGCCGCCTTGGCGGCCAAGCCGCCTGCACCCGATCCTGCCGCAGCGAGTGATAATGCCGACCAACCCGCCGTTGACCCTGCTGACGTTGATCCGACCACAGTGGCTACTCCCCCTGCGGCCAACGGCCGTCGGGGCGGTCGCCGGGGTGGTCAACCGCCCGCCAACGCGGGCGACAATGCGGCTGCCCCGGATGCGGGCGTCGTTGATCCCGCCGCGGCTGACCCAGCCGATGTTGACCCCACCACGGTAAACCCGGGTGCGGCAGCTCCTGCGGCTACAGATAATGCACCACCGGCCACTGGCCGTCGTGGGGGCCGCGGCGGCGCCCCGGGCGGCGCTCGTGGCGCGCGCGGCGCTGGTGCGCGTGGAGCCGGTTTTGCCGGCGGTCCCCGTGGCGGCGGCGGCCCGACTTCCGTTACTGGCAAGTCGTTGCTGGCGGTCGTTTATTTTGAAGTGGAAGGCCCCGAAGCCATCACCCCGGAACGGATGCCCGAGAGCTACCGCAAAGTGATGCTCGCCCAGCCATCCGCTTCGATGTCCAAGCCACAGGCCGCGGAAAAAATCATCCGCAATTTTGCTTACCATGCCTACCGCCGGCCCGTAACCGAAGACGAAGTGCAACGCCTCCTCGCGGTCTGGTCCAAGGCCGATTCCGATGGTCGGCCCTTCGAAAGCAGCATGGACGTGGCGCTGCAAGCGGTCTTGGCGTCGCCAAATTTCCTTTTCCGTGTCGAGCAGGAACCGCAGCCCGGCGAGGCCAACAATATTCACACGCTCAACGATTACGAGCTGGCCTCCCGCCTCTCCTACTTCCTCTGGAGCAGCATGCCCGACGACGAATTGTTCAACCTCGCCGCCAAGGGCCAGTTGCGCGCCAACCTCGACGCGCAGGTTGCGCGCATGCTCAGGGATCCGAAGGCGCAAGCTTTAGTTGAAAACTTCGCCGGCCAGTGGCTGCAATTGCGTCCCTTGGACAACGCCAACCCCGACACCACCAAATTCCCCGCCTTTGACCCCGCGCTGCGCGGCGACATGCTCAAGGAAACCCAGATGTTTTTCACGAGCATCATTAACGACGACCGCAGCGTGACGGATTTCATCAACGGCAATTATACTTTTGTGAATGAGCGCCTGGCCAAGTTCTACGGGCTGCCCGGCATCACGGGCGACCAGTTCCAG
>CAZCMU010000224.1:0-4677 GCA_964499725.1 uncultured Opitutales bacterium
CAAAATTTCAAAATGCGCTTGCGCTCTTAGGATCGCTGTTTTGGACAATGCTAAAGTAAACCTTCACATTGTTTTTCCAGAAATTACTTCTCAGGATTTTGATAGCTTGTTTGCCATAACCTTGCTTTTGGCACTCTTTCTTGATGGCAAAATTCCCCAAGTGAAAAGAGCCATGTGGCAAATTTTCAGGATGTTCGTTCCAAATTGCGAAACCAACTTCTACGCTTTCCAATAGAAAAAATTGTGCCTTAAATCCTTTTTTAAGCAGAAGTCGATTTCTGCCCTCTAAGAACTCCAAACGCAAACTTGGGTTAATTATTTTGTCAAACTCCGCCATTAGCGTGCAGTCATCCTTCGCGCAGCGATAGGTAAGAATGTTATTCATAGACACATTCGTGGTCCGACTCTCTCACGACCCCACGCCAATCCGTTCCAGAATTCTTTGCAAATCTTCGTTGCCGAAATATTCGATGACAATGCGGCCGTGCTTGGGTTTGTGCTTGAGGGAGACGCGGGTGTTGAGCTTGGCGGCGATGCGTTTTTCCACGTCGCGCAGGGTGGCCAGCTCAGCTTCGCTGCCGGGGCGGGCCGCGGTGCGCGGGGTGGCCTCGGCCTTGACTTTGCGGGCCTGGCGCTCAATCTCGCGCACGCTCCAGCCGTCCTCCAGCGACCGCCGGGCCAGAATGACGCGCTGGCCCTCGTCGGCCAAACCAAGGAGGACCTTGGCGTGGCCGGTGCTGAGCAAGCCCTTGGCGAGGTAGCCCTGCACTTCGCGCTCGAGGGCGAGCAGGCGCAATGCGTTCGCCACGGTGGTGCGGGCCTTGCCCACGCGCTCGGCGATGGCTTCCTGGGTCAGCGAAAAGTCGCGCAACAAGCTGGCGTAGCCGAGCGCCTCCTCGATGGGGTTCAGGTCGGCGCGCTGCAAATTCTCAATCATGGCCATGACCGCCGAGGACTGGTCGCTGGCCTCGACGACGCGCGCGGGGATGATTTTGAGTCCGACCAACTGGCAGGCGCGCCAGCGGCGCTCGCCGGCAATCAATTGATATTTGTCGCCCATGCGGCGCACGACGATGGGCTGGAGGAGGCCCTCGGAGCGGATGCTGTCGGCCAGTTCCTTCAAGCCGGCCTCGTCAAACGAGCGGCGCGGCTGGTGCTTGCCCGGCTCGACGTTGGCGACCGCGACCTCGATAAACCCGGCCAGCCCCGTGGGCGGCGGACCCTTGAGCGGCGGCGCGGCAGACGCGGGGGCGTCGGACGACGGAGCGGATTTGCCGCCGGAGATTAAATTACCCAGGCCGCGACCAAGGCGGTTTTTGGCGGGAGAGGACATGAGGGGTGTTGGGGGGGAATTGTCTTGTTTTGTAGCGCGGTGCTTCAGCCCGCGCTCGTCATCGCAAAATAGTCCCGGAAGCGCGGGCTAAAGCACCGCGCTACGAGAGGATGAAAAGGCGACTTCACGGTTTGGAAAAGTTAAGCACATTGCCCGACGAGGCGGGGGCGGCGGTGGACGGAGCGGCGGCGCCCGGGGCGGAAGAGGAGGTCGAAGGCGCGGACGAGCCCTCCCTTTGCGGGAGGAAAAGATGCTGGCCTTCGACAATGTGATTGGGGTTGTTGTTCAGTTGCGGATTAAGGAGCAGAATATCCTTCGAAGTCACGTGATTATTGCGGCAGATTATCGCCAGGGTTTCACCATGTTTGACGACGTAATCGATGCCCCTGCCACTGTAGGACGGGGGCGTGGACGGGGCCGACGTGACGGTGACGGAATGGGGCGCGGGGGCGGTGCCAATGGCGTGGGCGAGTTTTTCGAGTTGCTGGTTGGTGTCCCGCGCGAGCGCCTCCATTTGTTTGGCGACTTCGGCGAGGATGTCCTTGCGCGTGTCTTCGCCGGCCTGGGCGATTTTCTTGTCCACCTCCCGGTTGATTTCGGCGCGGCTGGCGGCGATCATGTTTTCGACCGCCGTCCGGATTTCCTCCGACGTGGGAATTCGCTTTTTCAGGTCGTCGTTTTCCTGCTGGAGGGATTCGACGTGGAGGCGCAGCTCGCCCACTTCGCGCTGGAGGGCCTGAATGTCCTCGTCCATGGAGGCCTGGGAGGACGTGGAGGTCGGCGCGGTGGGCGACGAGAGCGGCGCGGTTTGCGCGGGCAAAGCGGGCGGCAGGAATGCCAGCAGCGCGGCCAAACCGAGGGAGTGTTTCCAGAATCGCAAAGATAATGTGTTCATGGCGTAAAACGTTGGTTGTCCGAGACTATCCCATTCCGCGCCCGCTGTCAAAAAAAAGCCGCGCGAGGAAAAGGCGTTGGAGAAACGAGGGGGCGGAGCGCGTGGCTTTTCAATAGCGCGCCCGCTTCGAGGCGGTAACCGCGCAAAAATTCGGCGGCTTCGAGCATGCGCCCGCCGGGCCGTTGCAAGGCCAGCAAGCGCAGCACTCCGGCGCCCGTGGCGACGTCCACCCCACCCTCGCTGGCGCACAGAACCGTGCCCGGCGCGGCGGTGGTCGCTTCGGGAAGGGCGGCGGCTGAACCGACCTTGAGGTCCAGGCCCTCATGCTCGACCACCACACCCGGCCAGGGCTGAAAGGCCCGCACGCGGCGCTCCAACTCGACCGCCGAAAGGGCGAAATCCACCTTGTCGTCGGCCTTCACCAGTTTGCGGCAATAAGTGGCGTGGGATTCGTCCTGCGGAGTCGGCATGGCCAAACCATCGCCCAAGAAAGCAAGATGACGTTCCAACAGCGGCACGCAGGCGTGCCCGATGCGCTCGCGCAAAATGGGCGCGGTGTCGGTATTGCGAATGGGCACATGGACCTGCGCGGCGACGGGGCCGGCGTCCATTTTCGCCACGATGCGCATCAGCGAAACGCCGGTGACGGTCTCGCCGCAAGCGAGCGCCGTCTCCACCGGCGAAGCGCCGCGATAGGCGGGCAACAGCGAGGCGTGGAGGTTCCACATTCCGCGCGGCGGGGCCTCGAGCAAATCTTTTTTCAGCAAATGCCCGTAGGCCATGACGAGGACGAGGTCCACGTGCCGGGTGCGCAGCCAGGCGGCTTCTTCTTCGCCGGGTTTTTCCGGTTGAAGGAGCGGCAAACCCATTCGTTTGGCCCAGGCGGAAACCGCGTTGGCGTGCAGGTGGCGGCCGCGGCCCGCCGGCCGGTCAGGCTGCGAAATCACACCCGCCAGCTCAATGCCCTCGGCCCAATGAATATACTCCAGCGCCGGGAGGGCGATGGCATCGGAGCCGAAAAAAGCAATGCGCATGGGAGCAGGGAAAATGACCTCCGCGTTGGGTTAGGAAGACTTGGCGGCTTTGGCGCGGGTGTTCTCCGCCGTCAATTTGTGCAGCCAAGCGTCAATAACGGGGCGGAATTTACCGGCGAAGACGGAATCTTTGTCGGGTTTCGGCAAGTTGTCGAACAGGCCCCAGTATTCGACAAGGGTCGCGGTGGCGCCAGGCTCGAGTTTTTGCAGTGGCCCGAGTGATTCCAGCTCATTCATGAAATCGCAGACGTAGGTTTCGAAGGAGCAGCCGAAATCGGGATACGCCACGCCGGTTTTTACCGCCCAGTATTTGACAAACGTACCGCCTTTTTGCCAGTTCGCCGCCCAGCCGGGAAAGTTGGTCAGCCCCAGTTTTTGCGGCTGGGTGCCCCTGGCGACGTGGATGCCGATGTAATCGCGGTGAAAATCCCAGACCGGGTCGGTGAAATCGGTGTACGTCCAGGGCACCATCGCATAATCAGGCACGAGGGTCTGGCCGTGGGGAATTTTGGGATTGAGCGGAATCGCGGTGTAGCTGTCGCGCGCCATGACGGTCAGCGCCCAGGGCGAAAGCTCCACCGCCCACAGGTTTTCATTCTTTAAATTGTGCGTGACCTTGAAATCCGTGTCGCTGAGGGCCTCGATGGTGACGCTCTTGCGAATGCCGGTTTTTTCCTCGACGGGTTGCTCCATACGCAGGCCCTGGCCGTCCGGCAATTTGGTGGCGGCGATTGGCCCATTGTCCGGCTGGTAATTGCGGGGCGGGACCTCCGGCGCGTGCCAAAGACGGTGGCCGCCGCGGATTTTCCAGTCCTTTTCGCCAGTTTTGCCCAGTTCGGTGCCGACGGTCGCGAAGAGGTTGGGCCCGCCGTTGAGCGCGCAGGAAATCACCCGCGGGCCAACGTCCAGCGGGATAATAAGTTCCACCCGGTCGGTGACGAGGGCGAGGGCATTCCAGCCTTGGTAACTGGTTGAGCGAATCATGGGCATAAGGGCAAAAACAGCATGAAGGAAAGGCGGGCGGGAACGGAAGCATAAAACCCCCCGCGTTTTCCGCTCGCTATGGGGGAAATTGTTTGACAAGATTATCGTTTGCGCACGTTCGCACCCCGGCAGCCGGGGTTCACCAGTGCGTGACATTTCTATGAGTCAGCACATCCGCAATCTCGCCATCATCGCCCACGTCGACCACGGCAAAACCACGCTCGTGGACCAGCTCCTGCGCCAGGGCGGGGCCTTCCGCGCCAACCAGGTCGTGGCCGAACGCGTCATGGACAGCATGGACCTCGAGCGCGAAAAGGGCATCACCATCAAGGCCAAGAACACGTCCGTCCACTGGCGCGAGAATATCATCAACATTGTGGACACGCCGGGCCACGCGGACTTCGGCGGCGAGGTCGAGCGCGTGATGAAGA
>CAZCMU010000225.1:0-4673 GCA_964499725.1 uncultured Opitutales bacterium
GTGAGGAAGCGCGGGTCCTGCTGCTCCAGGGTCGCCTGCGCAAAGCCGTTCAGCCGATGTCCCTTCACCGATAATTTGTCCGATTTGGATAGGGAACCTGCAGTAAAATGGGCTAAAATAGCCCTAGCAGCCCTCCTGCACGCCCTCTGCAGGGAGAATGGTGAAGTCGTATGTTCCACCGTTTGAATTGGATAAACCTCTCGAAGGCGGCGCGGTTGGCGAGGTCATCGAATCGCGCTGCGCTGAATTCAAGCCGGACGATGCCGTCACTTCCAACTTTGGCTGGCGGGAATACTTCAACACTATGCCAAAAGACTTACATCGGGTCAGTCGCGAGTTTCAACCGCTCTCGGTTTATCTGGGAGCCCTTGGCATGACGGGTAGTGAAGGGCCTATACTTGATGACTCAGGCGAAGGCGGGGAAACACCCCATTGTCGATGTATAGCAACATATCCTATGCTTTTAGCATGAAACCTAAAATCCTTCAGGGGAAAAACCAAAAATCGGAAGACACTGCTAAACCAGTCAGCGTTAAGGAATTGAATCAGGACAAAATCGATTTTGTGCCATTAAGAGGTGAAGTGGCCGTTAGGGCTTACTCAAATTATTTCAAGGGGGGCTCGCAAGATGGGTATGATGTTCAAGACTGGTTGGTGGCTGAGGATCAACTGCAGGCGGAACTCAACTGCATCCCAGTTGGGGGGAGCAATTGTCCGGATTAAATTTGAAAATTGAATATGAATTCACAGACGCCTTGGGCTTTAGTCATAGCTGGTGCGTTAGGAGATAAGGAGAAGGAGGGCAGGTCAATGTCGGTAACAGCCACATTTAACCATTCAGGAGCAATGCGCGCTTAATGAATATATCCGCCATGGAATCTACCGTCGCCGCGCTTTTGACTCCGGGCAAAGGCATTTTAGCTGCGGATGAAAGTTTTTCGACCATTGAAAAGCGATTCAAGGATTTTGCCATTCCAGCCACGGAGGAAAGCCGCCGTACGTATCGCGAGATGCTATTCACGACCCCGGGCTTGAATGAATTCATCAGCGGAATAATCCTGTTTGACGAAACAATTCGCCAAAAGATGAGTGGGGTCTTGATACCGGAGGCACTAGCCAAACAAGGGATTATTCCAGGAATCAAAGTGGATAATGGAACCAGCGTCATACCCAATTTTCCCGGTGAAAAGTTCACACAAGGAATAGACGGCCTGCGCGAACGACTCACTGAATATCGTCAACTGGGAGCACGTTTTAGCAAATGGCGGGCGATTATTTCCATTGGTGATCACACCCCGACACTCTCATGTTTGGAAACGAATGCGCGGTCGCTGGCTCTTTTCGCCGCGCTGAGCCAGGAGGCCGGGTTGGTGCCGATAATTGAACCGGAGGTATTGATGGATGGCGCACACACTCTCGCCCGTTGCGAAGAAGTCACCCACGCGACGCTCGAAAGTGTTTTTCATGCTCTATTTGAACATCGCGTCAGTTTGGAGCACATGCTGCTCAAGACTAATATGATTATTTCAGGCTCAGAATGCCCGAAACAGGCCACCTTGGCTGAAGTGGCTGTCACGACCCTGCGCTGTCTGCGGCGAGTCGTGCCAGCCGCAGTGCCCGGCGTCGTATTTCTCTCCGGCGGGCAGAGTGATGTGGCTGCGACGGAGCGGTTAAACACCATCTGCCAAGCAGATAACGTTCCGTGGCGATTGAGCTTTTCCTTCGGTCGGGCACTACAAGCACCTGCGTTAAAAACCTGGCATGGAATTTCCGCCAATTGCCCGGCAGCTCAACAAGCGCTACACCATCGCGCCAAATGCAACGCCTTTGCGGTGCAAGGAACGTATGGGAAACTGACGGAAGACGATTCAGGGAAAGGGAAGACATGAAAATCAGTCCCTTGGCTGGAAAACCGGTGCAAACCGGAATGCTGGTAGATGTGGCTAAGCTCGTCACGGCCTACTACGCCGAGACGCCCGACCCCGCCATACCTGCGCAGCGGGTGGCGTTTGGGACGTCCGGGCATCGCGGGACAGCTTTTTCGCGGTCTTTCAATGAAAACCACATTCTCGCGATAACCCAAGCAATCTGCCTGTATCGAAAACAACAAGGAACCAATGGCCCGCTGTTTCTGGGCATCGACACTCATGCCTTGTCGTTCCCGGCCTACACCACCGCACTGGAGGTGCTGGCGGCCAATGGGGTTGAGGTGATGCTGGCTGTCGGGGATGAATATACACCGACGCCGGTGATTTCTCACGCGATCTTGACCTACAATCGCGTACGCAAGACGGGGCTCGCCGATGGCATTGTCATTACTCCCTCGCACAATCCGCCGCAGGATGGAGGTTTCAAATATAATCCGACCAACGGAGGGCCAGCGGACACAGAGGTCACTGGCTGGATTGAAAAGAAAGCCAATGAGATTCTCGAATCTGGTTTGGCAGGAGTAAATCGAGTTACATTGACACAGGCGCTGAACGCTTCGACAACACATAGATACGACTATCTCAGCCTGTACATCGCTGATCTCGGCAATATCGTTGAAATGGAAGTCATTCGCGATGCGAAGCTCAGCCTGGGGGTTGACCCGCTGGGCGGCGCGGGGGTCCATTATTGGGGGCGCATCGCCGAGCGCTTCGGCTTAAATCTTACCGTGGTTAATGAAGTGGTTGACCCCACATTCCGGTTTATGACCGTGGACTGGGACGGCCAGATTCGCATGGACCCCTCTTCGGTCTACTCAATGCAGCGATTGATCGGAATGAAGGACCGCTTTGATCTCTCATTTGCCTGCGACACCGATCATGACCGGCATGGCATCGTTACAAAAAATGCAGGACTGCTGCCGCCCAATCATGACCTTTGTGTTGCGGTTTCTTATCTTTTTCAGAATCGGCCAAGGTGGTCGAAAGCAGCCGCAGTTGGTAAGACGATGGTGAGCAGTCAGATGATTGACCGGCTAACCGCCAAACTAGGCCGGAAACTGTATGAGGTTCCCGTTGGTTTCAAATGGTTTTCGCAAGGCTTGCTCGACGGCTCCCTTGGCTTTGGTGGTGAGGAAAGTGCTGGTTCCACCTTCGTCAGACTGGATGGCAGTGTTTGGACGACAGATAAGGATGGCTTCATCCCGTGTTTACTGGCGGCGGAGATCATGGCCCGGACTGGCGACAATCCAGCCACACTTTACCGCCAACTCACGCATGAATTTGGCGAGCCGGTTTATGACCGCATGGAGGCTCCCGCCACACCCGAGCAAAAGAAATTATTGGCGAAGCTTTCACCCCAGCAGGTTAAAACTACCGAGCTAGCGGGAGAAAAAATCCAGTCTATCCTCACCAAAGCGCCGGGCAATGGGGCACTCATCGGCGGATTGAAAGTCACATCTGAAAGCGGATGGTTCGCCGCGCGTCCGTCCGGCACCGAGGACATCTATAAAATTTATGCGGAGAGTTTCCAGGGAACCGAGCATCTGCGGCGTATTCAAGGAGAAGCCCAAACCATAGTTAGTGCTGCGTTGGCGAAGACCTCGTAACCATTGCAAAACCTTTAGGAACTCGAACGGAATATAAAACCATGAGCAATCCAGCACCCGCCAGCCATCCGAATTACAATCTTTTACCAACCGACATCGACGGTGTCGATTCTCTGGCGGAACTGGCGCTGGATCTGCGCTGGTCATGGAATCATGCCACGGACAATGTGTGGCGGCAGCTTGACCCCAAGCTGTGGGAGCTAACCCAGAATCCTTGGGTGGTTTTGCAAACGGTCTCGCGGGACGAACTCAAACGCGTGCTATCCGATCCTGTTTTCCGCAAGAACATCGACGACTTGCGAAAAGCCAGACGGGAGGCGGAGGAGAAGCCCGCGTGGTTTCAACAAAACCATCCGCAAGCGCCGCTAACCTGCGTGGCGTATTTCAGCATGGAATTTATGTTGAGTGAAGCACTGCCCATTTACTCCGGCGGTCTGGGTAATGTTGCGGGTGATCAGCTCAAAGCCGCCAGCGATTTGGGAGTGCCCGTGGTCGGAGTGGGGCTGCTGTACCAGCAAGGTTATTTTCGCCAGGTGATTGACAAGGACGGCGCGCAACAGGCGCTCTACCCTTACAACAATCCCGGCCAGTTGCCGATCACGCCGGTGCGCCAGCCGAACGGCGAATGGTTGCGGTTGGAGATCGTTCTGCCGGGTTACTCGGCGTGGCTGCGCGTCTGGCAGGTCAAGGTCGGTCGGGTCAAACTTTACCTATTGGACAGCAATGACCCGGCGAATTTCCCCGCCCATCGAGGAATAACCAGCGAGTTGTATGGCGGTGGGCCAGAACTGCGCCTCAAACAAGAAATGCTTCTGGGCTTGGGCGGCTGGCGATTACTGGAAGCGCTTGGACTCGAGCCGGATGTGTGCCATTTGAACGAAGGCCATGCAGCCTTGGCGGTTCTGGAACGTGCCTACAGTTATATGAAGGAGACGGCGCAGCCCTTCGACGTTGCGCTGGCCGTCACGCGGGCTGGAAATGTTTTTACTACCCACACGGCCGTAGTCGCGGGCTTTGATAGATTCGCTCCGTCGCTCGTCGAGCAATACCTGCGTCATTATGCCGAACAGAAACTCGGCATCTCATTCCATGACTTTATGGCCTTGGGCCGCCAGAACCCGAATGACTCGTCGGAAAA
>CAZCMU010000226.1:0-4662 GCA_964499725.1 uncultured Opitutales bacterium
CGAAAGCACATTGGGCGTCAATGCCGGGCCGGTCTTGTCGTTTGGGGCGAAAGTCCCCGCGGGTCTGGCCGTGGCAACCGGTGCAGGGGTGGCCTGGGCTGGAGTGGCAGGGGCGGGGGTGGGGGCGGTTTGCGCCAACACCGCCAGGAGCAAGGGCGTGATTAGCATGGGGGAATCAGGATAGCTTAAACCAACACCTCCCTTCCTGTGCAAACTCAAATCAGGGGGTCTGCGCCGCCGGGCCGAAGCGTCGTTTCGCCTCCTCCAGGCTGCGCTTCATTTCCATTTCTTCGAGGAAGGCAAAGAGCGCGGGCGGGTCGGCGGCGGGGGCTTCGAGGAGACCAGGGTTGAGGTCCTTTTGCAGCGTCACGAGTTGCAGGTTGCGCTGGATGAGTGCTGCGGCGTCGCGCAGTTGCGGGCGGAAGCGGTCGGGTTTCACCCAGTCCCAGCGGCGCAGCAGGGTGTCGAGGTCACCGAACTCGTCGAGCCACTTGGCGGCGGTTTTGTAGCCGACGCCGTCGAGGCCGGGAATATTGTCGGACGTGTCGCCGGTGAGCGCCAGCAGCGCGGGAATCAGTGTGGGTTTCACGCCGAATTTTTCCTTCACGCCGGCGGCATCGAGCCGCTTCCAGCCCAGCTTGGGGTTGGCGGTCGGCGGCGGCACGAGCTGGCCGAGGCCGTCCTGCACGAGCTGGCCGAAATCCTTGTCGGCGCTGACGATGAATACTTCGTTGCCTTGGGCCGCGAGTTGGGTCGCGGCGGAGGCGAGCAGGTCGTCGGCTTCCACCCCGGCGCGCTCCACGACGGGGAAGCCGAGCGCGCGCGTCAACCGCTTCATCGGTTCCAATTGTTGAAACAATGGCGGCGGCATTTCCTTGCGCTGGGCTTTGTAGTCGGCGAGCAGGGCCTCGTGCCGGGTGGATGCGCCGAGATCGAAAAACACGACCAGGTGCGCGGGCTTTTCCTGGTCCTGCAGCATCCACAACGTGCGCAGCCAGCCATGGAGCGCGCCGGTGGGAAATTTGTCGGCGCGGGTCAGCTCCGGCATGCCATAGAAGGCGCGGTAGGCCAGGTTATTGCCGTCGAGCAGGAGCCAGAGGGACATACTAAGGAGTTACTCCTTCACCGCATTCGCGGTAATGGTGGCCGTGGCGGTGGTCAGGCCGGGGGAAATGGCCGTTAATACAATGTTGCCATTTTGCCCGGCTTTGGCGCGGACGATGACGAGCGCGAGGCCGTTGAAGGCCTTGCTGTCCTGGGTGCCCTGGATGGGGGCGAGGCTGGTTTCGTCGCCGTTGTCCACGGCGACAATTTCGCCGGGGCCGGAAATATCATAGTGCAGGCCGTTCATCGCGTCGGGCACGGTCAGGCCGTCCTTATCCTTAATCGCCACGGTGACGTAAGAGAGGTCCTGGCCGTCGTTGGCGATGGCCGCGCGGTCGGGCGTGGCGACGACTTGGGCGGCGACATCCGTGGTTTTCACCGTATCCACCGCCCAGGTTTTGCCGTTTTTGTAGGCGACGACGTGCAGGGTGCCGGGCGCATATTTGACATCATCCCAGCGGATGCGGTAGGTCAGCGGCTCCTTGGTTTTCTTCCCCTGCGATATATTATTGACGAACAGTTCGGCTGAATCGCCGGAGGTGTACACAAAGACCGGGGTCGTTTCGCCCTCGAAGCCTTTCCAATTCCAGTTCTGGGGCACGATGTGCGCCATGGGCAGGTCGGGCCGCCAGTGCGCCTGGTAAAGGTAGAAGCGGTCTTTCTTGAAACCGTCGAGGTCCATGATGCCGAAGTAGGAGCTGCGGGAGGTGTCGCCGGGCGCGTTGTTGTTGTTCGTCGGCTCGCCGATATAGTCAAAGCCGGTCCAGACAAATTCGCCGGCGACGAACCGGAAGGAGTCCTGGCGCGCAAATTCAGCATCGGGTGGATACGCCCAGGGCGGCGCATAGAGGTCGTAGGAACTCATCAAATGGTTGGCGAGGACGCCGCCGGATTTGGTGTCCGTGACCGGGTACACATACACGCCGCGGGCACTGATGACGGAGGAGGTTTCGCTGCCCAGAATGCTCACGTTCGGATTGGCCGCGTGATAGATGTCGTACTTCGGGTTGTTGCCGGAATGGGTGGGCTCGTAGTTGAAACCGTAGACGTACTCCGCCGAATTGAATCCCGTGAAGCCGCTGTTGTTATTGGCCGTGACGGTCATGCGCGTTGGGTCTTCTTCGTGGACGATTTTGTTCAAGTCGTTCAATATCTGATTACCGCGTTGCGAGCCTTGTTGGGGGATTTCATTGCCGACGCTCCAGAGGATGACGGACGGGTGGTTGCGGTCTCGGCGCACTTCGGCGCGAAGATCTTTTTCATGCCAGTCGGGGAAGAGCAGGTGGTAGTCGTTGGCGACCTTTTGGCGCTCCCAACAGTCGAATGATTCGTCCATGACGAGCATCCCCAGGCGGTCGCACAGGTCGAGCAACTCGGGCGCGGGCATGTTGTGGCTGGTGCGGATGGCATTGCAGCCCATTTCCTGCAAAAGTTCAATCTGGCGCTCCAGTCCGCGCACGTTGACGACGGAGCCCAGCGGGCCGAGGTCGGAATGATCGCAGACGCCGTTTATTTCCACGCGCTGGCCATTGAGCAGGAATCCGTTATTGGGATCGAACTTGATGGTGCGGACGCCGAAGTTGACGGTCGCGCTGTCCACATCTTTGCCGCCCACCTGGAGGGTCGTCACCGCCGCGTAAAGATTGGGGTGTTTCAGGTCCCACAATTTTGGCTGTGGCAGTTGGAGGGACAAACCCACCGTCTTGAGGTCATTGGCCGCGAGGGGCAGCGTGGCGGGGCTGGTGGAGGCGAGGGCCGCGCTATTGATTTTGCCATCGGCGCCGACGGCGAAAATCTGGGTGCGCACTGACACGCTGGCGGGGGTGGCGGAATCGTTTTGCAGGTCCACCCGGACGCTCACGGTGGCGGAATCGGGCGTGACTTGCGGGGTGGTGACATATTCGCCCCAATGCGCCACATGGACGGGGCTTTCCTTCACCAGCCACAAATTGCGGTACAGACCGCCGCCCGGATACCAGCGCGAGGAGTTGTTCGGGTTGTCCAGCCGGATGGCGATGACGTTGTCGCCACCGAAATTGAGGGCCGAGGTCAAATCAACGCGAAAAGACGCGTAGCCGTAGGGCCAGCCGCCGAGGTAGTGGCCGTTGAGCCAGATCGAGGCGTAGGCCATCGCGCCGTCCACATCGAGGTAGATTTTTTTGCCCTGGTCGGCGGCGGCCACGCTGAATGTTTTGCGATACCACGCCGTGCCGAAATAGGGCAGGCGGCCCGTGGCGCCGTTCAGGTTCGCATCAAACGGGCCTTCGATGCCCCAGTCGTGGGGCAGGTTCAATGGCCGCCAGGAACTATCGTTGAAATCAGGCTTGGTGTAGGAGACGTCTTTGCCGAGGGTAAGGTTGTCGGTCGTCGGTTTGACAATGAAGTCAGCCGGGTCAACATTGGCGAGGAGCGCGGCCTTGAGATTGGCGTAGGCCAGCGTGTCAGCGGCCTCGGCCGGGTCGCCTTTGCTGAAGCGCCAGTTGGCGTCAAACGAAGTGCGTTCGCGCGGGGTGGCGGACTGGGCGTGGATACCCGGGGCAATAGCCAAAACGAAACCAACCAACAACAGCTTTGCCCACCGGCCACCGAGCAAGTGACGAGGAAGGGCAAGAGGAACAGAGCTCATAAGTTAGGGAAATGTTGAATGGCGGCTTGGTTAAAGTCTAATTCCACTCCAGCACCACCAGCGAAACGGACTGCCGCGGGAGCTTGAATTGCAATTGGGCGGCGCCATGGCTGACGGCGACGGACGGTGCAGCGGCCTCAAATTGTTCGAGCTGGCCGGACTTTTCCAGGGCGGCGTATTGGCCGGGCGTCGGTTGTTCCGGCGAGCCCATTTTCTTCCACGCGGTGAAGGAATTGCTGTGGGTCTCGTCAATGCGGTAGTGCGTCACCTTGGCGGTGGTGAGATTGTCGGGCAAACCCGCGAGGTTGAGCGACACGTCGGCGTCAGGGCCGGGCACAATGTCGTCGTGATAATGCCAGACCATGACGCAGAGCTTATTTTTGCCGAGAGTCGAAAGAGCCCCGACATCCGGGTCGCCCCGCACGCCGCTGCGCATGATATTGTCGAGGCTGACGGTGTGGTCGCTGGTGGCGGTGACGCGCTGGCCGTCCATTTTGGCAAACATGCGGAACACATCGAGAATGGGCAGGTCCACGCCGTTGCTGGCGAGCACGCGTTCGCCGAAGAAATACGGCTCGTTCTCAAATTCAAACGCCCAAGTCAGCGCGCCTTCGAAATTGACGCCATGGCGGTCGGCCAGCTCAAACTCCCGCGCGATGCAGGCCGCCGTGTAGGTCGCATAGACGGAGCTGTTGCGGTAGGCCTTCAACGCCTCGTTGTTGCAGGCGGCGCAACCGTCGGGGTCGGATTCGCCGATGACGATGGGTTCGCCTTTCGTGATGGGATACGACGCGGCGATGTCGAAGCCGCCGTTAATGGCCTGGAGTTGGTTGCCGATGCCCATGCGCGCGTGGCCCTGCACCATGCCGGGGGTCGAGCCCTTGGCGTGGAAGGAGAAAAAGTCCAGCGGCGCGCCGATCTGGCCGGTGGCG
>CAZCMU010000227.1:0-4651 GCA_964499725.1 uncultured Opitutales bacterium
ACAAATGCGCGGCTGCCCGCGAGGCCTTCGATGCTCTCGCGCAAAATCATTTCGACCACGGGATGGCGGCCCTGATCAATCTCCAGCACGTCGCTCAGGTCCAGGTCCGGCCGACAGAAATCACGTTCCCGGGCAATTTTGGCCCAGCCCTGCAACACGTCGGCCTCGGCGAGCGCCGCGGCGGCGGCGCGCAGGTTGTCCGCCTCGGCCAGCACGGCCTCCACCAATGCACGAAACAAGTCCTCTTCGCGCGCCAGGGCGTTTTCCTCCGCATGGAGAATCTCCTTTTCGCGCTGGCGCAATTCATCGGTAACGAACCGTTCGGCATTCGTCATCGTCTGTCGGCGGATGTAGTCGGCCGGCACGTTGGCCAGGTTGGATTTGGTGATTTCGATGTAATAGCCAAACGCACCGGTGTAACGAACGCGGAGGTTTTTAATGCCGGTGCGATCCTGTTCGGCGTGTTCAAAATCGGACAACCACGTTTTGTGTCCGCGGGACAAATTGCGCAAACGGTCAAGTTCGACATCATAACCATCACGAATGATGCCGCCGTCCTTGGGGTCGATTGGCGGCTCGTCAGCCAGCGCTTTTTCCAAAAGTTCCGCCAAAGTCGTGAACGCGGGGATGCGTTCGGCCAAATTGTTCGCCGGCGTGGGCAAAGCGGTGAGAGTGGCACGCACTTCTGGTAAAACCCGCAACGTTTCCCTCACGCCGGAGAGTTCGCGCGGGTGCCGCAGCCGGTTTTGGAGGCGCGAAAGGATGCGGGCCAAATCACGCACCGCACCGAGGCCCTCCCGCGTTTCGGCGGCCAAACCCGGTTCCTCGACAAAGGCCCCCACGCAAAGCTGACGGCGGCGTAATTCCGTCAAATCGAGCAAGGGCGCGGCCAGCCATTGTTCGAGCAACCGCGCGCCCGGCGCGGTACAGGTTGCATCAACCGATTGCAGCAAGGTTCCCTCGCGCCCGCCGCGCGCGGACCGCAGCACCTCGAGATTGCGCAGCGTGGCCGGATCCAGGAGCAAAGCATCTCGTGGGAGAAATTCGCGCAGTTGCCGCAAATTGGCGGGCCGGCCACACAACGTGTCGGTGGCATAAGCGACGAGCGCGCCCGCGCATCCGAGGGCGGGATGCGTGTCACCCATGCCGAATCCGTCAAGATTAAGCACCCCGAGCGTTTCCTTGACCAAACGCGCGCCCGGCGCCCGCTCGAATTGAAAATCCGGCAGCGGCGACACCGGGCGATTGGCGCGCAGGTTTGGCCACGCCTCGCCCCAATCGTTATTCTCGACTAAAGATTCGGGCACTAATATTTCGCGCGGGTCAAGCGCGTGCAGGGCCGGCCACAAGCGGGTTGGTTCACGATCGCTCGCAATCTGAAAATCGCCGGTGGTCAAATCGAGCCAGGCCGCGTGTAAGCCAGACTTGTCGCCTGCCAACGCCAGCAGATAATGCGGCCGACTGGCTTCCAATTGATGGTCTTCTAAAATCGTGCCCGGAGTAAGCACGCGGGTGATCGCGCGCGTGACCAGCTTGCCGGGTTTGGGGGTTTCCGTCTGGTCGCACACGGCGACTTTTCGCCCGGCATCGAGCAGTTTTTTGATGTAGTTCGGTGCAGCATGGTAAGGGATGCCCGCCATCGGGTGGCCCTGGCGTTGCGTCAACGTCAACCCCAGCAGGCGCGAGCCCTGGGTGGCGTCGTCAAAAAACAATTCATAAAAATCGCCGAGGCGGAATAGCAGCAAAGTATCGGCGGACAACTGGCGGCGCAGCTCCCAGTATTGCCGCAGCATCGGCGTGTCCGCACCGGGCAGGCCCGCTGTAGGCTCGCCGGAAGAGGCCACGGGAATGGTGGCAGGCGTCTTCGATGAGCGGGGGGCGGGCATGGTGGCAACGTCACACGAAAATTACGCCGCGGCAAAAATAATCTTCAAATCCCCTCACCGCGCGCGCCTTCGGCCTTGGCGGCTATCCGAGCCTTGAGGAACCCCAATACCGCCGGGAGCAGCGAAATGACGATGATGGCCAGGATGACGATGTGGAAATTTTTCTTCACGAAAGTACTCTCACCAAATTTATAGCCCGCGAGCACAAAAGCCGGTACCCACAAGGCCGCGCCGGTGATGCAAAAAGCCAGAAAACGCCGGTAGCGCATCTGCCCGATGCCCGCCACAAACGGCGCAAAGGTGCGCAAAATGGGCGCAAACCGCGCAATGATGACCGCCTTGCCACCGTGGCGGTCGTAAAACGCGCTGGTGTAGTGCAGATACTCGGGGTTGAAGAACCAAGATTTTGGGCGCGTAAACACCCGTGGCCCCACGGCTCGTCCAATGAAATAATTAAGGTTGTCCCCCAGCAGCGCCGCACAAATAAGCAGCGGCACGAGCACATCCGGATTGAGCGGTGAACCGTCGCGCGCCGCAATCGCGCCGGCGGCAAAGAGCATGGAATCACCCGGCAAAATGGGAGTCACCACCAGGCCGGTTTCGCAAAACACGATCAGAAAAAGCAGCACATAAACCAAGGAGCCGTATTGTCCGACCAAATGGTCGAGATGGGTGTCGAGGTGCAGAAACAGGTCAATGAAGCGATGGAGCAGCGACATAATGTGATGAAGATGCAGTAAGAAGAAACAGTGCAGGCAAGGCAAGACAGGCGTTTGCAACCGCTCTGGCGTTGACAGGAGAGTCCGCTTGGCCCATGGTTGACGTTTCGCTGAATAAGATGGGCAGGCTGAGTAATGCCCATGCGGCGTAATGGTGGTAGTAGCTCAGTTGGTTAGAGCACCAGATTGTGGATCTGGGGGTCGCCGGTTCAAATCCGGTCTATCACCCCATTCTTTCTTCAAAGAATGGCCGAGGAAAAAGGCGTTATCCACCCCTTTTACGCCTTCAACTTCATCGTCGCGGCCTGAATGGCGTGCCAGCCGGGAGGCAGCCCGGGCTCGACATGGTAAAGGACGCCGAATTTAAATTTCGGGGCCTCATGGCCAACCCCCGCAACACGTTCGGCGCCACGGCGAACATTGTCGGCCATCCAGGCCGGCAGGGTCAAATGATACGGATTGCGCGCAATTTCGCCTTTATGACAGCAGAGTGCTGCAACCAGGAGAGCCACCGAGTCTGGCGCGCACTCGACGAGTAGATTCGGCGAAGTGTGCGGCTGCCAGTATTCAGTTTGTATCCGAAAGCAAGGTGCTTTTAATCCGGCTTTTCCCAAGGCAGTTTCCACGAGTTTGGACACGCCACGGTGGGTAGGATGCCAGTCTTCGGCGTGTGGATAAAAAATCCATCGCGGCTGCCAGCGTTGAATGATCTGAACGATGCTATTGACGAATCCCTGCCACACCGCCGGGTCATGCTTCGCCGTGTCCGGGGTCACATTCTTCCAGCCCAAGACTTCAAACTCCCACCCCAGCATCGCGCAGGCGTTTTGCAGCTCTGCCCGGCGCGCCTCGCGTCGGGCGGCGTTGGAGCCCAACGTGACCGCGATATTAATGACGCGGGCTCCGGTTTCACGTTGCAGGCGCAAGGCCAGGGCACCGGTGATGACCTCGTCGTCCGGATGGGGAGAAAACAAAAGTGCCACCGGCGCCCTAGCGCCGGGAGCGGGCGGCTTGGGAAGTCCTTTTTTAAGCGCGGGCAAACGGGTGTCCAAAACCTCGCTATACCGCAGGACAAATTGACGATAAGCGTCCATGAGCCTTTCAGAAGAATGGAAATCACCACCAAGTCAACCTGCTTAGGCGCGAAAGTAATGGTGGTTGCCATTTTGACCCCTCAATGTCATAGAATTGTCGCTTGCCCGGGTTTATTTCCACCCTCACGCAATGCCCCACCTGTGAAAAAGCTGTTTCTCGTCGTGTTATTTGCATCAGGCCTGCTCTTTAGCGGGTGTGCTTTGAGCGTACCACTGGATCCCGCGCTATTGATGTTGTTGAAAGACGACGGCCCCCCGCCAAAATTGGAAGTCATGCCAAAATCCGATGAACCAACACCAGCCAAGCCCACTCCGGCGGAAGTGGCGCGCAATGATGCGGCCGCCATGAGCTAAATGCTTTTCTGGCGCAGGGTTAAGCTGCCATTAGCACCCGGATTAGCATTGCTGTTAGCGATGCCGCAAACGGGGTTCCGGCTTGTAAGTTTCGGCGCTGGATTTTAAAAAAAATTCTTGTGCAATGCGCTGCTCTGGCGCAGTGTCAATCATTTGGTCGTTTTCAATGTCGTCGAACAAGCAGAATACCATCCTCAGCCATAGCCGGCGGCCACTGTTGCCCGGCGGGGGCGGGCAACCCAACCAAGCCTGTAGTGGCTGGATGTGCGGACTGGGTCGTCTGGCCACCACAGCCCTCGTCCTGGGCCTGACTGGCTGCAGCTTTAAAACCCCGCAGTCCACTCTCGACCCGCACGGGTTGGTCTCGCGCGACCAACTGAGCCTGTTTTACATCACTGTTTGGGTGTCGTTGTTCATTTTTGTGACGGTGGGCGGCACCATGGCGTACGCGGTCTGGAAATTCCGTGAAAAACCCGGCGATGAAAACAAACCGATGCCCGCCCAAGGTCACGGCAACCCGCTGATTGAAATCGGGCTGATCACCGCTTCGATTGCGTTGCTCGTTATCATTGCCGTGCCGACCCTTAAAGCCATCTTT
>CAZCMU010000228.1:0-4645 GCA_964499725.1 uncultured Opitutales bacterium
AAAACCATCCAGCCCACTAACCTCAACTCTGCCCCAAGTCGGTGCTCCTCGTGGCTCAAAAATGCGGCTTCGGGCATCTTTGAGAAAAGCATTTTTTCATTTACCCCATGAAATTCAAATTACCCTCGGTATTTTTTCTCCTGGCTGTGGTTTTGCCTGCGGCGTTTGCGGCGGACGCGCCGGTTTCCGCCGATTCGCCGGCTCCCGCACTGGCGCCCAACGCTGTGCCGGCGGCAACTACTGCCCCGCGTGGTAGTGGCCGGCGCGGTGGCCGCGGCGGTCCACCCAACACCGGCATCTTTTTCCATGAAGGCGGTGCCCAACTGCCCGCCTACCCGGTGATCGTCCGCAATGAAACGCTGGCGGCCCGCGCCGCCCGCATGAAATGGTTCAGTGCGGCGCGCTTTGGTATTTTCATCCATTGGGGCGTTTACTCCGTTCCGGCGCGCGGCGAATGGTACATGAACAATGCCAAGGTGCCCCAAGCGACTTACCGGGCATATGCCAAGGACTTCACCGCCGCCAAATACGATCCGCAGGCCTGGGCAAAACTTTTTGCGGACGCTGGCGCCAAATACATGGTCATTACCGCCAAGCATCACGATGGATTCACCCTCTATGATTCCAAATATTCCGACTGGAACGCCGTGAAGGCCTCTGCCGCCGCCCGTGATTTACTGCAACCTCTCGCCGATGCCGTGCGCGCGCAGGGCATCAAGTTTGGCCTCTATTATTCGCAATCGCAGGATTGGAACAACTTCGGCGGCGGCACGGGCAACACCCAGCCGTGGGATGACGCCCAGAAGCAAGGGGACTTCGACACCTACCTCAAAACCATCGCGGCCCCGCAAATTCACGAACTCTTGGACAAATACCACCCGGCGTACCTCTTTTTCGACACCGAGTATTCCATGACGCCCGAGCGCGCCAAGCCCATCTTCGATTTGGTGGCGTCTTATCCCGATGTCATTATGAACAATCGCCTCGGCGGCGGCGTGCTGGGGGACACCGCGACGCCCGAGCAGCGCATCGCCACCGACCCGCTGGGCCGCCAGTTCGAAGTCTGCATGACAATTAATAATTCCTGGGGCTTCAACGCCACCGACGAACGCTGGAAATCCGCGCAGGAATTGATTCATAATCTTTCGGACATCGCGAGCAAGGGCGGAAATTATTTACTGAATGTCGGGCCGACCTCGGAGGGAATAATCCCGCAGCCAGAGGTGGACCGCCTCCTGGCCATGGGAAAATGGCTGAAAACCAATGGCGAGGCAATTTACGGAACGGACGCCGGCCCCTATGTTGATCCCCTCCCGTGGGGTCGCGCCACGCAAAAAACTCAAGCCAACGGTCGCACGACTCTTTACCTCCACGTCTGGCTATGGCCCGCGGATGGCAAAATCTTTTTGCCCGGCCTCAAACAAATGCCGGCTTCCGGCAAATTGCTCGCCAATGGCGGGGCTGTTACTGCGGCCATGTCGGATGCCGGCTTGGTCGTGTCGCTCCCCGGCGCCGCGCCCGACCCGGATGCGTCCGTGGCTGCGCTCGAATTTGCCGGGCCAGTTGTGCTCACGAATTCGGCGACGTCGTCCATGGATAACAGCGGCTCCGGCACCCTGGCCGACCCCAGCAGCAATCCAGGAGCGCATTAATTCATTTAACTCCCACCCCTAAATCCCACCATGAACTTGAAGCAGAACAACCGTTATATTGGCTTAGCCACCGTCTTTTTTGCCTTCACCATGGGGCCGGCTTTCAGCGCAGATTCTCCGGTGACACCGCCGGATGGCGCCGCCGCTCCCCTCGTGGAAGAAACGAGCGTCATCACCAACGGGGCCGCTCCCGCTACTACGGACGCTTGGAAGCGAGATACTCCCGAACTCGTCGCTGCCGCGCTGAAAGATATCCCTGCCATCCCTGCTGGGCCGTTCCAGGAATCCTGGGATTCCATCCAGCAGAACTACAAGGACCCCGACTGGTTCCGCGACGGCAAGTTTGGCATTATGATGCACTGGGGCATCTACTCCGTGCCGGCCCACGGCAGCGAGTGGTACGTGCGCTACATGTACGGTGGCAATGCCGGCATCATGCAGTGGCACACCGAGCATTTCGGGCCGCCGACCAAGTTTGGCTACAAGGACTTTCTCCCCATGTTCACCGCGGCCAAGTGGGATCCTGATGCCTGGGCCGCGCTCTTTAAAAAGGCCGGCGCCAAATACGTCATCGCTCCGGGCGAGCATCATGACGGCTTTTCCAATTGGGACAGCGCCATCAATCCCTACAATGCCAAAAACTACGGGCCCCACCGCGATCTTGACGGCGACCTCATCAAAGCAGTGGAAAAAGTCGGCCTCAAGACCGGCATCTCCGACCATTCCAGCTTCCACTTCGTCTTTATTCCCGTCCTGCCCGGGAGTGATGAATTCGACCCGAAGTGGGCCGCCTTTTACGGCGCCGCAGATCGCAGTAACGCCGCTCGCGTCAAATTCATGCACGACTGGGTCGCCAAGCGCATTGAAACCATCGAAAAATACCATCCCGACATTCTGTGGTTCGATATGAACACGGACCATGCATGGGATCCGCTCAAAATCCGCGTGGCGGCCTATTACTACAACCGCGCGAAGGAATGGGGCAAGGAAGTCACCATCAGCGCCAAGACCGCCGCCTGGGTCGCCGGCCAGGTTATGGACTATGAGCGTGAAGGACGCGCCCCGATGGAATTGACGGATTGGGTCTGGCAGCCCGATGACCCCATTCAGGATAAATTCGGCTATGTCGAAGGCATCAAGCCGGGGCCGCCCAGCGGTTATGTCTACCGGATCATCGAGAACGTCAGCAAAAACGGCAATTACCTGCTGAACATTTCCCCGCGCGCGGACGGAACCATTCCACAGGAGCAACAAGACGTGCTGCTCGCGATTGGCAAATGGCTCGACGTAAACGGCGAGGCCATCTACTCCACGCGCCCGTGGATTAAATTTGGCGAGGGCCCCGTCGCGGATGCCGACGCCGCCGCCATGGTGAAGATTCGCGCTGCTGGTAATTTTGCCGGCCGCATCAACGGCCAGAATATGAGTGGTGACGGCGTGGGTGGCGGCGGGGTGTCGCGCAATGCCTACGCGCCCCAGGACATCCGCTTTACCACCCACGGCGACACGCTTTATGCGACGGTCATGAACTGGCCGGGCGACCAAGCCGTCATCACCTCGCTCGCCACCGGCGCAAAGGATTTGCCGGCGGGAAAAATCGAGAAGGTCGAATTGCTTGGCCATGCCGGCAACCTCGAATTTACCCAGGATGCCGAGGGCCTGAAGGTGAAGTTTCCGGCCGAAAAGCCGTGTGATTTTGCCTATGTGCTGAAAATCACCGGACTGAAGCTGAAATAATTCAACGAATTGGAAGGCCCTTATGAAAACCCCATTCAGTCGCCGCGCTTTTCTGAAAACCTCCACCCTCGCCGCCGGCGCGGGTCTGACCGCCCCGCTCTGGTCGTCGCGGCTGCTCGCCGCGGCGGATGCAGCTGCGCCCAGTGCGGGTACCGCGCCGCAAATCCCCCCCGGGCTTTTCGCCGCCAGCCGCGATTCGCTCAAATCCTTCCAGGTGCCCGATTGGTTTCGCGACGCCAAGTTTGGCATCTTTTGCCATTGGGGCCCGCAATCCGCGGCGGAGTATGGCGATTGGTATGCGCGCCGCATGTATATCGAGGGCGAACCGCAATATAAACACCATCTCGAACATTACGGGCACCCTTCCAAAACGGGTTTTGCGGGCGTCATTGATTCGTGGAAAGCCGATAAATTCGACGCGGAGTATCTCATCGGCCTCTATAAAAAAGCCGGCGCGAAGTATTTCGTCAGCATGGGCGTGCACCATGACAATTTCGACCTGTGGAACTCCAAATATCAACCTCGGTGGAACGCGGTGGCCAGCGGCCCGAAGAAGGACATTGTCGGGCTCTTTCAGAAAGCGGCCCAAAGCCAGGGGTTGCGTTTCGGGGTGAGCGAACACCTTTCCAATAGCTTTAGCTGGTACGGCCCGGCGCACGGTGCCGACAAGGCCGGTTCGCTCGCGGGGGTGCCCTATGATGGCCAGGATCCCCAATTTTCGGAGCTCTATCACGACTACGGCCCAATGCCGGCGGACTTTGTCCAAAAGGTCGTGAATGCGCCGGCGAAGGGCGCGATTGCCATGAGTACGCAGGGGCCTGATTCGTGGCGGAAAAATTATTTCGACCGCATCTTGGATCTCGTCACCCAATACGAGCCGGACATTCTCTATACTGACGGTGGGATTCCCTTTGGCGATGATGGTCTCGCGCTCGTCGCCCACCTTTACAACACCAGTGCGCGTCGCCATGGCGGCCAGGTTGAGGCGCTTTACACCAGCAAAAGCCGGGCGGATTCCGCCTCCGGCATGTGCGTGCTCGACGTGGAGCGCGGTTTGGTGGACTCCATCTGGCCGCGGCCATGGCAGACGGATACCTGCGTTGGCAACTGGCACTACGACACCCGCGCCCGGTATAAGACGCCCAAGTACGTCGTTGACATGTTGGTGGACATTGTCAGCCGCAACGGCAATCTCCTGCTTAATTTCCCGCTGCCCAACAATGGCATGCTCGACGCCAAGGAACTGGCCATTCTCG
>CAZCMU010000229.1:0-4614 GCA_964499725.1 uncultured Opitutales bacterium
CCATAGAGACGGAAGGACAGTGACAACAGGCGGGACAGGATGGAAATGATTTCAATGAATCCAACGAGGAAGAAAATCGGAGAGAGGGCAAAATAGAGGGCGATATGCACGTCCTTCTTGCTGGCCTTGTTGCCAAAAATGTCCTTCAGCAGCACGCCAAAGCCCGCGTAGCGCAGCACGAAGTAGAGCCACGCCGAGAAGGAAATGATGGTGAGCGCCAGGGTGGTGTTCAGGTCGGAATCTGCCGGGCGAAAGATCCCGGTGAGCGTGAGATGGCCGTTTTCGTCATGCACAACGCCGATGGTCCCCGCGCCAGGGAGCAGGCCGCTCCAGTTCATGATCAAAATGAAGGTGAAGAAACTGATAAGCAGCGGAAACACCTTATCCACCATGTGCGAGCCGACAATCATCTCCACCAGGCTGCGCAATTCGCCAACCAGGGTTTCGACGACGGTTTGGCCGCGGGTGGGGATGAGCTTGGGCCGGCCCACGGCCCAGCGGATGAGCAGAATGAAAACAATCGAGAAAAACCAGGTGGTAACCATCGCATTCGTCACCGGCAGGCCACCAATGTTGAACAACTCCTCCGCTGACGGGTTTACGCCCCCTTCCGCCGCCGAGGCGGGGGTGGCCGCCGCCAGCCAGAGCACCGGCGCCAGCAGGGCAAGCTTGGGATTGCGGAATGTGCGCAAAAACATGATAAATATGAGCGACAAAAAGATAAGGCCGGTGTGGAAAGCCACGCCAGGAAAAGGGGAAGCGGAAACGATGACGCGCCTGCTCCGGAGTAGTCAACCGGATTTTGCCTGCTTAAGCGGAAATTATAGGGGCCTTTGGGTTACAATTAGGGAAACTGATGCGAATGAGGCAAAGAACACAAAGTGAGGATTGGTGGATTCAAGCCAAGGAGAGTTTCGGCGTCGAGCAGACATGGGCTTGCGTAGTAATGGCTGGTCAGACTATTAGTTAGGCTATGCCGGAAAGCTCACAGACGTCTATTGCTGCGGCCCAACTGCGGGAACGTTCGCTGGGGGCCGATCGGTTTCATGCCTTGGTTTACTGGGTTTTGGGAACGTTTCTCTTGGCTCAATTCGGAGTTATGTTTTGGCTGGATTTGAGGCGTTAATGCTTTCTTAACACTTTAAGGCGACCAGCGACTGATAAGGGCCTTTGATTTCTTGGAAATAAGAGGTATGTTCAAACGGCCACGGGGCATCGGGGGATATATTCCACAATAAGTTGTTGTCTATCTGTTTTTTAGACCAATCTAGGAATGGCAAATCATCCGTGCGGACCGCCAGCCAGGCACCGGACTTTGCTCGGGTGGACAGGGCGTCAAGAAGGGTGGTTTGGAGCAAACGACGGTGATAATAACGCCGTTTGGGCCAGGGATCGGGAAAAAGCACGAAAATACCGGCCAAATGCACATGGGTAGGCAGGCAGGCGAGGATTTCAGCAGCGTCGGCCTTGAGAAAGGTCAGATTTTTAAGGCCCAGACGGGTTTGTTTGCGGACGGCGCGCTCGATGCGCTTGGTGACCAAATCCACGCCCAAGCATTGGCTTTCGGGGTTGGCAACGGCGTAGGCGGATAGGAAGTGGCCATGGCCACAGCCGATTTCGAAGATGATGGACGCCGGCCCTGGATAGAGTTTGTCCAGGCTCGCGGCCAGACTAGCGCGGCGGGCGGCCTCTTGCGCGGCGATGGCCGGCGGGGCCGCTGAGGTTGGAGGCGCCGAAAAAGGCATACGGGGGAATTTTTACCGCAAAGAAGCAAGGGGCGCAAAGGTATTGGCTCGATTCTTTTGCGAAGTTTGCGTTTTCTGCGGTAATAAAACAAACCTCATTCTCACCATGAAAAAACTGCCGCCATTAATCAGTTCGCGGGTACCGGGTCCGTTGGGAATTTTGCACCTGCCGCGTTTGTGGCTCAAAGCCTCGCTCGACGCCACCGGGCAATTGGCCGACGGCTACTGGGTGGGCAAAGGTTTTGATGCCATGCTGCTCGTGGCCATCAATATTCCGGTGGATGCCTTTAAGGCTTTCATGCAAACGAAGCCGAATTATCCCGCGCTGGAAGCATGGATTCAACAGCAGCCGGGCGTGAAGCTCGATGCTGCAACGATTACCAAATTCAACACAGCGGTGCTGCACTATCATCACAAGGAAGAGGCACGCAAGGTCGTGCTCGACAAAGGCGCGATGACCGCCGAGTGCAATGCGCCTGATGCCGCAACGCTCAACGACTACGACGACTGGCAGGATTTTTGGACCGCGTGGATTAAGTAAGGAACATGAAAACAAACCGCGATCCGAAGGTTGATGCCTACATCGTGCAGTCGGCGGAATTCGCTCGGCCAATCCTCCGGCATTTGCGCAAACTAGTCCATCAGGGCTGTCCGGAAGTGGAGGAGGCGGTTAAATGGAACATGCCATTTTTCCTTCATCACGGGATGCTCTGCAATATGGCGGCATTCAAGGAACATTGCGCGTTCGGCTTCTGGGGTTCAGGAATGCGGGCGGTGTTGAAACAGGACGGTATCGACGGCACGGGGGCGATGGGCAGTCTCGGGCGCATTACCTCATTCGCAGATTTGCCTAACGATAAAACGCTGCTGCGCTACATTCGTACGGCGGCGAAGCTCAGAGCAGTCGGCGGTTCGGCCCGGCTGTCAGCGGCAAAGTCCAGACCAGCGGCCAAAACGCCCACGGATTTGGCGGCCGCATTGCGCAAAAACAAAAAGGCGGCGGACGTGTTTGCGAAATTCAGCCCCACCAACCGGCGAGAATATATCGAATGGATTACTGAAGCGATGCGTCCCGAGACCCGTGCGAAACGCCTCGACACCACTTTGGCATGGCTGGCTGAGGGCAAGCCGCGCCATTGGAAGTATTTGAAGTGCTAGGCCAGCCAACGGAGCGGATTATCTTTTAGCCAGAGTTGGCCATTGCACAATAAACACACCGCCGAGAATGATCAGCGCCGCGAGGCCGATGAGGGGTGTCTGCGGCTCATGCAAAATCAGCCAACCGAGCAAGGTGGCGATTACTGGATTTACATACGCATAGGTAGACACTTTGGCGGGAGCGCAATGGCCGAGGAGCCAAATATACGCGCTAAAACCAACTATCGCGCCGAAAATGATTAGGTAGGCCAACGCGAGCAGCGCCATGGGCGTCACCTGTGCCGGGTGGAAGGATTGCCATTCGCCGCAGGCGAGTGCTACGAGCGTATTGGCCACGCCGCCACAGAGCATCTGCGCCGCCGTGGCCATCCAGGGCGAAATGCTTTCCGTGTGGTATTTGTTATAGAGGGAACCGCCAGCCCAAAACGCGCAGGCGGCAATCAGGGCGAAAATGCCCGGCAAAGATGTGTTGCCAGGACCATGCGAAGACGCGCCGAACACCAGCAGCACAACGCCCGTAGAACCCACAACGATGCCGAGCAGGGTATTAAATTGCTGGCATCGCCCGCCGGGGCGCACGGTGTCGAACAACGCAAACCAAATGGGTGTAGTGGTGAGGATCAGCGCAGTGAGGCTTGAATTGACCGTTTGCTCGGCCCAACAGACAATGCCGTTGCCGCCGAGCAAAAGCAGCGTACCGGTGATGGCGGCCTCCCTCCATTGGCACCCATTGGGCAGGCGCATCCCGCGCCAGGCTAGACCTCCCAGGAGCAAACCGCCCGCGAGCAAAAAACGAATGCCCGCCAATAAAAATGGCGGAAACACCGCCACGCCGACCCGGATGGCGAGATAGGTTGAACCCCAGATGATGTACACGGCTGCAAAGGCGGTGACGACTTTGGCGCGTGACGGAGCGGGATTGGGTGCGGTGATGTTCATGACGGGTGGCGGCGGCAGTCGGCGAACATCGGCGGGTGTGAAAAGCAAAAACCCGCCGGCTGGTCGCTCGACGGGTTGATGAGGAAAATAAAGAGAGCCTCAGAACCCGGTCGAAACCGCCATATGCCACGCGGCGGCTATCTTCATCACGACGACGAAGGCAGCGCGGGGCGCAAGCGAATGGCGGAACACGGACTGGTTCATGAGTGGTAAAAACTTATGACGGCGAAAACGGTTTGTCAACGACCGCTTAACCCTTCAGCGCACTCTTCCACCGCTCGATTTGCGCGGCGATTTGTATAGGCCCAGGCATGCCGGGCTTTTCGCGGGCGCTGAGCGCGCGCGATACGTCAAATACTTCGCGCCAATTTTTCCCAAGTTTGGGCGCAATTTTTCGCGCAGCCGCATCAGGAATTTTATCGAGCGTCGTTCCCAGTTTTTCGGCGAGTGCCACGAGCGCGCCCACGGCGTGGTGCGCGTCGCGGAAGGGCAGGCGTTGCCGCACGAGATGATCGGCCAAGTCGGTGGCGAGGAGCAAGGGATCACTCGCGGCGGCGGCGCAAGCGGCAGCGTTGACCTTTAGGCCGTCAATGGTGCAGGCGAGGACGTTGAGCCCCAGCGAAAGCTGATCAAACGCATCGAACACGGGCGGCTTGTCCTCCTGCAAATCGCGGTTGTAGGTGAGGGGCAGGCCTTTCACGAGGGTGAGCAGAGTCTGCAGGTGGCCTTGCAGGCGCGCGGACTTCCCGCGCAGCAATTCGAGCGCGTCGGG
>CAZCMU010000230.1:0-4573 GCA_964499725.1 uncultured Opitutales bacterium
TCAACCTCTATAATAACTCAGGGAATTCGATAACGCTGAGCGGGAATAATCCCATTAATTGGACGGGCGGGACATTTACTTATGCCGGGCCGAATAATTTAAATCTTGGCATGGGCAATGTCATCCTGTCGGGCAATAATACCATCAATGTTACCAATGGCACCCTGACGGTGGGCGGAGTGATCAGCGGTAATGTCGCGCTGAACACGGGGGGCAGTAGTACCCTTGTCCTTTTGGGCAATAATACCTACACCGGCGGCACCAACATTAGCGGAGGCACCCTGCAGCTCGGGGCCAATGCCACCTTGGGGCCAACCACGAGCCTTTTGAACATTAGTTCCGGCAACTTGGATCTTGGCGGCACTAATCAAACGGTGGGCAATCTTACTCTTTCCTCAGGCAATCTTACCAACGGGACCCTTATTTCCACTGCCGGTTATACGGTAGAAGAATTCAGCCTGATCAGTGCCAATTTGGGTGGCTCCGGAACGCTGACCGTGCCTTCACTTGGCCCAGTAACTCTAACCGGCAACAATTCCTACAGTGGAGGCACCATTCTAAGCGGAACCCTCCAGATTAGCGGTAACGGCACCATGGGGGCTGCGACCGGCGGCCTAACGATTGGCGGTGGAGTTTTGGATTTGGGCACCACCACGCAAACCGTAGCCAATGTTACCTTGGTCAGTGGCACAATTACCAACGGCACCCTCGTCTCAACGGGCGGCTATAATTTGCAGGGAGGTGATATTTCCGCCAATTTGACCGGCTCGGGCGGCCTGACCATGACGGGCAATGGCTTTGCCTCCATCGATGGCACGACGACCTATTCTGGCGGCACACTCATCAACTCCGGTACCCTGCAACTGGGAAATTATAGCGCTGACGGCTCGGTTCTTGGGAACATCGTGGACAATGCCAGTCTCTTCCTTGCTCCTAATTCAACCTCCAGTCAGGTTTTCACCAATGTCATCAGTGGCAATGGCAGCCTTACCGCAGAAAATGCCGTAACCCTGGCCGCCGCCAACACTTATACCGGTGCGACGCAACTGTCATTTGGCACCATGACGCTTGATTTTTCCATCGCTGGTGCACCGGCCACGAATATCATCAGCAGCGCGTCGGCACTATCCTTGAGTTATGCGAATTTGCTCCTGAATGGCCTAGCAGGGACGGTCAATAGCCAGACTTTTAATGGAACCACGATTTCCGCAGGTGCCAATACGATCTCGCCCATTTCCGGCAGCGGCGGCTCCATGGACCTCGCCCTTGGCAATCTCTCCCGCGTATCCGGCGCAACTTTGAATTTTTATCCGGCAACCACGGGGAATCTCAGCGTAAATCCGCCCGGTTTGGAAGACGGTGTTATCACCGACCTCAACGGCACCGCTTTCGTCTCGGTGAACAATTCCGACTGGGCCAATTTGAGCGGGGGTAATGTCATCGCCCTCGCCAGCTACCAGACCGACCCCAACCCCGCCAATTGGCAACCGACCGATAATGTAAGTGTGAGCGCCAATCCAAGCGCCAATCTGTCGAATTTAACGATCAACACCTTAAAATTGGCCGGCAACGCAACCCTCACCATTAATAACGGCAGTGTTTTGGCCCTGAGCACAGGCGGCCTGCTGGCAGTGGCAAATTCGACCAATGGCATCTTCGGCGGCACCTTGACCACTGGTGGCGGCAACGAACTCGTGGCCCTGCTGGCGGCCAATAGCACCATCAATGTTTCCTCGGTCATCGCCGATAATGGCAATCCGGTGAGCCTGACTCTATCCGGCGCCGGTGGCACAATGGTCTTGAACGCGGCCAATACGTTTTCCGGCAATACCAATATCAATAGCGGCGTATTGATTTTAAACCACACTGCCGCGCTGCAAAACAGTTTCATCAATGACAATAATAGCGGGTTGGTTTTCGGCAATATCAGCAGCGCAACTGTGGCGGGCATAACCGGTGGATCTGTTTCATTATCCAATGCCAGTGGCGCCGCCGTTGCATTGATTGCTGCGCCAGCGGCGGGGGTTTCCGAAACCGTAAATACCTCATTTTCCGGAGTTGGATCGCTTGTCAAGGCTGGCGCCGGCCGTTTAACCATTCCTTTCGACACTTTTCTAACCAATTCTGGCGGCGTGGTGCTCGATTTCGGAACCTTGATTTGGAATGGCCCCGCCACTGTTCCTGGCTTCGGCGGTCTGATCATCAATGGCGGCGCCTTGGATACCACCTCCACTTTTCAGGGGTTTAATCCGTTCTCACCAAACGAACAATGGAACGGCAATTTTACTTTTGTTGGAAGCAATAATTTGGACATGGGTTCCGGGTCGGTGGTCCTGGGTGCCAGCCCCTCCATTAACCTAACTGCCAACACCTTGGAAATTGACGGATTAATTAGTGGTAATTTTGGCCTGACCATCAACGGCAATGGCACGCTCGACCTCACTCATGCCAACACCTTCACCGGCGGCGTGGTAGTGAATAGCGGCAATCTGGGGATTGGAAACGCCACCGCCGCAGGTACTGGCCCAATCACGTTTAACGGGGGCAACTTGACTTTTGGCTCCAATGAATTTTTTTTCCAATTCCAGGGTAATATTGCCAGCGTGCTAAACATGGCGGTGAACGGAACCATTTTCACCGGAAGCAATTTCGGATCGCTAACAACTTTGTCCGGCGCCATCAGTGGCAATGCCACGCTGGCGGTTGCCGGGAATGGAAGCAACGACAAGATATTCCTTGGCGCAGGCAGCACCAACATCTTGAGTTCCTTTAATGGTACTTTGTCGGTGCAAAACCGCGGAGCCTCCACCGCTTTGGACTTCGGGAACCTCAGTGGCAACTTCGGTGATTCGAATTTCACACTCGCCCTCGGCTCCTCAAATGTAACGGTTGCCCCGGGGGGCTCTGGCAACTCGACCATTACGCTAGGCGCCCTGACGGGGGGATCTCTGGCTAATCTAGCGTCCACAGGCAACACGACTTATGTTATCGGCGGAAATAACCTCTCGACGGCTTATAGCGGGCGAATTCAGGGCTCTACAACTTTGGATAAAGTCGGCAATGGTTCGTTGACTTTGAATGGTAATGACACTTACAGCGGGGGAACCACGATAAATGACGGTGCGCTCATTATAGGGAACCTCCATGCCTTGGGCTTGGGCACCACTTCGCCGGCCTTTAATCCCACGGTCACCGTTAATGGCGGCACCCTGGATCTCGACGGATTCAATCTCACCCTGAACAACCTCTCGGGCACTGGCGGCGTCATCACCGATAATAGTGCCGGCACTGGCACCACCACCCTGAACCTGGCGTTTAATGCGGCAAGTAATGTAACCATGGCTGGAGTCATCGCCGATGGAGCCAGCAAAACGCTCGCGCTCAATGTGACGGGCGGGAATGCCATTGCTAGTCTCATTCTGTCCGGCGCCAATACTTTTTCGGGTGGCACGGTAATCGCAGCCAATTCCAATTTGACGATAAACAATTCGTTGGCGCTGCAAGACAGCACGCTGAGTTACAATACCACAGGCGGGAACCTGGTCAGCCTCGTTCCCGCCTATACCTTGGGCGGTTTGAGTGGCAACAAAGCCCTGTCTCTGGGGGCCGCAAGCGGCGTTGTTTCGGTCGGTACCAACGATCAAAGCACCACTTATACCGGCCTGTTTTCCGGCGCTGGCTCTTTCGTGAAAATAGGCAGTGGTGTTTTGACTCTGACCGGGGTGAACAATAATGTCGGCAATAGCACCGTCGCCAACGGCACCTTGCTATTGCTTGGCAGTGGACGCACCGGCGGCACCACAAGCAATTTGACCATTACTGGCGGCACTTTGGACCTGGGGTCGGGATCAAAAACCGTGGGCAATTTCACCATTTCCGGAGGCACGCTGACCAATGGCACGCTCTCTTCCACTCATGGGTACCTGGTTCAAAGCGGCAACATCAACGCCGCATTAGCTGGCAGTGGCGCTTTGACCAAATCATCATCAGGCAGCGCAACATTGTCCAGTGCCAGCTTCTACACCGGGGGAACCATTGTTTCGGCGGGCACGCTGATTGTCGCATATAATGGCGTGGGGAATGTGACTGGTACAGGTACCGTGACTGTTGCCTCCAATGCGACCCTCGCTGGAAGCGGCACCATCGCCGGCAATGTCACCATTAATGGCACCTTGCTACCGGGCAGCATCGGCGCGGCAGGCCTTTTGTCATTTGGCTCCAATCTAACCGTTGCCTCCAACGCCGCTGTGGATTTCCAACTTGGGGGTAGCGTGCAAGGCACGCAATACAGCACGGTAAATGTCGCCGGCAATCTCTCGCTCAATGGCTTGTTTGCCCTCAACCTCATCAATGGCTTCGCGCCTATGCTGGCTAACAGTTTTAATCTCCTGCAAGTTGTCGGCGCTTTTTCCGGCTCTTTTGCTGATATTGTTTTACCGACGCTGAGTAGTGGGCTCGATTGGAACCTTTCCCAACTGGATTCCTCCGGCAGCGTCAGCCTCGCCGCGCCCACCACCTTTGCAGCATGGACGGCCGACTTGGGCCTGACCGGGGCCAATGCGCTGCCCACCGC
>CAZCMU010000231.1:0-4473 GCA_964499725.1 uncultured Opitutales bacterium
CTAAATGCAAAAATCTCTACGATGACACCCGTTTTGGCGTCAGTCACCCGATGCTGCAAGGTTGGTTTCCGTAAAGGCTTTTTCGATTTCATGCGGAGTTATCCATCGGCTCTTGGTCTGGGGGCGCGATTGCGTCCGGCGTTTCCCAAACGCAGTCAACCAGGCCCGCTTCCATCGCCGGAGTGCTGCGGAGTTTGATCAATCCCGCAGAAATGGTGGTGTGCCATTGTAAATGCATGAGAATAAAATCAAGACTGCTTGGTTTTCTTGGTTAAGGCCGAAATCTTTTCCTGGGTGCTCTGCGCCGCCGTTGGGTCCCTTTCCGCAAAGTTGGCCGAGGAACCGGTGGGCTTGGCGTTGATCTGCATCAACCGGTCGGGCTCGCTGATGGCCGGGCAGCCTTTGGCCCACCATTGCTCAAGGATCATGGTCACATAGGCGGCCCGCGTGAGACTCAATGCGGTAGCTCGGCGGTCAATTTGCTCCCGCCATTCAATCGGTATGCTGATGCTAACCAGCGTTTTATTTTTTCCAATGCGCCCCATGGCAAAAATATAAAACAGAGGGAAGTCGTTGTTGCCACCATAGATGGCTTTTGCACTTTATGCACTGTAGCAAACCGGCTGAGAATCAAAAAAGCGAAGGTGCTTTTTTGGCTCAACCCGCTGAACAGGTTAGTCTGCAAATGGCCCAACAAAGCCCCCCAAATATATGCACTTTTTGGACTTTTTCATCCTAATTTTTCAAAAATCTAAAAACGGCGGTGATGTGCTCGCGCCACAATTTTGCGCCGAACAAAATGGGCGAGCTTAAATTGCCGCGGCTTTACCCATACCGGCGCCGCAAATTTGTCGGCAAAATGCCCAATTCCTCCCGGTATTTCGCCACCGTCCGGCGGGCAATCTGGACGTTGTGCTCGCCGAGGATGGAGACGATGCCCTGGTCGCTGAACGGCTTGGCCGGGTTCTCCTCCGCCACAATTTGCGCAATGCGATCCTTGATGCTCGTGTTGGAGAGCGTCTCGCCGTTTTCCGCCGTGTAGCCGGGGGTGAAGAAAAACTTGAAGTCAAACACGCCCCACGGGGTGGCGATGTACTTGTTGGCAATGGCGCGCGAGACAGTCGTCTCGTGCACGCCCACGGCTTGCGCCACCTGGTTCATCGTCAGTGGCCGCAATTTGGCCACGCCGTGCTCAAAAAAGTCCTTCTGCTGCTTCAGGATTTCACGGGTGATGCGCTCGATGGTTTGCTGGCGCTGCTCGATGGAACTGATGAGAAATTTTCCCGAGCGCATCTTTTCGGAAATATATTCCTTTTCCTGGGTCGAGAGGCTCTCCTTGGCCAGCAGTTCCTTGTAGGTGGAACTCAAGCGCAATTGGGGAATGTATTCGCGGTTGAGGGTGATGACCCAGCGGTCGCCGTCCTGCTCCACGCGCACGTCCGGTTCGACCACGCGATTGGTGTCCTCGCCAAACCGCCGGCCCGGCGCGGGGTCGAGCGTGGCGATTTCCTCGAGGGCGTCTTGCACCTCCTCGATATCGGCGCCAATTTTCCGGGCGATTTCCGGGATGCGCCGGCGCAGCAGCAACGGGTAATGGTTGCGCAAAATCGCGACCGCCAGGCCGTCGCCCTGCCCGCGCATTTTAAGTTGTTGAATGAGCGATTCCTGCACGTTGGCCGCGCCAATGCCCGGCGGGTCGAAGGTCTTGAGCAGATCGGCCGCCTCCTGAACCGTCTTCAGCGGCAGGCCGGACAAGAGGGCCACGTCCGACACCCCCGTGGTCAAAAACCCCTGGTCATTCAAGCTGCCCACCAGGTAGCGCAACGCCTCGCCGACTTGTTTGTTGCCATCGGTCAGTTCCGCCTGCTGCAGGAGGTGCTCCTGCAGCGAAGTTTCGCTCACCAGCGAGTCGAAGAAATGCTGCCGTCGCTCCGCATCCTGCTTGGTGAAAGGGTTTTGGCTGTTAGCCTGCTGAAAGTGGTCGCGCCAGTCCTCGTCCAGTTTGCGCAGGATTTCAAAGTCCTGCTGGAACCGCATTTCCTCCTTGTTGTCGGGGGCGTCATCGCTCTCGCCGTTGCGTTCGGCGTCGTGCTCCTCATTCGGCTGGTCGAGGGACACGCCGGTCATGGGCAGCTCTTCGAGCAGGGGGTTGTTCTGCAGCTCTTCCAGGATGGCGTGGCGCAGCTCCAGCGCCGGGGCTTGCAAAATCTTTAGCGACTGGCGCAGTTGCGGCGCCAGAACCTGGCTTTGGGTGAGCTTTTGGACTTGATGAAAACCTTGGTGCGCCATGTTACCCCTGCTTTATCGCGATCCGCTTGACCGGTTACTTGGTGTTCTTATGCATCCAGCGGTGGCTGGCAGTGGCGCCGTGGGGTCCGTAAAGTTCGCGCACATAATCCGCGAGCTTTTCGTTGGTCGGGCCGTAGCCATCACTGTAAAGGTAGACTTCGAGGGCGGTGAGCAGCTCGGCGGCGCTCTGATAGCGTTCTTCGCGCGGCCGGGCCAGCGTCTTGTGTAAGATGGCGTTGAGTTTCGCGTCCACGCCTTCGTGCATTTTGGTAAAGTCGGGCAGCACCATGGACAGGATGTTTTCCCGAGTGGCGTCGGTGTTCTCGCCCTCGAAGATGTTGCGCATGCACAGCATCTCCGCCAGCACGATGCCGCAGCCGAAAAGGTCGGCCCGGGCGTCGGTGACTTCACATTTGGCCTGTTCGGGTGACAAGTACTCGTCCTTGCCCGCGATGACCTCGCCTTCCTCATTGTACATCAGGTCGAGGGCCTTCGCGATGCCGAAGTCCGTCAGCTTCACATCCCCTTCGCTGGCCAGCATGATGTTCTTCGGGTTCACGTCGCGGTGGACGATGCCCAGCAGGCGCCCCTGGCTGTCGCGCTTCTGGTGGGCGTAGGCGAGGCCGCGGCAGATGCGTGAAATAATGAACACCGCCATGCTGACCGGTATCTTCTGTTTCGTCTCCAAGTGCTTGACGATGAATTCCTCGAGGTTTTTTCCGTTCACGAACTCCATGACCATGTAATACTGCCCGCCAATGACCCCGAGGTGGTACGTCTGCACTATGTTGGTGTGGATCAAGTCCGCCACTAGGCGCGCTTCGCCGACAAAATTGCTGCGGAACTCGGGAATCGCCGAATATTCCTCGCGGATGAGCTTGATGGCGACCTGCTTGTTAAAGTTGTCCGTGCCCTGCTGGCGGGCTTCCAGCACCATGCCCATCCCCCCCTCGGCAATCGAGCGAACGATCTCGTAATGGATCTCGTTAAAAATATGCTTCAGCTTTTGCACGAAGTTCAATCAAGCGTTTAAGTACCGGGTTCGCAACTCTTTTCTCAAAACGAGCATGATTCTTGCTGTAGCCTTATTCCCCGAGGGTGGCGCGTTGACAATTACGCGCCTTTCCCCCATACTGTCGGACATGATTTCCCTGACCGACAGCGCGGCCCGCCGCATTCTTCAGCTTCAGCGCGATAGTGGCGCGGAGGGCAAGCTCCTGCGCCTCTTTGTTTCCACCGGCGGCTGCTCGGGCTCGGAATACGGCATGTCCTTTGACGAGGCCAAGGATGGCGACACTCGCATGGAATCGCAAGGCATCGCCTTCCTGATTGATAGCGCCAGCCTCGAACGCATTGACGGCTCCTCCGTTGATTTTGACGACGGCCTGCACGGCAAGGGCTTTGAAGTGAAAAACCCCCGCGCCGCCAACACCTGCGGCTGCGGCCGCTCGTTCAGTTGATGTCCATTGCCACCCGCACCGGCGACGACGGGACCTCCGCGTTGATGTTCAACCGCCGGGTGCCCAAAAACCACCCGCGCGTCCTTGCCGCCGGCGCGGTGGATGAATTGAACGCCGCGCTGGGTCTGGCCCGGGCCTCGGCCAGCGACGTGAAGGTTGCCGCCATTATTTTTGCCGAACAGCAATGCCTCATCGGCCTCATGGGCGAGCTTTCCACCGACGATGCCGACCGCCCGCGTTTGCTGGCCTCCAAACTCCAGCGCTTGCAACCTGAGGATTTGGCGCGGCTCGACGCGCTGGTCGCCGAATTGGAAGCCCGCAAAAAACCCGCGCAAGGCTGGGACACACCGGGGGAAAGCCTGCACCACGCGCACTTACACCTTGCGCGTGCGGTGTGCCGCCGGGCTGAGCGGGACTGCGTTTCCCTTCGCGCCACCGGCGCAAACGTTGCTGACTTAATCCTCCAATACCTCAACCGGCTATCAGATGTATTGTGGCTGCTGGCGAGTGCGGAGTAGCGTACGCTTAGCCGACACCTCCACTACCGCTTCCGCTTCGGCTTCGATTTCGCGCGCGGATTCAAATAAGTTTTGTCGCGCAACAGTTCCTCATACATTTCCAGCATCCGCACGCCTTCGCGGGGGCGGACTTCGTCGGCCTTCGTCGCGCGGTCAATTTGCTTTTTCATCAGGCGCGCGAGTTCCTCGCCGTCCCACTGGATCAT
>CAZCMU010000232.1:0-4449 GCA_964499725.1 uncultured Opitutales bacterium
CAGGGCAGCGCGCGGAATACGAGGCGGCATTTGGGCGGTTTTGCAGCGTGTTTCCAGACATGTTTTACAAGGAGCAGCGCGGGCGGAACTATTTTGACACGTCGAAGGACCAGGGGCGCTACCTGAGCGCGGGCTTCCACAACGTGATGGGGTACTTCCGCGATGACGAGCCGTTGTACGAGCTGCTCCTCGACGGCCAGCAGCAAAAAACCCTGGATGAAATGTGGGAGGAGATGGACTTTGTCGCCTCGACCACGCAGCGCATGTATGTCCAGTTCGCCAGTTTTGGCGAAGCGGTGGGCAACGCCGGCGTGGACACGGCGGGAGAAAAGCCCGCCACTGCGCAGCCGGAAGACAAAGAAGTCTCGTCGGAGGTCAAAATCAAGGAGCTGGAGAAAAAATACCTGGTGCTGGCGCAGGGCGGCAGCGACGTGGCGGTCAAAGCCGTGAGCGATTATTTTGAATGGACCAACCAGGTGATTCGCGGGGTGGAAAAGGCCAAGGTTGACGCCGAACCGAGCCACCTGGCGGCGCTGGCCCAATTTGCCGCCAAGGCCTACCGGCGGCCGCTCGCCCAAGACGAGAAGGACGATTTGCTGGCGTATTACCGGTCGCTGCGGGAGAAGGACGGGCTCGACCATGAAACGGCGATGCGGGAGTGCATCGTGAGCATCCTGATATCGCCGGATATGTGCTACCGGATTGACCTCGGGGAAGCCGACCCGGGGATTCATGCGCTGTCGGATTATGATTTGGCGAGCCGGTTGAGTTATTTTTTGTGGTCCAGCCTGCCGGATGAAGAATTGCTCGCCCATGCGGCGAAGGGCGACTTGCACAAGCCGGAAGTGATGGCCGCCCAGGCGAAGCGGATGCTGCAAGACTCCCGCGCGCGAGCCCTGGCGGTGGAGTTCGGCGGCAACTGGCTGGACTTCCGGCGTTTTGAAGAAATCGGGACGGTGGACAAGGATCGCTATCCGAATTTCACGAGTGATTTGCGCGACGCGATGTTTGAGGAACCGGTTCGCTTTATGATGGATGTGTTTCAGCACAACCGCCCGGTTCTAGATTTTCTGTTCGCCAAGGACACCTTTGTGAATCCGGTTCTGGCCAAGCATTACGGGATTACGATGGCGGACAATCGGACGGACAACTGGGTGCGGATTGAAGACGCGAGCGCCTATAATCGCGGTGGATTGTTGCCGATGGCGGTGTTCCTGACGAAAAACGCCCCGGGCTTGCGCACCAGCCCGGTCAAGCGCGGCAATTGGGTGGTGAAGAACGTGCTGGGCGAACGCATACCGCCCCCGCCGCCGGTGGTGCCGGAACTGCCGCACGATGAAGCGAAGCTGGATTTGCCGTTGCGCGAAATGCTGGCCCGGCACCGCGCGGACCCCAATTGCGCCGCCTGCCACGCGCGCTTTGATTCGCTGGGGCTGGTGTTTGAAGGTTATGGCCCGCTGGGGGAAACGCGGGACAAAGACCTGGCCGGCCGCCCGGTGGACGCGAGCGCGACCTTTCCTGGCGGGAGCCAGGGGACGGGACTCGTCGGCTTGCGCCAGTACATCCATGACGCCCGGCAAGATGACTTTGTGGATAATCTGTGCCGCAAACTGCTGGCCTACGCGCTCGGACGCAGTCTGATTTTGACGGATGATGCATTGGTTCAGGACATGCGCGCCAAGCTGGCCGCGAACGATTATCGGTTCGATAACATGATTGACTCCATCGTCACCAGCCGGCAGTTTTTAAGCAAGCGAGGTCAGGACGAGGTCGCGGAAAAATGACCATGATGAATACCCCTCCCCATCATAGCAGACGCCGGTTTAATCTTTCGCGTCGAACCTTCCTCCGGGGCGTGGGGGTGACGATGGCGTTGCCGTATCTCGAATCGCTGCCCGGATTTGGCACGGCCTCCGCCGCCAGCACCTCGGCTGAGACCGGCTTGGCGGCGGCATTTCCCAAGCGCTTTGGCGTGTTGTTCATGGGCTGCGGCGTCAACCCCGAACAATGGTGGGCCAAGGGGGCCGGCGCCGACATGCAATTAAGCAAGACGCTCGCGCCGCTGGAGACGCTGAAAGGGAAGATCAATGTCATTGACGGCCTGTTCAACAAAAAGGCGACGAAGCAGGGCATCCACCCGGCGCAAACGGGCAATCTGCTCTCCGGCGTGCCCTTTGCCAAAGGCGCCATCATCCATAGCGGAACGAGCATGGACCAGGTCATCGCCAACCATATCGGGCAGGATACGCTGCAGCCCAGCATGGTGCTGGCCTGTGAACAGCCGATGACCGGCTATCACGAGTCAAACTTTTCCAATGCCTACAGCTCGCACATTTCCTGGCAAAGCGCGGATTCGCCCGTGCCGAACGAAATGTACCCTTCGCTGGCTTTTGACAGCTTGTTCGAAAACAGCGGCAGCCTGCGCAACATCAGCGTGCTGGACCGGGTAAAGGACCGGGCCGATAAACTGAGCCGGCAAATCAGCTCGTCCGACAAGGCGAAGCTGGATGAGTATTTGAGCAGCGTGCGCGATGTTGAAAAGAGCATAGACCGGATGCGCGCCGACAAGGACAAGGCCGAAAGCCGCGCGCGGGACAAGGGCCAGCCGGTATTTGCCATGAAGCGGCCCGACAATGGCCTGCCGGAGGATTTGCGCGAACACACGCGCCTGATGTGCGACATCGTCGCGCTCGGATTCCAGACGGACAAAACCCGCGTGGCTTCCCTGATTCTGGCCCGCGACCTTTCCTCGCTCTACTACCCATTCCTGAATGTGCGCGAAGCCCACCACGGCGCCTCGCACAATGACACATCGGATGCCTACGAGAGCATCGCCCGCTTTCATCTGAGCCAGATGGCCTATTTGGCGAAGCGCCTTGATGAAATGCCCGAGGGCGAAGGAACGGTGCTGGACAACACCTGCCTGATGTTTATGTCCAACATGTTTTCCGGAACCAAGCACGACAACAGCAGAGTGCCGATAATCACGGCGGGCGGCTTGGGCGGCACGCTGGCGACCGGCCGGGTGCTTGATTACAGCAATGAAGGTGACGACAACCGCAAATTGTGCAGCTTTTACCTGGGCCTCATGGATCGGATGGGAGTAAAGCTGGATCACTTTGGCGATGCCGACAGCCGCCTGGCCGGACTGTGAGCAGGTCCCTTCGACAGGCTCAGGGCGGCGTTACTTTGATCGGTTCAGGAATAACTTCTTCGACCAGCACCAGGGGTTTTACGCGTTTGCGCCGGGGGGTGAGGCGCTTGATGACATGATGGTGGACGAGGCTGGCGATGCGTTTGCTGTGGCGGGCCACAGCACTGAAGAGACGGTCAATCCGGGCGGCGTGGGCAGTGGGGAGTTTGTCTTTGAGGTAGGCCTTGGCGCGTCTGAGGATGCGCTTGGCACAGAGGAATTCGGTGGCGAGGATGGCAAATCCGAGGGCGAAGACCGGGGACGAGGGCGCCGGGGTCACGATGGTGACAAAGCCGACGACAATAATCGAACCCCCAACCCCACCGATGACAATTTTGCGCGCATTGGCATACCAAAACTTGCGGAGCCGTTCCTGGTGCGCGGCAAAAGGGAACGGCATCCCTGTTATTAGCGGGGTGGAGCGGGAATAGCGAAGGAATTACAGGACGGAAGGATGGGGAGAAACCCGACCCCTTCGACAGGCTTAGGCCCAGCTCCTGCGACCGGCTCAGAGCAGGGTTCTTCTTCTGGCTTGCCCAAAACAAAGGGGTTGGCAGCATCGGGGGCCATGCCCCACCACCCCACTCCCTCTGCTTGGTTTCGCTTGGCTGCAATTGCGATTGCGGCCACATTACCCCGGTTGAACGCTGCGGATTATTATGTGTACTACGGCACGGCCGAGGGCGGTGCGGGCAAGGGTATTTCACTCGGGCACTTTAACAGCGACACGGGCGTCTTGACGAAGCCGGTGCTGGCGGCGGAGGCGGACGGACCGTCGTTCTTCACGTTATCGTCCGATGGGAAGTTTTTGTACTCGTGCTATGAGAATGCCAGCAAAGTGGCGGCGTATTCGATTGACGGCGCGACGGGGGCGCTGAAGCTGCTGAACGTCGTGGGCAGCGGCGGCAGTGGGCCGTGCCACATCAGCCTGGACCAGACGGGGAAGTATGCGCTGGTGGCGAATTACAACAGCGGCCAAGTGGCGGTGCTGGCAATCCGGCCGGATGGCTCGCTGGGCGCGCAAACGGGCGCGGACCAGCAGACGGGCACCGGGCCGGACAAGACCCGCCAGGAAGGCCCGCACGCGCACTGCATCATCGTGGATCCGTCGAACAAATTTGTGCTGAGCACCGATTTGGGGAACGACAAAATTTACGTGTACAAATTTGACGCGAACACGGGAAAGATTACGCCGAACACGCCGGCGTTTGGGATGGTGAAACCCGGCGAGGGCCCGCGGCACCTGTTGTTCAGCC
>CAZCMU010000233.1:0-4405 GCA_964499725.1 uncultured Opitutales bacterium
GCTCGGCGTGCCGGTGGTGGCTGTTTATGGGCCGACAAATCCGATACGCACTGGACCGATATTCGAGGCCCCGCGCACGATTGTACAACCGCTGGACTGCCCGCCCACCGGTGGCGCGGCTTTGGAGAATTTACCGGCAGCACCGGTCATCGCGGCGCTCCAGGCTTACCTCACTCGCAGTTGACGCTGCCTTCCTGTCCCGTCACATTTATTTTTTCATGCCCGCCGCCACCGAGACCACCCTTCGCCACTGCCCCATGTGCGGGACGGACAACCGCGCGCAGCCGGTGAACCCTTACAGCGAAGCGCCGTGGAATTTAAAGACCTGCGCAACGTGCGGGTTTGTCTATCTGGAAAACCCGCCCAGCTACACCGACCTGGAGGAAAATTTCGCCTGGGAAAAAACTTCCGCCGCAGAGGAAGCGCGGCGCGATGCGGAACGTCCGCTGGCCAAACGATTGAGCCGGGCGTTCAAGCATTTCCGCCAAAAAGTCCTCAAACGCGACCAATTGACCAAGTTGTTGTTCAGCCATCTCGAACGGGGCAAAGTTCTCGATATCGGCTGCGGTGGCGGCGGGGTGTTTATGCGGCTGCCCACAGATCGCTACGAACCGCACGGGGTGGAAATCTCCCGCGCATTGTCGGCCCAGGCGGATGCCCTGGCCAAAGTGCGCGGTGGCCACGTTGTCCAAGGCAACGCCATAGCGGGACTAAGCGAATTCGCGCCGGATTCCATGGACGCCGCCTTATTGAGCGGATTTTTGGAACACGAAGTCCAACCGGCGTTACTATTAAAGGAACTGCGCCGGGTGTTGAAACCCAACGCGCCGGTGATTGTCAAAGTACCCAACTACGGCTGTATCAACCGGATGGTGCGCGGGGCGAAATGGTGCGGCTTCCGCCATCCGGACCACGTGAATTACTTCACCCCCCAAAGTCTCAAAAAATTAGCCGGAGCCTGCGGCTTCCGCGTCGCGCGCTGCACGCTGGGCGACCGCTGGCCGCTGTCGGACAACCTCTGGATGGTGCTGGCCAAATAACATTCGGGATTGCACCGCCGCCCGTGCCGGATTGAATTCATTATTTCCCCTTGTATAAAGTCTATCAGCCATTTTTCAAATACTTGCGGCCGCATCGGGGAACGTTGCTGCTGGCGACCTTGTGCGGCATCATTGCGGGCGTGAGCAGCGGCATCGGGTTGCCGTTTATTTTCAACCATGTTCTGGCCCGGGCTTTCGAGGCTGACAACGGCGGCGCCAGCGCGGCCAGCCCGGAAATCGTCCTCGCCACATGGGGTGGCGACACCCCCCCGCCCGTTCTGCCGCCAAAGATAACCGAGGAAGCCGCGCTGAACGTCGCACTCCGCCATACCGGGGAATTGATGCAGATTCCCGGCGTCGTCAAAGTCGGCGTCGGTGTGGAAACGCCACCGGCGGACAACACTTCATTATGGCAGGAACTGCGCGGGTTGCCGGGGCAAATGAAAATTGCCCTCCGGCGATTATTCAACCCGGCACCCACCGGCCAGCAGGCGGTTGTCCGGCCCAATTACACCATTCACCTCGCCTTTGCCGATGAAGCAGCCAGCCATAACCCGCAGATTCCCGCCCAACTGGAAGGCGTGCCGGTCAACGTGCTGGTGCACACCGGGATTTGGCAGGTGCTGCAACTGGCGCTGCTGGTGCCCTTGATTTTCAGTTTGCGGGCGGTGTTTGGCTTTGCCAGCGGACTATTGTCCACCCGCGTCGCAGTGGAATTTTCACGCAGCTTGCAACAGGATGTTTTTGACCACGTCCAGGCGATGCCGATGTCGTTTTTTGACACGCATCAGCGCGGCGACCTCCAAACCCGTCTGAGCCGCGACACCAGCTATGTCCAGGCGGCGGTAATTGACACGGGCGCCGAGTTGCTCAAGCAGCCGTTCCAGGCCGCCGCGGCCCTGGCATCCATAATCTACCTGTCCTGGGTGAATCGCGAAATTGGCTTTGTCGTGGCGCTGTTGATTGTCGCGCCGGTATGCCTGGTTCCGGTGCGCTATTTTGGGCGGAAAGTCCGCCGCCGCTCCCGCCAGTGGGCCGAACATGCCTCGACCATCGCACAGCATTTGTGGGAAAATTTTAACGGTATTCACGAAATCCGCTCGTTCAGCCTGGAGGAGGCGCAAAAACGCGGGTTTCAGGAAAAATTGAATCTATATCTCGAAACGCAGTACAAGGTCAAAAAATACCTGCTGATGCAGCAGCCGACGATGGAGACCATTATTGCGCTGCTGCTGAGCGGAATTTTTGTCTACGCCTGGGCGCGGGGCATTTCCTTCGCCACGTTCACCGCGTTTGGCATGGCGATGTATTTTGCCTTCGATCCCATCAAGCGCATGGGCACGGCGTTTAACACCCTCCAGCAATCCGAGGCCAACGCCCTGCGCCTGCAGGAGTTTTTTGCGGTTAAGCCGGACATCAGCGACCCGCCCAACCCCAAGCCGCTGGCGAATGTCCGCGGGAAGGTTGTCTTTGATAACGTCACTTTCGCCTACGGTGAGACCCCGGTGCTGCGCCATGTTTCCGTCACCATTCCCGCCGGGTGCAATTGCGCGCTGGTCGGGCCCAGCGGCGCCGGAAAAAGCACATTCGCCAAGTTAATCCCTCGTTTTTACGATGTGCGCGAGGGACGCGTGACCATTGACGGCGTGGACGTGCGCGACGTGCGTCAGGCGGATCTGCGCCGGCAGGTGGCCGTGGTTTCCCAAGCGCCGGTGCTGTTCGATTTATCGCTTATGGAAAACATCCGCCTCGGCCGCCCAAATGCGACCGACGAAGAAGTCATGGCCGCCGCCCGCCGAGCGCATGCCGACACTTTCATCCGCGGTTTCACTAATGGCTACCAAACCCTCGCGGGTGATCGCGGCGACCGGCTTTCCGGCGGCCAAAAACAGCGCATCGCCATTGCGCGGGCGTTTTTGAAGGACGCGCCGGTGCTGCTGCTGGACGAGGCCACCTCGGCGCTGGACACCGAAAATGAACAGGCCATCCAAGCCGCGCTCGCGGAACTGACTCGTGGGCGCACCGTGCTCACCATCGCGCACCGGATGAGCACGATTCGCAACTCGGCCATGATTCTCGTGTTTGACCACGGCGAACTGGTGGCCCAGGGAACTCATGGTGAACTGATGGCCGAGGCGCCGATTTATCAGGCGCTCGTCAACCGCCAGCTTGACGAACCCAATTTGGGCTGAACAAGACTGGCCGCGCCAATGGCCACCCCTTTTCCCCATGTTGTTTAACAGCTATGAGTTTTTGCTGCTGTTCCTGCCCGTGGCTTTGGCTGGTTGGTTTTTGCTCGGAAAATATGCCGGGCTGCGCGTGGCCCAAGTTTGGTTGGTGGCGGCTTCGCTGTTTTATTACGGGTGGTGGAATCCCGTCTATTTAATTTTAATCATCTCCCTGACGCTGGGCAATTACGGCTGGGGCCGTTTGCTGGCGCGGCGGGCGGCGGCGGGTTTGCCCCGGGGAATCCTGCTCGCCATTGGCGTGGGACTGAACCTCGGGATGCTCGGCTATTTCAAGTACGCGAATTTTTTTGTGGATAACGTGGATGCGTTGCTTGGAGCCAACTGGGTGCTGGATAAAGTGATCCTCCCTCTGGGGATTTCGTTTTTTACCTTCCAGAAAATCGGTTATTTGGTGGATTGCTACCGGGGGCTGGTGCCCACCAGTGATTTTCTGAGCTTTGCGCTGTTTGTGGCGTTCTTTCCGCAGTTAATTGCCGGCCCCATAACCCACCACGGCGAAATCATCCCGCAATTTTCCCGCCCGGACGCGACCCGCTTGCGCTGGCAAAACCTCGCACTCGGACTGACCATGCTGGTTTTTGGCCTGGCGAAAAAAGTTCTGCTGGCGGATCCGTTGAGCATGCGCGTCGGGGAAATGTTTAATGCGGCGGCGGCCGGCCAGCGCATGCCCGTCAGCGGCGCTTGGTATGCGGTGCTGGCGTACGCCTTGCAGATTTATTTCGACTTTTCCGGCTATAGCGACATGGCCATCGGCCTGGGCCGCCTGTTTAACATCACGCTTCCGCAAAACTTCAATTCACCCTACCAAGCCGCCAATGTTGTGGAGTTCTGGCGGCGCTGGCACATGACGCTATCGCGTTTTCTACGCGATTACCTGTATATTCCGCTCGGCGGCAACCGGCATGGCCGCCTGCGCCGGCAGGTCAACCTGATGGTGACGATGTTTCTGGGCGGTTTGTGGCACGGGGCCAATTGGACTTTCGCGGCCTGGGGGTTATTGCATGGCTTATATCTGGTGCTCAATCATGCGTGGCTCGAAAGGAAAGATAAGCTCTCTTGGCTTATTCGCCTACCCCGGGCTTTCCGCTGGACGGTGGCGCGCGTGGTTACTTTTGC
>CAZCMU010000234.1:0-4361 GCA_964499725.1 uncultured Opitutales bacterium
GCGAAGCCCCCGCCGCCGCCAAGCCCGCCGCCGCGGGCGACGACAAGGCCAACAAGGGCAAGAAGAAGAAAGCCAAAAAAGGCAAGAGCGAGGAGTAGTTCAGTCGTTCTTAGGTAGGCGTAAGTCCCCGGATGGGGGGGCGGGCATCCCTGACCGACCTAGTTGTAAGGGCGGAGACTTGCTGCGCCCGGTTCCCCGGTCTTTAATTCGACGAGCCCCAACTGCGGGTGACGACCACGCGGTCGCCCGGCTTCAGCTCCACATCTAGGCTCGTATTCCCTTTGATCAGGATTTCATCAACGTTGATCAATTTGCTCGTGCCTCCCGGGTGGTCTTTGTCGGCGCGCAACAACATCACAGTGTGATCGGAATATTCCGTCCAGCCCGCTTGCAGCACGGCCTGGCTCAGCTTGAGGGGTGCATCGTGGCTGATGGGCAGGATGAAGGGCTGCCGGTGTTTAATTTCCCCCACGACCGACACACCGCTGCTGACATCAGGCGGCGCCGCCAATTTATCGGGAAAAGGCGGATTGACCATGGTTATGCCGGTGAAGCTGTTGCCGTTATTCCATAATAGGTGTGAGGTGTTATATATCTTTAGCGAAGAAACATCCACGTCGGGCTTCGCCCGCTCATCCTTGCCATAGTTCCATAACAGCGGCGTGGCCAGCGGCCCTGAAGCGCCGACCACATTTTCTCCGGTCAACGCGTCGGTCTTGATAATCGGAATTGAATCGCCCAGATGTTTTACCGGCACAGGTGAGCTTTCGTCGTCCGCATTTTTCGTCTTTGGCGTGTTACTCGCTGTCGGCTGTTGTGTTGCATTCATACTGGGCTTTCCCAGCGTCACCGGCACTTTCTTGCCATTCGGGAGGGTTGACTCATATTCACCCGCCGGTGCCAATACCGTGGAGTGGGGTAACTCCTTTTTGCCATCGGCGGTTTGCGGTGCGGGCGGAGCCATTTGCTTTTGGGCTGGTCGCGTGACCGCCTGCGGGCCCAGCCCATACGTTATCTCCGGCCCCACGGATTTATCGTCCACACTTACCGAAAGCGTTTTGCGCCAAAGGACGCGTAGTTCCTGGTTTCTTTGCAATATTTTGTCAATCTCACCGTAAGGAAAGGGCGGCCCATGCGGTGATTCCGCCAGACAGTATTCAAATTCCACCACCAGAGGTTGACTTTCCGTCCGACCGGACACTGTTTCCGGTGTCACCCACTTGATCAAATTGCAGAACTGGGCCACGGAAAAGTTCGGACTAAGATTTAGTTTCGTCCAGTGACTTTGAAAGTTTTCCTGATCAACGGTTCCATTGTTGAGGACACGCCGGGCGGTAAAGACTACCAGCAGCATATTTTTCCCGACAGAAATTTGTATTGGCGAGGAAGATTCTTTATCGGCCGTCACCACCAGGCCCAATTCACCGCGCTGTACCTTGAGCTGGGTCGGCACTTGAATGGTCATATTTTCACGGATGGTCGGGTCGGGCTGGGGCGGCTTTGCTTGCGTAACGTTAACATTGCGACCACTCAAACTCAGGGTTCCCGAATGGGTTTGGTTTAGGCCATTTGCCCGAGTGGTTGAGACATTTACATCAATCATCGTGTCAGCCGATGCCGGCTGGGGAGAAGAAGTTGGGCTAAAAGCATTAATAACAAACGTCGACCAGGACGCATCACTCGCGGTGATTGGTCTCCCCGTCAATGCATCGGTTTTTAGAATCGCCAGAGGGTTGGATTGTGATGTCGAAATTGGCCCCGGGTTGCCCCCCGAAGTGATCGTTACCGCACCCGTGCCCAGGTTCAAGGTATGGGTTCCGGCAAAAGTCAAATTACCGTTCCATTGCTGGGTGTTGGTCTGTGTCGGTATGACATTTGGAATCAAGGTGCCGTTCGAGACCGAAGCGGGCAAATTGCTGGAAGCTTGGGTGCCGGGAGGTGAGCTACTATCGGTTGGCTGAGGGGACGCGGTGTTGCTGTTGCTACTATTGGTACGCAATATCTTTAGAATGCGGCCATTGGGATGCAACATATCTTGGGGGGAAGGAGGGTGGATGGGAGGAAAATTATCTGTTTGCCCCCAGTCTGTGCTCGCATTGCCAATTCCGAAAAGCGCATCTGTTTCGGTCGGCGGCGGTACGGCAATTTGCACCCGGTGAATCTGCGCCAACGCTCCCGTGCCAGTGCCTAACCCAGTGAAGTTGCCGCTCCATTGCACTGCGGCAGGCGTGGCGGGGACAGCGCCAAATTTTAAGGTGCCGTTCGACCCTGAAGCTGGTGAATTTTGCGTTGGCGCGTGTGGTTTGTCGGAGGATGTGGCGCCAAAGTCGAAATCATTGCCGAACATAATCACGGCGCCGGTACTGGTTTTGACGCCTGCCATGGGGACATTGACGGCATTGGTCAGATAGTCGGCTTTGGCCAGCGTGTCGTTGCTCACGGTTATCAGCGGTAGCCCTATCCAAGATTTACCGGCGAAAGTGAGACCTCCGGGAGTCAGCACGCTGGCCGTGTTCAGCGGCAATGTTGAATTAGTTAGATTTTGTGCCGGCATCGTCGTGCTATTTGCCTGAGCTTGCAGATGAACCTGGGGCATTAGCAAAAACAGCCCCATTGCAAATCCGGCCAGAATAAAAATTCCGGCCGCATGGCGGGCGCTGGAACCCGCCGTTTCGGGTGCGCGCCCCACAATCCGCGAAATCCGTGCCAGCAAATTCCCCCCGCTCGCGGCGGCGGCGGGTTCGGCGGCGAGTTGCAGTTCGGCGAGGCTCTCGAGCGCCCGCGCGTAGGTCAGTCGGTCGCCGCAGGCCTGCACGGCCAGTTCGTCGCAACATTCCTCGCGGATTTCCCGCAGCCTCGCGCCCAGCCACCACACCGCCGGATGATAAAACAACACGACCTCAATGGCGGATTGCACGAGGTTCGCCAGATAATCCCGCCGGGCGATGTGCGCGAGTTCGTGCGCGAGCAACGCTTCGAGCAGTTCCGGCGGCAGGCCCGTGAGCATCTGCGCGGGCAGGAGCACCGCGGGCCGCAGCCAGCCATACGTCACCGGCCCGGGAATTGTTTTTGAAATCAGCAGGCGCACCCGCGAGCCGAGACCAAACTTTTTCGTCAAGCGCTGGAACGAGGCCAGTAGGGCAACGTCGAAGGCGGTAGTAGCTGAGCGCTGCCACCCCTGAATGCGTAGCCAGCCGAAGCCCAGTCTCAGGGCCATGCCCAAGACTCCCGCCAGCCAGAACGGCACCATCCACCACGCCGCCAGTTTCACCGTTTGATCCAGCCGCAATGTTGGGGGCATAACCGTACCCAATTTGGGTGCCGACAAAGTTTGCACTGGCAGCGCCACCCGCGCGGCAGTTGGCCCCGTTGCCGCGGGCTCATTCTCCGACCGGCCACTTATAACTGTTACCATCGGGGTGGGCATCGCAACCGTCGGCGCATTTGCCAAAACCAAAAACGTCACCACCGGCAGCGCCGGCAACGCGAGCATCAGCAGGGCCGCCATCAGGTAACGCACATTCGCCGAACATTTATGCGTCATGCGCAACGCCACCCACGCCAGCGTGCCCAGCACCGCTCCTTGCCAGAGGAAATGCAGCAAGGTTCGCCCCAGTGGTTCCACCCAGGGCGCAGCCAGCCATTCCTGCAGCGCATTCATGGCTTTTTATCCTCCAGTTCCTTGAGCAGTTGGCGGATTTGTTCGAGTTCTTTGCGAGAGGTCTTGGCCGTACCCAGGGCCTGGAGCACGAGTTGCGAGGACGACCCGCCAAACAGCCGCTCGACCAAGTCATTCAGAAAACCGCCCATGCCCTGCTTTTCTGTAATGCACGCCTGGTAAATATGGGCGCGGCCACTCACGCGGCGCTCGACCAAGCCCTTTTCGGTCATGATTTGCAGCATCTTGAGCACCGTGGTGTAGCCGGAGGCGCGGCCCAGGTCGGCCTGGATTTCGCGGACGGTCGTCGGGCCGCGGCGCCAGAGTGACTGCAGGATTTCGAGTTCGGCCTTGGTCGGCGTGGGCAGCGGGCGTTGGGGCATGCCGGACAATATATACGAAAACTTCGTAATGTCAATACGAAGACTTCGTAGATGGCGGTTTTTTGTCAAAAATGTTAATAAGAGGATAACTCCAATATCTTTAGCTTGTGACGCTACCCATTTATGGAAATGGTGTGACTATTCTTTCATTGCGTGGGGATTAACCTGCGCCGAGCATTGCTATTCCCATGTCCGTCACGCCCGCCGCCTCGCGCCCCCGTCCCCGCACCGAATCTTCCACGGGTGCCCGCCCGCCCGCACCCGCCGGGGACCGCATCGCCCCGCACAATATTGACGCCGAGCAGGGCCTGCTGGCGTCC
>CAZCMU010000235.1:0-4333 GCA_964499725.1 uncultured Opitutales bacterium
AACCGGTTCCCGATTTTTGGTCGAGAAGATGAGGTGGATGTAGATTTGGGCGAGGGATTGGGGCATGGCAGAAACCTCCTGCGCCCCTACAGGGCGCGAAATAGGACGGTATAATAACCCAGGGTTTCACCGGCAACGCCGGATTCAACCTTGGGCTTTATTCCTTCGCCCCTTTGGGGCGAAAGACCGCAGAGTCTGAATGCAGCTTGTAAAAACGTTTACACCCCTATTTGCCAATGTCGCGGAGGGTGGGCAGGCCAACCCATCCAACCTTCCCAACGCAGCTCGGAGCGAGCATGGCGAGCGCAGATGGGGACATGCTCGCCCAGAGGGCGGGACATGTCTCCACTTGTTCCCCTTTTAATCAAACGCATCCAACGCAGCCAACCGAGTCCTTCCGGTTTCGGGCGGGTTCGGTTAAAATGACGCCAAAATCGGAATCTTGTTCTTTGCAGCATTTCACCATGGCGGCGACAAGCCTCGGGAAAGTTGGCCCAAGCTGGACTTGTTCAACCCAGTCCGACCCAGTCCAACCGAGTCGCACCAAAAAAATATAAAAAAATTCGCGCAGGGAGCAATTTGACTGGGTCTACCTTGTTTCCACCGCTGCCGATTAAAGGTAATTAATGGGTTTTAAAGGCATCAATCCCCTTTAAATCCAATTATGTCTAATTGTTTGGCTAATCCGCTAGGTCGGTCAGGAATGCTCCCGCGCCTGCGGGAGTGCCATTGTCGCTTCCGGCACCTGCCGGATGGACGACTGATGGCCCCGACCCTGCCTAAATCGCCGTCCTACTTTCTTTTCCCATGCCTTATAATCTCATACAGCAGCCAAAAGCCCATCAGCATCGCCAGGCCAAAGCCCAATTCGCCGAGCCGGTATAAAAGGGTGCCCATCGTGTCTTCGCTCGCGCGGGAAATAATGAGCGATGACGACAGCAGCGTCGCCGCGATAATTATCGCCATCACCAATCGGTTCACGCCGTGTTCAAACGATTCGCGCAAGCCGTCCAGCCCCCGGTGCACAAAATTAATGCTCGCTTCGCCTTCCTCCAAGTTCCGCAGCAGGCGCATCATCGTGCCGGGAATTTCCCGGGCGTTGCGGATGGCCACGCGCCAGTCCCAATAAAACAGGCTCGCGAGGGTCTGCGGGCTCCAGCGCTCGACGGTGAGTTTTTTCAGGAACGGCTCGGCGCAACTGCGGATGTCGAACCCGGGGTCGAGGACTTTGCCCGATTCTTCAAAGGCGAGCACGGCCTTGGCCAGCAGGGTGTAGTCGCGCGCGAGGCGGATGCCGTTGGTGCCAAAAATATACAGCAGCTCGAGCATGATGTGGCCGAACGCGCCGCTGTCGGCGTCAAAGCGCGGGTACTTGCGCAGCATGAGGCTGACTTCTTTTTCCAGGCGCACGCCATCCACGCGCTTCTTCGTGATGGCGTTGGCCAGCACGACTTGCACGACCTTTTCGGGATTTTGGCCGGCGATGCCCGCAAACAAGTCGGCCAGAAAATAGCGCATGTTGCGCGTGAGCTGCCCGGCCATGCCCCAGTCAATCAGGCACAGGCGGCCATCGGGGGTGACGAACAAATTACCCGTGTGCGGGTCGGCATGGAAAAACCCGTCGAGCATGATTTGCTGGAACACGGAGCGCCCGCCGACTTGCGCGAGCCGCGCCCCTTCGCCCGGCGGCAGTTTCGCCGCGCCTGGCGACGTGCCGTCAATCCATTCCAGCACCAGGAGACGCTTGGTGGAGAGTTGTTCGTAAACCTTGGGCGAAAAAACTTCCGCCGGGTAAGGATTGGTCGCGTTGAAGTGGATGGTGTTGCGCGCCTCGATGGTGAAGTCCAATTCGCGCAGCATGCTTTCGCCGGCCTCGTCCACGATGCTGGGAATGTCGTAGGCGCGCAGCTCGGGCAGGTGCTGCTGCATCTTGACTGCGAACCAATGGAGGATTTCGAGGTCGGCCTTGATTTCCTTGCGCAAGCCCGGGCGCTGGGCCTTGAGGGCCACGGCTTCGCCCGTGCGCAGGCGCGCGCGATACACCTGGGCCATGGAACCGGCGGCGACGGGCGTTTGGTCGAACTCGGCAAAAACTTCCTCGACGGTGCCCTTGAGTTCCCGTTCGAGCAGCGGCCGCATCTGCTCCCACGGTGCGGGCTTCACCTGGTCGCGCAGGCGCTTGAGTTCCTCGATCAGCGGCTCGGGCAGCACATCCGCGCGGGTGCTGACAATCTGCGCGAATTTGACGAAGACCGGGCCGAGTTCCTCGGCGGTGACACGCAGGCGCTGCCAGTGGTTGAGGCGTTCGGTGCGGGCGGGGACAAGCCGCGACAGCCACGACGACGGCACCTCGATTTGCTCGAGGAATTCCAGAAAGCCGTTGCGGCCCAGGACGGTGATGATCTTCGTCAGCCGGGCGGCATTCGCGCTGAAACGAATCGGATTCAAGTGGAGTGGTGGTGGGCTTTCGTGCTGGCGCCATGCTTGGCTTCGAGGGCGGCGAGGCGGCTTTCCAGCGTCGTCAATTCTTCGCGCGTGGCGAAGTTGGATTTTTTCAGGAGTTCGTTCAGGCGTTCGCCGAGGTCGCGCTTGGCTTGCTCGAATTCCTGGCGGCCGTCGGCGACGATGCGGTCGGCGAGGTTCTTGGCATCAGTGGCGGAGAGGCGGCCCTTTTCCACGTAGTCGTGGAGGGCTCCCTCGATTTTATCCTTGGTGACCACGGTGGCCCCAAGGCCGGCCAGCATGGTTTTTTTGATGAGGTCAATCATGGCGGTAGTGGGTTGATGCTTACAATATACGCGGAATCAGGTACCAAGCGAGTATCCAATGGCCGAGCGGGCGGTTGCGGCCGGGCTCCTCGGCGCGTTCGAGGTGGAGCAGGCCGCACTTTTTGAAGTCAATGAGGATGGGCTGGGTGGCCCCGCTGAGCAGGCACGAGGCGAGGGCCTCAAAATGGGGGTTATGCCCGACGACGAGGACGGACTTGCGCGAACAGGCCAGGCGCAGGGCCATGGGGCGGGGATCGTCCTCGGGTCGCAGGCCGGGGGCCTCGACAAGGGGGGCGTGCAACTTGTGTTCTTTTTGGAAGATTTCGGCGGTTTGGACGGCGCGCACCAACGGGCTGTGCCAGACTTCGTCAATATCCAGCTCGACCTCGTGCTTGCGCAAGTAAGCGGCCAGATGCTCGACCTGCTTTTCTCCCTTGCGGGTCAGCCGCCGGGTGGCGTCCGGCTCACCTGGCTCAGCATCCGCATGACGCAACAAGTATAGGTTCACAGGGGGAGGACTATGCCTGGCCGCGGGACGGTAGGCAATGGAGATTAATGCAACAAACTGGTGAAGGCGGGCCGGCGGGCGAAGGCGCCCGGGCCCGGGACAATTTTTACCGTTGCACTGGCGGGGGCGGGTTGGCAAGCTGGCGGGCTAACCTTTACAAAATCATGCCCAGGGAAATCATTTGTTTGGAATGCTCCGAAGCCCGCAAGGAAGGCAAATCGCCCTCCCGGTACTTTTCCACGCGCAACAAGCGCACGAAGCAGGAGAAGGTGGAGAAGAAGAAATACAACAAGTTTCTTCGCCGCCACACGCTGCACAAAGAAGTGAAACTGTAGGGCCGGCCCTTGGTGGGCGTCGCCGCCAGTGCGGCCTAGTTACAGTGGCTAAAGCCGGGTGAGCTGCCGCTGCGGCGGTCTCTCCGCCAATTGTCGCGGTGCTTGCGCACCCAGTCTTGCAGGGCTTGTTCGAAGCCGATGTCTTTGCCGGCTTTTTCGGACTCAATCCACTTGTGGCGAAGGATTTCTTCGCGCTCGGCCAAATATTCCTGATAAACGCTGGAGCGGCTGACAAAATCCGGGCAGCCAGCCGACTGGGAATGAGTGGGGTCTTTCATCTTCTCGTCGAGCAAACGGGAAATGGGGTTGGCCGGGTAACGACCGGAGGTCAATGACGTGAATCGGGTCACTGTCACATAGTTTTAACAAGACATTGAGCTGGTTGCAACGTGAATATGACTTCGCCGTGGGTGTCAAGCGGGACTTATTCGCAAAATTAGGGGGTGGTCTTTAGGCCCGGGCAGCCGCCGGGATGGTGGATAGCTTGTCCAGCAGACGGGTGGCGATGCCGCGGAAGACCTGGCTGGGGAGGGCATCCGGATGACTGACCACAATAGGTATGCCGCGGTCCCCCCCGATGCGCACGCGCGGGTCGAGTGGGACCTGGCCGAGGAATTCCGTGTGCAGATCCTCCGCCGCCCGCGGGCCGCCGCCTTCGCCAAAGATGTGCTGGCGCGTGCCGTCGGGGTTTTCCAGATAGCTCATGTTTTCCGCCACGCCCA
>CAZCMU010000236.1:0-4318 GCA_964499725.1 uncultured Opitutales bacterium
TTCGGTTCCATTCCACCGAAGCGAAACGCGCGGCGGCAGGTTCCAGGCTATTATCAGAAGGCCAGGATGACAGATTAAAGGGGTTTACTTCGAAATTAAGGACTTCCGCCAGTTGCCCGGCGAAGAGGGTGCCGAATTTTTGCCAATCGGTCACTTCTGCGGCCAAACGGCGGTCCGCCGTGCCTTGGAGCAACAGGCCCTGGCGGGTGCGTTTTTGGGCGGCGCCGGCGATTTTTTGGCCGGAATCGGTTCGCACAAGATCGAAGCGTTCGGGTTGCTGGAAGCAAATGGAGAATTTGGATTCAGTTGAAGGAGGACAGGTGGCCTGCAAGTGATTTTTTACTCCGGCATCGTTCAACGCGGCCGACAGGGCTTCATGCACCACGCGGTAGCTGTCGCAGGCGCGGGCTTTAGCGAGAGGGTGAGTTGCGGGAATGACGAGAGCATAGGTCCAGTCGTGGCGATGGTCCACAAGGCCGCCACCAGTCGGACGACGAATCAACTCGGTCGAGTGTCCGCTGGCGGCCTGGGCCTCAGCCCATTTTTGGCCGTAACCGAAGGTCCACGCAGGATTGGCCCAGCCATAACAACGCAGGCGGATGCCCTCCGGCTCAGGAAAATTTTCGAGCAGCAACCAATCCAGCGCCATGTTTTCGGCTGCGGTGGCGATTTGCCAGGGCAGGATGTAGGCAGGCGCGGCCACGGGCGAAAAGGCGTTCTTAAAAATCCCGGCCTTGGATCAGCCGGCGCGGGGCATAGGGGCTGGTGGCGGTTCCACGCGTGCGCTGATACCAGTCCTGACATTCTACGGGCACCATGAGTTCTTCCAATTGTTGGGCGAAGGGTGTCGGCTGGGCTTTCAATTTGCCCAGCAGCGGCGGCAGGATGAATTCAAGTTTGCGCGGGCGGGTGTGCGCATCCGGCTGGTCTGCGGACAGCGCGGATAGGATGAGGTTTTCGGGCAGGCTGAAATGTTTTAGAATGGCGCGGCCGATGTCATAGCGCGAGAGCGTGTCGGGGCCGGCCCAGTGGAAGAGGCCGTGCAGATTCGGGCGTTCGAGGAGTTCCGTCAAAACATCGGCGACGTTGATGGCCGAGACCGGCTGGCGCAGTTCGTCGCTGAAAAGAGTGACAGGCTTGCCGGTGGCCAGAGAGTGGAAAAGTTTTTCGTGGAGGCTGCGCCGGCCGGAGGGGCTGTTGCCATTCACGACCGTGATGCGCAGCACGACGACGGAATCGCCGCCGTAGCGGAGGACTTCCTTTTCCGCCATAAGTTTAAGCTGCCCGTAGAGGGTGCGCGGCATCGGCAGGTCGGTGGAGCGGTAGGGGCCGCTTTCGCCGTCGAAGACAAAATCGGTCGAAAGATGCAGGAGGGGTGAACTGAGGTGAAAGGCGATCTGGGCCAGGCGGCGGGGCAGCACAACATTGAGTTTTTCCGCCAAATCTGGCTGGGCTTCGACGGCAGCCTGGCTGGAGAGCGCGGCGGCGTTGATGATGGCGTCGGGGTAATAGTCAAACGCCAGGCGATGGAGGGCGAATTCGTCGGCCAGGTCGCACTGGATGGCCAGCGCCCTTTTTTGCGCGGCGGCATCAATGGGCAGGCCGGGCAGGTGTTCGTGACCGACGGCGAGGACCTCGTGCCCGCGCGCCAGGACGGCCAGCAGGGTGGCATGGCCGACCAAACCCGAGGCCCCGGTGAGTAAGACTTTCATGGAGAGGGTCTAGCTATACCGTTGTTTTAACATTTTCCAACCCCGTTTTTCCCGCTAAGCTCTGTGGTTCCATGCGTCCCGACCAACTAGCCAGGCCAGGATTATTGACCCAGCCGGTCTATGAACCCGGACGGCCCATTGCGGACGTCGCGCGGGAGCATGGGCTGGATGCGGACGCGGTCATCAAGTTGGCGTCGAATGAAAACCCGCTGGGGCCTTCGCCGCTGGCGCTGGCCGCGGCGCGGCGCGCCCTGGATGACGCCCACCTGTACCCTGACGGCGCGGCGCTGGCCCTGCGGCAAAAAATCGGGGCGCTCCTGCGCCTCGACCCCGCGCAGATTTTCCCGAGCAACGGCTCCAACGAAGTCATGGAGTTGCTCGCTCGGGCGTTTATTTCGCCGGGCGACGAAGTCGTCATGGGGCGGCACGCCTTCATTGTTTTTAAATATGTAACGCAGTTTAATGGCGGCGAGCCCGTGGAGGTCGAGATGCCCGGCTACGCGCACGATTTGAAGAAAATGCGCGAGGCCATCACCCCACGCACGAAAATCGTCTATCTGCCGACGCCAAACAATCCGACGGGCACCGCCAATTCTCCGGCCGAGGTCATCGCCTTCGCGAAGGATTTGCCACCGCACGTCATTTTTTGCGTGGATGAGGCCTATGCGGAATTTCTCGAACCCGAGGAAGTGCCCGATTTGCGTCCACTTATGGCCCAAGGGCGCAACATCTTGTGCTGCCGGACTTTCTCCAAAATCTACGGGTTGGCGGGGCTGCGTGTGGGTTATGGTTACGGCCCCAAGCCGCTGATTGACCTGCTGCACCGCGCGCGCCAGCCGTTTAATGTCAATTCCGAGGCTCAGGCGGCGGCTATGGCGGCGCTGGATGACCGTGAACACCTCGAACGCACGCGCGACATCAATTCCGCCGGGTTGCGGCAGGTTTCCGCCGGGTTGAAAAAACTCGGCCTCGAACAGGTGCCCAGCGTGGCCAACTTCATCATGTTCCGGGTCGCTAGGGCGCGGGAAGTGTTTTTGGCGCTACAAGGCCAGGGTGTGATTGTGCGGCCGCTGGCGCCGTATGATTTGCCGGAACATCTGCGTGTCACCATTGGCACGGCGGAGCAGAATGACCGCTTTCTGCGTGCCCTGGAAAAAGTTTTGCCGGTCATCCGCCCTTGAATCCAGACTGGACCCAATTGTTTTTTGCCCTCGGGCTGACGTTCGTGCTCATCGTGTTGCACGGCGCACTGGTGGCGTGTGAGTTTTGCCTGGTCAAACTGCGCTATTCGCTGGTGGATCCGGCGGGCGTGGCCAAAGCGCGCCGGCGCGTGGCGCGGGTGATTGACGAAGCGGATGAGGTGGCACGCGGCATCCGTTTTGGGCTGCGGTTTTGCGCCGGGAGCGTGGGGGTCAGCTCGGCTTTTATCGTGCGCACGGTGCTGGGCCACTGGCCGGGCGCCACCGGAGTGGAAGCGGAATGGTGGCCGGCAGGAGTGATTTTTCTTGGGGTCGTGTTGATGCTTTACCTCTTTGGCGACTTGATACCGCGCGGCGTGGCGCTGGCACGGCCAGTGGCGACATTATTCGCGACCTCTGGGCCGGCGTTGCTGTTCACGGTGTTCAGCCATCCGATCCGGCGCGTGTTGCGCATGGTTTCGCAATGGCTGTTTCGCAAAGCCGGAGTCGAGCCGCGCCAGGACTTCAACCTGCTCGATGTCGAGGTGCAGATGCGGGCGATGGGGGAGGAGGACCAGGCGCTGCCGCCATTTTTACGCGGTATTTTGGCGAACACGCTGCGCTCACGCGACTTCAAGCTTGCCGACGTCCTGGTGCCGCGCCACCAAATCATTTTTATCAATTTGCAGGGCGATGTGGCGGCGAGCCTCGAAGCCGCGCGGTTATCGGGCCACACCCGCTTTCCGCTGTGCGACGGCGATCTCGACCGCTGTATCGGGCTGATTCACATCAAAGACCTCTACCGGCTCAGTGCGAATTCGGGTCCGGTGGACCTGCGCGCGCTCAAACGCGAGATGCTGCGCCTGCCGCAGGCCGAGGAGCTGCCCACCGCGCTGGAAAAATTTCTCCGCCAAAAAATCCACATGGCGCTGGCGGTGGGCGAATTTGGCGGCGTCACGGGCATCGTCACACTGGAACGCTTGATTGAGGAAGTGGTGGGCGACATTCAGGATGAATTCGACACGGGCGAGGAAAAATTGATTAAGCCGCTCGGGGACGCGCGTGGTTTCCGCGTGTCGGGCCTGGCGCCGCTGCGCGATGTGGAGCAGGCGCTGGGGGTGATCATCACCAACACGGAAATTGCCACCTTCGGCGGACTGGTGACGGCGGAACTCGGGCGCATCCCGGCGGCGGGTGAACACCTGGTTCTGCCGCAGCCCGGGCTCGACGTCGTGATTGATGAAGCCGACGCGCGGCGCGTGATTGCGGCCACCGTGCGGCGAATTGCCTGATGGATTGCCGCGTTTTTTCTCTGGCCACATCAGCAGTCGCAGGTTTTGCGAAAACTCCGCATTAAAAATAAATTAAACATTTTGATAATAAGGGTTGTGTCGAAGGGGTGACGGACCTAAGTTGGGTCATGGCTAA
>CAZCMU010000237.1:0-4253 GCA_964499725.1 uncultured Opitutales bacterium
GGCCGGGGCGTCACCCGGCGGCCCAGACCACAACACCCGTGCCCAATGCGTCGGCCGAAAGCGGGTCCAGAACATCGTCTGACACAGCCAAATAATCAGCAGCAAACTAATCCAGATCTCAGCGAGCGGCCGGCCGGCTAAATCAATCCAGAACGGAGCCAGCACCGTGACAGGCAGCAACAGGGGTAGGAGGAGGGGAGCACCACCCGGGCGAAAACCCTTGCGCAATGGCTTGCCAGCCAGGAACTGCATCCCCAGCGCAAGGCCAAACGATACGCCCGCCCAACCGATAAAATTCAGCGCGGGCACGCCATACCACCACGCGCTGGAAGAATTCCAAAACCAATAGCCGCGCACGTGGGCCGCAGGCTCCAGTGCCAGGTCCATGGCCACGGCGCCCAACGCGGTGGCCGCCGCCAACAGTCGCATTGGCCAGGGTGAAGGGATTGCTTCGCCTTTTTTTTCCAAGTCGGGGGAGGCGTTGTTTCGCGGAGTAAAAACCCGCGCGAGGAAAACCTGAGTCGATAAATAAACCGGCACCACCACCACCCACCACGCCAGCGGCACCGCCAGCGGCAAGCCGCCGGGCAGGCGCGGGCCAAACTGGTCGGTGTAGCGGTAATTACCGAACGGCAGGTTGTGTTTCAGCCCATACCATTCCACCAAGCCCGAGCAAATAGTAATCCAGGCAAACAAAGTCCACGTTCGCGCCGCGCCCAACCGTGCTGCCAGCCACATTCCCAGCAGTGCCGCAGCCAGGGCCAAAAATATCAAATCCTCAACATGGCCAGTTGGGAAAACGGCCTTCGTGTACTTTAAATACCCTTGAAACAACTCGTACCCCGCCAAGCCGATTCCAACCGCCAGCCAGACGGCATACCCGAGGAGCAAAAAACGAAATAGGACGCGCACTTTGCTAACCTACTCCGGCCATCCATGCATTAAAATAAAAATAGCGCGCTGAACTTTCCGGTCAATTTGATGAACCGGCGCTGCCGGACGCCTTCAACAAGGGCGTCAGGTCAAATCCGCTGTTGCTGGGCGCCGCGGGAGCAGGAGTGCTGGCGGGCGGAGTTGCCGGTGCCGATGAGGGCGGTTGGGTAATCGGGCCCTTTGCTGTGGCCGGTTTTGCAGAAGTAACACTGTTCGTCAAAACCAGAGGTTTTGCCGGAGCGGCGCTGCTGCCTGCCGGCAACATCTTCGATCCCGGCAGCGAAGAAACCATATCAATGAAAGTGTTGGCTTCGTTAATCCACGTGTCATCTTTCAAACTTTTGATCTTATCAATCCATTGGCCGACATCTTTTTGGTTGCCGGCCTGGGCTTCCAGAATAGCCAGGTCAAACGCCGCTTCGGACCGGTAATATGCCACGGCCTGCGTGTCCGTGGCCAGAGCTTCAAATTGTTGGTGGGCGCCGCTGATGTCGTTATTTTGCAGCAAAGACATGGCCAGACCAATCCGCGCCCGCTGGCCATAGGTTTCCGTGCCCCAAATGGTGGTGGCATCGGTGTAGGCTTTGGCGGCGTCGGCAAATTTACCGTCTTTGAAAAAAGCGTCGGCCGCCTCCAATTGAGCCAACTTACCGAGGGTGGTGCCCGGGTGCGCCTGGGCAAACGCCTGCAAGCCGGGCCCGCCTTCGGCCGCTTGGTATTCAGATTGCAGTTTCTCGGCAACGTTCTGCTGATAGAGTTTCCAGCCCTGCCACCCAATCAGCCCCGCACAGGCCAGGCCCGCCAAAATCAGTAGGTTGTTTTTCTGGTGGCGCCAGAAAAGCCAGAGTCGGTCCTCAAAGTCGCCCCCGGCATACTTTTCGTCCACCACGACCAGATTGCGGTCGTCGCCACGCATAATCTCTTCGCCATCTGCGGCTCTCGACAACGGCCCGGACAGAGGGTCAACGGAGGCCTGCGGGCCCGGAAAACGGGGCCCAGCGGGGCTTTTCTTGGGTGGACGGTAAACCATGCGGAGCAGGGGGTAAAACGATACATCGCACCCTAAAACCATTCCCGAGTCAAGCCCGGGACGCATCGGGTAAACGATCTAGAAAACTTCTGAATCAAACCAGTTTCCCCTTAAAACGCCAGACCGAGTTCAAAGCCGAGGCCAAAACTGTCTTCGACGTCCGCACTGCTGGCGGAATTGCCGTTTACGTGAAACTGGTACTCGCGGTCGAGCAGCATGGAAACATAGCCTCGCGCAAAATAGTTGCCCCAAAAGAGTTGGCGCACGCCGAGTTTAAGGACGACATCCGTTTCGTTGACGGAGCGGTTCCCGGCGGCCACAGGACTGATTTCAAACCAGTGGGAATTGTATTCGACGGAGGCGTCGGCGACGGTCTGGTGGTCGTTGAAAATGTCGTAGGCCACCGTCACGCCGTACGAGTCGCCGGCGAAGGCGTGCAATTCCCACTGCGGCAGGAATTTCCAATTGGCCTCGGCAAACAAGGTCCAGGAGGTGTCGTCCTCGGGCCGCGTGTAAAACATGGGTCCAACGGCCACACTGAGGTCCTGATCGAATTTATAGGTGGGTCCCGCCGCAAGGGCGACTTGTCCGCCATCGGTAAAACTGGCGGAGGTGTCCGCCGCGAAGCCCGCGGCGAGGTATCCAAACGCGCCCCATTGCGAATCAATATCCCGGGTGTAATAAAGGCTGCCGCCGAGCTTGTTGACACTGCTAAACGGCGACGCGATGCCGGTAAAGTCGTAATTGATGTAGGTGTAAGCCAGCTCGGAGACAAGATGGTTTTGGCCCCAGTCCTGGCTGGATTTGACGCCCAGGCCGAAGTGATCTACGCCCAGTTCGCCGTTGCCGGTGTTTTTAATGCCGGCGGAAAAATCGTGCTCATAGACCATCTCCGCCACTGCGCCCAGGCCGGCGGCCGGATTGGTGGCGACTGGCGGGGTGGCTGCGGGCGGGGAGGGCGCGGCAGCGGTTTGTGCGCCGACGCGTGCGGCGAGGAAACTAACAACGGCAGCAAGTGCCAGGGCGCGACGGAGTAAGGAGGAGGCAGAATGCGTAAGAGTTGGATGCATGAACCAGACCTAGTGGGCCGGGCGCAGAAAGGCAAATTTGAATTTAGCCGCCACCCCGGCAGTTAGTAAACGGTTCTTCCGTTGGCCTGGGGCCTGAGCAAAAGATGCAGTTTGGCCAACCGCTGCTGAAGGGCAATTTCCGTTTCGAGGTTTTGTTGCAGCAGGGTCGCAACGGGCTCGAGGCCCAGGAGCTGGGCGTAGTCGCGTGCATTGCAGTAGCTGGTAATTTCGCGCTGCATTATTTTGTGCGTCGTTGCCAGCATGGCCAAATCCCGCGAGCGTCCGGGATGGTTTTCCGCGATGGTTTCCCGCCAGCCAATTAGCAGGCCTTCCATTTCCAGGCAAACCCGGCCATCGGGTATTTGGCCAAGCATTTGGTGGACTTGGTCAAGCCGCCGCAGTTGTTCGTTGGTCTGCCGGGCATGGATTTGTGCCAGATAACGCAGGATGGGTTCGGACGCCGCGCGGGCCACTTGACTCAGATTATCCTCAAGCAGCTTTTCAACCTGGTACTGTTCCTGGACTTCCTCGACCAGCACGTGGGCCAGTGTGCGCAGCCAGTGCCTTTCAAAGGTGCCTTCATGAGAGGGTTCGCAGGGTGCCTCGGCCAAGCCGGGCAGGTGGATGGAGGCGAAGCGGCGGCTGGCAACCAGAGATGATTGATCCTGGCCGAGGAGGGGCCGTGGTTTTTCACGGGAAAGCATGATGCAAATTATTAATGAGAGAAGGTTCTCATCCTGAAACAAATGGCCGCTAACCGGAAAATTGGACAGGCGATACTTATCTTTGTTCCGTTAGTATATACCCACTTCACCAATAATTAAATGGCTGGCCGCTCATTATTTTCGCGAAAATTTTTTTTATTAAAAATTTTACCTGGAGTGGGTAAAAACCCGTGGCGAGCTTGGGGTCTTTGCGCGCAATTTTTGGCCGGACCGCACGCGCCAGTTCCAATTTCGAAAGTCAATTATGGCGGCAAAATCCACCAAGAAAGAGCGCCCCCACGGGGAATCGAACCCCGATTTCCATTCCGGCTGGGCTAAAAGGGCATTTCTCCTATGGAAATGGTTATCATTAAATATCGTTGACACCCCTTACCTTGTGCCTTTTTGCTACCGCTATGGCAAGCGTCTATCAAAAATGACCCAACGGTTTCTATTTTGCCCGCTACCGGGGGTCGGATGGAAGCTGGCACGGATGCTCAACTAAATCCAAGAATC
>CAZCMU010000238.1:0-4210 GCA_964499725.1 uncultured Opitutales bacterium
GTCATTATATAAACCTTTTCCTCTGAAGATGGCACCCAAAACTTTACCTGCTGCAACGAAGTAAGCACATAATTAGTTTGTTTTTCACTAGGAGAAGTTAAGATAAGATTAAAACGCGCATGGACCTCTTTAGGTATTTCCAATTTCAAATAGATTGACTTTGCTGGATCTTTTTCAATCCACGCTTGATTAATTCTCTGCATCAATACAGTGACAAATTGCTTGGTGTGCTGTTCTTCAAGTAGTTTTATGTATGACACGAAAGCCTCCAAACTTTCGAATACCAAACGCTTTTCGCTTTTTCCGAAAAATTCCACCATGCCCTTTCTCATGAATTCATCACCACTTAAAAAAACTACATTTTCAGCCTCACGGGCGTAGTGAATTACAGTTTCCATAATAACACGATCCCTAAAACCTTTTTCCGTTTTAGTGATTTCCTCAAAAACAAATGGGGGTAATCTCCAAACAGAAGCCCTTACTACGCCTGCCCAATCTATTGAACTAATTGGTGTTGGAACCACCGTTGCATTAAAATCTTTTAAAAATTGGTCGAAATTTGCAATAACTTCGTTTTTAATATCACCTTCAGTTTTTAATATTGTAAGTTTATTTCCACTTAACTTCTCTACCGTTGATAATTCTTTTTGCGCCCTGGTGAATGACTGTGATGCAATATTAAATAAACGGAATAGCCTCTCGTCTCGTACAAGTTCAGGTATCAATAAATTCAAATTTGCAAGCCCTTGCAGCTTCTTCCATTCCTCTTGAAATGACGGGCTTAGAAGTTGTGTATTATCCTTCGGGAAGATGATGTTTGTATCTGGAAAAACATCAAAAGCCAATTTTGGGTTATTCTTAAGTATTGGCATAAATTCTCTTTACCATGAATAAATACATCCATCAGTTTCATGTCTATGCTTTACCACGATGACAAATAATGGATCAAAACCCCTTCCCGTCCGCCTTCGTCCCGCACAAACAAACCTCCAACCCCAACTCGCTCGCGAGGGCGGCTTTGGTGTACATGGCCAAGTCGGCTTCGGCGGGGGAGTTGGCGTAGGCGACCTGGATGTGGTTGGCTTTGTGGCGGGCCATCATCTGGTCGCGGGTGACGCCATAGGTGACAGCGTGCATGATGGGCCATTGGATGGTCGTCGCTTTCCAGCGGCGCTGGGTCTCGGCGTCCGGGAGGGTGATGACTTTGGCGCGGCCGAGGTCCATTTTTAATTTGCCGCGCTCGACAAAGATGCGGGACCAGACGATTTCGCCGGGTTTGGCGATGCCGCGGACGGTACCGCCGCCGAGGCGGAAGTACATGGGTGGCTGGCGCAGGGAGTCCGTCCCCGCATAACCGCCGATGTGGTGCGCGGGCGGGGCGCTGCCGGAAATGAGGAAGACCCAGACGTAGTCGCCCGTGGTGCCGGATTGGTCCCAATCGCCCCAGCGGAGGTCGTGGAGGGTGTTCTAGACGGGCTGGCCGAGGGCGGTGTGGACTCGGTTGGTGAGGACGCCGTCGAGCCCGGCACACTCGTCCACTTCATTAAAATGCGTGAGGGGCAGGCCGGGGCGGATGAGCGAGCCGGCGGCGTTGGCGACGGGCGGGCGGTCGGAATTATTCAGCAGGCCCTCGACGAGGTCGGACGCGGGGAGGAGGTCTTTTAAACCCTGCTGGTACTGGATGCCGATGGATTCGCAGCCGAACTGGTCGGCGATGCGGAGGGCGGCGATATACATCTTGCATTGCTCGAGGACCTGGCGCTCGGTGAGGTCGGTGGTTTCGTTGACGCCGAGGTGGAACTTCAGGCCCTTGACGCGGAGCCAGTCGTACACGGCGCGGGCTTCGTCGGCCGTGACCATGGTGGTGGCGTAGTAGAGGGCGGATTGGGAGAGGCGCTCCTTGTACACGCCAGTGGAGAAGAGGAGCTCGTCGGGGATGATGGCGTTGAACATGCCCATGCAGCCTTCGTCAAAGACGCCCATGATGGATTTCCGGCGGAGGAGGTCGGCGGCGATTTTGCGGGCGGCGGCGCGGGCCTTGGGCGGGACGGTGCAGCGGTTGAGCGGGTGGACGTGGTCTATCTTGTGTTTGCAATAGCCGGACTTGAGCCAGGCGGAGAGGTTTTTGAGAAAATATTCGTCGGTGAAATTTTCGGACCAGAGGGTGGAGTATTTGACGCCGGCCTTGGTGAGCGAGCCGTTGAGGTTCAACATGCCGACGAGGCCGGGCCAGGTGCCGGACCAGTTGGCGACGGTGAGGATGGGCGCGCGGTGGGAAATGAGGCCGGCAAGAATGTGATGCGAGTATTGCCAGACGGCTTCGGCGACAATGAGGGGGGTGCGGGGGTCGAGGTTGGCGAAGACCTCCATGCCCTCCTTTTGCGACTGGATGAAGCCGTGTTTGCGAGCGATGTCGTAGGGATGGGCGCGGACGAGGGTGCAGCCCTGCCGGGCGAGGGCGGCGGTGAGGGCCTGCTCCATGGCGGCTTGGGCGGGCCAGCAGACTTCGTTGGCGGACTGGCGCTGGTCGCCATTGGCGACGAGGAGGATTTGCTTGAGCTTGGGCATGGGGGGGTGCGCCCAAGGAAAACGAAAGCTGGGCGGCGGGCAAGCAGGTTCCTGCGCCCGGACCGGGCGCAAAAAAATTAACGCGGAGGAATCCCGGGGTAGCTCCGGCTGCTGCCGTATCAACCCCGGGCTATATTCCGGCGGCCCTTCAGGCCGCGAATTCCCAGACCAGCTCAGGGATTATATCAACCGGCGGCTCATCGAGAGGCGCAGGGCAAACTTGGAGGGGGCAGTGTTTCTTCAAGCTTGCCCCAAGCGGACGAGTTGGCAGCATGAAAATACCCCCTACCCTGCCATCCGCGGACTTTGTCCGGTGATGGTTAATGTCCATGCGCCACCGCCTCAATACCCTTTGCTTCGTGCTGGCGCTGGTGGCGATTGGCGCATGCACGTCGGCGCCAAAGCCCGCGGCCCAGCAGAGCGCGGCGAAAGCGGGCGCGGACCTGGCGGCGTTTGCGCCGGAGTTTGGGAACACGATCCACCCGCTGGTGCAGACGTATTGCTACACCTGCCATAGCGGGGAGAAGCCGAAGGCGGGGCTGGATTTGAGCGCGTACAGCAGCGTGGACGGCGTGGTGAAAGACTTTGGGCACTGGAAGCGCGTGCTCGACCGGGTGAAGGCCGCGGAAATGCCGCCGCCGGAGGAAAAACTGCAGCCCACGGCGGAGCAACGGAAGCAGATTACGGACTGGATTGCGGCGCTCGGGGCGGCGGTGAACCAGCGCAACGCGGGGGACCCGGGCGTGGTGCTGGCGCGGCGGTTGAGCAACGCGGAATACGACTACACGGTCCGCGACCTGACGGGCCAGGACATCCGGCCGACGCGGGAATTCCCGGCGGATCCGTCGAACATGGAGGGGTTTGACAATTCCGGGGAATCGCTGGTGATGTCGCCGGCGCTGTTGAACAAATACCTGGAAGCGGCGCGGGAAGTGGCGAGCCACATGTATTTGAAGCCGAGCGGATTTGCCTTTGCGCCCTACCCGATGATGGTGGAGACGGACCGCGACAAATTTTGCGTGCAGCAGATCATTGATTTCTACCACCAGCAGGACACGGATTACGCGGATTATTTCCAGGCCGCGTGGCGGTTCAAACACCGGCAGGAACTCGGCCAGCCGAAGGCGACGCTGAAGGATTTCGCCGCCGCGGGCAAAGTGAGCGTGAAGTATCTGGCGACCATCTGGGAGACGCTCGAGGGAAAGAAAGAGGACGTTGGGCCGCTGGCGAAACTGCAGGCGCGGTGGGCGCAATTGCCGGGGCCCGGGGCCGGCCCGGCGGAGGCGGCGCGCGCGGGTTGCGAGGCGATGCGCGATTATGTCGTGCAGGCGCGCAAGAAAGTTGAGCCGCGATTCCTGAACATCGTGGCGGGCAAGGTCGGCGCATCGCGGCAGCCGCTGTTGATTTGGAAAGACGTGCAGTATGCGACGCACCGGCGGACGTTTGACCCGAGGCAGTTGCAAGTCGAAGGCGAGCCGCTGCTGGATCAGTCGAATATCGTCGAGCCGGAGACGGCGAATCAATTCGGGCCGGGAAAAACGCGGCTGGTGATCAATGAGCCGGGGGACCCGGATTTGCAGGTCCCGGCAGGGCAGCGCGCGGAATACGAGGCGGCATTTGGGCGGTTTTGCAGCGTGTTTCC
>CAZCMU010000239.1:0-4205 GCA_964499725.1 uncultured Opitutales bacterium
GATGATGAAATTACCATCGGCTTCCATCGGCGGCACTTGGCCATCGGGCAATTCGGTGGCCTTGACGTAGCCTGCGGCGAGCGGGTCGCGCACGGGTGCGGCCGGACGTGCCACGCCCCCGGCGCGGGCCGGAGTCGGAGCGGCAGCCGGAGTAGACACCGCCGCCTGAGCCGGAGCGTCTGTGGACTGGGCCGAGGCGATGCTCACACCAATTAATAGGATCGCAGCTGAGAGGGAAAACTGTGGGTTCATGGGGGGTGGGGATTTTGGGCCACGCACGACTGACCGTTTGACCGATGCAACACCGGCAAAGACGTGCATAGCGAGCTAAAGGTTAACCGCCTCTCCCGGCCTCGGCAATTCCAAACATGCCCCCTAAAAAGCAGGGCATCTCTATACATCATCACCCTATCATTTTTTATCCAAGGGAAAGTCGCCTATGTCAAAAATCGCGCGGTCGCCTGCCATGCAGACAAATTACTTTCCGCAATCCGCACGCATTGCGCCATTGATAAATCCCAGGCCGAACTGCTTTCGCAGGCGATGGAGCAATTTTCCTCTCGGCTCCGGCGTACGAACGGATACTCAGAGTTGCGCGAACGATTGCGGATTTGGCCGGAACGGAAAACATCGAAGCGCCGCATCTACTCGAAGCCATCCAATACCGCAGCCTCGACCGGGCGCTGTTTTATTAAAAAAACGCCGGGTGGAAACTGCCTCGGGATCAGATACTGGCCGTGGTACCAGAGGGGGGCGACAGACCAATCAGCTCTTTCATGAAAGACGTGGAGGGCCCCACCCCGCGCAGCAGCTCGTTCTTGGGCGACTCTTCTTCGGTGTTGGCCAGACCCATATTGTCAATATTGTGGAACAATTCTTTATATTGCTGGAGAAAGTTCAAGGCCGCAGCGGCGGAGGGATTGGTGGTGGCATTGGCTTCGAGATACGCCTGATAACCCACAGGGGTGGCCGAACCCGTGGTAGCGGCGTAAGCCTGATAACTGTCATTAAAAGCGGCCTGGATCTTCGGGATTTGCGGTTCCTTGGTGGAATCGCCACCGGGATAAAAGAGCAAATTGTAAGCGGTAAGCACATCGGCGGCGGCCGCGCCGGAAATGCGCAAGGCACTGACTTTAAAATCGGTCCCGCGCGGAGCATCGGTGCGTGCGATGTCATCAAAAATCGTGGCGGAGTTCAGGGTTTCAAACTTTTCGCTGGCGGTGGCGGGTGCCGTGTAAATGCCCAGGGGATTCAAGGACGAGATCGGGTTAGCGCTCATCGGTGAGAGGGGCAGCACAAAGACCGGATGGGGCGGGATGGCACCGACAATGATAGGGGCGATATCCGTTGGTTCAGGATTTTCGCCAGGATCTCTCACCGTGAGGAAGATTACTTTGGTGCCCGTAAAAAAGTCGGAATCCAGCACCTGCGCGCCCGCGTTGTATTCACGGGTTTTGTCCGTGGTGGGACCCGCGATCAGGTTGTCGTCCACCGTCGGCACACCGAAACGATAATCCGTGCTGCTGCCCGACGTGGAAATCGCCGTCGGATCAACGGTGCCCGTGATGCTGTTGGCCACGACATTCAACGGTGCGAGGTGGTCGCTGGGCCCGGTCGGGATTTGCAGCGGGTCATGGGTCAACAACGTCACCGCCGGAGTGTTCAAGGCCAGCGTGCCGAATACGTTGAGGTCGGAAAGCGAAATGCTCTCCGTGCTGGTGATGGTCAAACTATTCGGGGTCGCCGAGTCAGGCGCGCCGGGCGCGGCGGAGACGTACTGGCCGCGCCCAAAAATCACGTTGGAGGTGGACGCGCCGCCGAGAGTTACGCCTTCCTCGTTCTGCAATATCACGGAGACATAACCATTGGGCGTCGTCCCGATTGGATCAGTGACATCATTGTAGCCCGCATTTAGTTTTACGTCGCCGTCGCCGGTGGAAACGTAGGATGTGCCACCTAGGAGCAAACCCTGAACCCCATCTGTGGGAGCCGCCACCACCTGGTCCAGCGAGGTGGGAATACCCGCCGAATTCAAACTCAAGTCGTGTAACGCGCTGGCGGAACCCGTAATGTATAAAAATTGCTGCGTGTTGAGATTAATCCGGTTGCGCGAAACGATGCTGCCGAAAATTTCCGCCATGGTGGGAATGAGCAAAGTGGAAACCGTGCCCATCGCTACATTGCCCGACGCATTCACATTGCCGTCTATGAGCACCGTGCTGCCGGTGTTCACCGTCAAGTTCGTCACCCCGGCAATTCCCAAAGTTGAAATCGCGCCACCGGTGCCGGCATTCATGGTCAGCGCACTCGGTGTTTCGCTGCCCGTCACTGCACCCAGGGTGATCGTTGCCCCAGCTGGTGAATCATTGAAATTCGTTGGGTCCAGCGTCGCGTCGGCGCTCACGGCGGTCGGGCCGAAAGTGATGGCCGCTCCATCCGTCAGCACAGTTCCGCCAACGATGGTAATGGAGGGATTCGAGACGCTGCCCGCCGTCGCCACGCCATTGTTAAAGGTGAAGGTACCGGCGTCGGTGCCGAGAGTTACCGTCCCGGTGTTCAAGAAGGCCGTGGCCGTTTCAACGCGATCGGTGTCACCAATGATGCTGACGTTGTAGGGCTTGTTCGCCGTATTTAGGGTGACGATTTGCGTGTTGCCCTCGAACGCAATCGTGTGTCCCGCGACGGTGTCGGTCAGTGTCACGATTCCCGGCGCGATCCGACCGACGTCTCCGGTAAATGTCGTTTGATTGGAGTTGATGATCGTCAATTCCGAGGTATAGTCCACGCTGGTGCCGCTGATGATCCCGTTCGTGCCCGAGTTCAGGGCCAGCGCGTAGCTCTGTTCTCCTAGGCCCAATACCGGGCCCATCGTCATATTCGCACCCGCGAGATTGAGGCCGCCGCCGGTGGTGTCCAAAGTGGTGAGCAAGCTTGTGCTCGGCGACACCCCGCCGGAATAAGTCTGCGTGCCGGTGGTCGCAATCGAGAGGGTGGGGAAGAATCCGGTGGCAAACAACGTGCCGGTGACATTGATGCTCGTCAGTGGGGTCACATCGCCCACATCGCGGTCAAACTCCGCATCACCCATGACGGTCAGTGGGTCCGCTCCATCCACGGGTGCGTCATTGTCGAAATGAACGCCATTCGGAGTGGTTATGGTCACTGGGGCGGTCAAAATGACCGCCCCACCGATGTTAATGTCGGCGAGTGCGGAAAAATCGGGGCTGTCGGCGGAGAGATTCGCACCCAAGTAGTTCGTAGTCTTGGTGAAGATTTGAATCTCGCCATTGGTGGCAGTGAGGGTGCTGCCCGCCGGAATATATATGCTATTTGTGCTGCTGCCGACAACCGCGGCATACAGGTTTATCGAGAGGGCGGTCATCGGAGCGCCGATCGAAATGTTACCGGTCGTGTTCATGGCCAACTGGCCGGCCGGTAAATTAATCGCCGCCGTAGTGGTAATATCATCATCCGCCGTCAGGTTGAGCGAGGTGACCGGCGAATTGAAAGGCGTCGTGACGGCGATGATGCCTTGGGAGATCACGGTCAGGTTGTAGGCGCCTGTCACCGCCGGCAGGCTGGGCGCCGACCCGACACCCAATATGGTATCCATGCTCAAAGTCACCAAACCGTCGTAAGTTTGGGTGCCAACGCTGTTGACCGCGTCGGTGTTGATCAAGGTCGTTCCGGTAATATGCAAGTTGCCGCCGACATCAAATTCATCGTCGAATTCCGCCGGGCCGTTGATCGTCAGATCCGAAGTAGTTCCGGCAATGGTTTTAAACGTGACTCCCCCCAGGCCGCTCAGCGTGGTGGCCTCGATGGTGATATGGAAGCTGCCGGCATGCGCGTCGAGGGTAATGGATCCACTGCCCGCATCGAGTCCCCCAACCAGGTAGATTCCGCCGAAGCCCTTGGCGGCCCCACTGGCGGAATCGTCGGCACTGAGGGAAATCGCCCCGCCGTTAGTCGTAATCGAGGAGTAAACGTTTATTAAATTACCTGCTTGGGCGGTAAACTTGGCTCCCGCCGTATGCAAATTAACGGGCGAGTCGATGGTGATCGTATCGGTGGCCTGCAGTAGAATATCAGCTGCCGCCGCATCCAACGTCGCTGGTTTGATGCTTTGATCGGTACCGGCGTGGGTCGCAAAGGCGTTCACATCGGTAACTGTTGCTGTGGCGGAACCGATGGTAAGCACCGTG
>CAZCMU010000240.1:0-4175 GCA_964499725.1 uncultured Opitutales bacterium
GAAGTCGCCAAGCGCGCCCAGGCCTTCGGCATGAAGGTCCTCGCCTACGACCCCTACCTCACCGATGCCAAGGCCAAGGCGCTCAACGTGCAGACTGTCACCACCGAGGAAATATTCAAAAAATCGGACTACATCACCGTCCACATGCCGCTGACCGACGACACCAAATACATGGTGGACGAAGCCGCGTTTGCGAAAATGAAAAAAGGCGTGCGCATTTTCAATTGCGCGCGCGGCGGCATCATCAAGGAAAGCGCCTTGGTCGCCGCCCTGCAATCGGGCCACGTCGCCGCCGCCGGGCTGGACGTGTTTGAGGAGGAACCCCTCGCCGCCGACCACCCGCTCCGCAAGCTGCCCAATGTCGTGCTCACGCCGCACCTTGGCGCCTCGACCAAGGAAGCGCAGGAAAGCGTCGGCATCGAAGTGGCCGAAGCCCTCGCCGAAGTCTTGAATGGCGGCGTCGTGCGCAATGCGGTCAACATGCCGTCGGTGGACGCGCACACGCTCAGTGTATTGAAGCCCTATTTCACGCTTGGCGAAAAACTCGGCGCGATTCTCCAGCAAGTCGCCCCGGACAAAATCGAAAAACTCCGCATCACTTATTTCGGCAAAATCAACGAGCTGGATGCGAATCCGCTCACCCGCGCCATTCTGCGCGGTTACCTGCGGCGCATCAGCGGTGCGGACGTCACGGACGTCAACGCGCCGATGCGCATCCAGCAGCTTGGCATTAATGTCGAGACGGTTAAGTCTTCGACCCCCGCCGATTACACGGATTTGATTCAACTCGCGGCGACGGATTCCAGCGGCAAGGACTTTGTGGTTTCCGGCACGCTCATCGGCACCGCGCAAAACCCGCGCCTCGTCGGCCTCCTTGGCCACAGCGTGGAGGTCACGCCCGTCGGCTTCCTCCTCGTCCTGCGCAATCGCGACGTGCCGGGCATTGTCGGCATGTTGGGCACCGTCCTCGGCAAACACCAGGTGAACATCGCCAACATGTCCCTCAGCCGCAGCGACCAAAAAGAAGCCCTCGCGATTTACCAGCTCGACAGCCGCCCCTCCGACGAAGCCCTCAACGAAATCCGCAACCATCCGGCCATCTTGGGTTTGCAGGTGATTACGGTGTAGGGAAGAGGGCGCAGCAAGTCTGTGCCCCTATCGCGTCAATACGCGAGGCATTTGTCCTACTTCACCCGCTCGGTGATAATCTCCATCGCCGACTTTCCTTGCGGGATGAACGGCAGCACGTGCTCCGTGTAGGGCACGATGACGTCGAGCACATACGGGCCGTCGTGCGCCAGCATTTCCCGGATGCCGTCGAGCAGGTCTTCACGCTTGATAATGCGCCGCCCCTTCACGCCAAAGCCTTGGGCGATGGTCACAAAGTCCGGATAAATCGCGCTCGGGTTGTCCGGGCCGCCGATGTTCTCGGGGTCGCCGAGAATCGTGTGGCCGCGCACGCCTTTGTAGAAATTATCCTCCCACTGCACTACCATGCCGAGGTGTTGATTATTCAGCAGCAGGCACTTGGCGTTGATCTTTTCAATCTTCGCGGTGGCGAGTTCCTGAATGTTCATCAAGAACGAACCGTCGCCGTCCACGTCCACCACCTGTTTGTCCGGGCGCGCCACTTTCGCGCCGAGCGCGGCCGGAAAACCAAAACCCATCGTACCCAGGCCCAGCGAACTGATAAACGTACGCGGCTCTTTAAATAAATAATACTGGGGCGTCCACATCTGGTGCTGGCCCACACCGGTCGTGATGATCGCCTCGCCCTTCGTTTCCGCAAACAGCGTCTCAATCACTTCCTGCGGCAGGATGTATTTCGAACTTTTCGCGTAATTGAATGGGAACGGATGCTGTTTCTTCCAGTCCGCAATTTGCTTTGACCAGGCCGATAGGTCGGGTTGCTTCCAATGCGTCTCCTTAATCAACTGGTTCAAGCGCGTCAGCGCGTATTTGATATCCGACGTAATCGGCAGGTGCGCGAACTTGTTCTTGTTGTGCTCCGAGCGGTCAATGTCGAAGTGGACAATGGTCGCATGGGGTGCAAATTTGGACACCACCCCGGTGATGCGGTCGTCAAAGCGCGCGCCGGCGGTGATGAGCAGGTCGCTTTCGCACACCGCCCAATTGCCGGCCACCGTGCCGTGCATGCCGAACCAATAAAGGCTCTGCGGATGTTCCGCTGGGAATGCGCCCAACCCCATGAGCGTCGAAGCTACCGGGATGCCGGTCGTCTCCGCAAATTTGCGCAAGTCGTCCGACGCATGGGAACTGAGGATACCGCCGCCAATATACAGCACCGGTTTTTTCGCCTTCGAAATCAGTTCGAGCACTTTCTTCAGCTCTTCGTCCGTCGCGTGCGGCGCATCCGGGTAGCCGGGGATGTCAATCTCCGCCGGGAACACAGGCTTGAAAATCTTTTGCTGCACATCCTTTGGAATATCAATCACCACCGGGCCCGGTCGGCCGGTCGAGGCGATGTGGAAGGCCTCCTTGAACACGCGCGGCAGGTCCTCGGCCTTGAGCACGAGGAAGCTGTGCTTGGTAATCGGCAGCGTCATCCCGAAAAAGTCCGTTTCCTGAAACGCACCCTTGCCAATGAATTGCTGAAACACTTGGCCGGTAATGGCCACGAGCGGAATGGAATCCATGTACGCATCGGCAATGCAGGTCACGAGGTTGGTCGCGCCGGGGCCGCTGGTCGCCATGCACACGCCGACTTTGCCGGTCGCGCGCGCGTAACCGTGCGCCATAAAGCCGCCGCCCTGTTCAAAGCGCGGCAGGATGGTGCGGATTTTCTTCGTTCGCGTCAGCGCCTGGTGCAGCTCCATCGACGCGCCGCCCGGATAGGCAAACACCACGTCCACACCCTCGCGCTCGAGGCAGCGCACGACGACATCCGCCCCGCGCATTTCGGGGCCCACTTCGTCTTGGGGCGGGAACGATACGATCGGTTTGGCCTTGGCGGCGGTTTTCATGGCGAGGTCTGAGCTAGTGGATGATACAGGATGTTTCGAGAAAAAGCTAATCCTTCGCAACGCGGCGGTGGAAGAACAATTTCGCGGAAAAATCAGAAAAACATGTTTCGGCCCAAAAGGCAAGCGCACGCGCCAGCTAGGGTAAGTCCCCTAGATTCGGCCTTACAAGCCCGTAGGATTACTTAGGTTTCTCTCCCAAAAAGGCCATTTTTAAGGAAAAGTAACGATTTATAGATGACAGATAGTTGACAGGTTTGCCGTATCTTTCCATAGTTTACCCAAGACGCCCCGATGACGGCCCTGCATTCTAGTTCTATCCCGCGACCCCGATGGTCACTGCGCATCCTATGCCAGTGGGTGAGTTTGGCTTTGATTTTCGTCGCTCTGCCTTCGCTGGCTATGGCGGCCAGTTCGGGCGATCACACCTTCACCGATCAACAGGGTCGCACGCTGGTGGCGCAAATTATTCGCGTGGTTGAGCCGGATGTTTATTTGCAATCCGATAATGGACAACCCTTTCCGGTGAAGGTTGCCGTGTTCATCGCCAAAGACCAGGCCTACATCCAGCAATGGGCGCTGGAACACCAGAAGACGGCGGAACCCTTTACCATTTTTGCGCTGCGTAACACGCTGACCGATTCCAGCCAAGCGCTCCCGGCGCAGGGGTTTAACATAACCCTTAAAAATTTCAGCGGCGCCGACGTCAAGAACCTGCGGGTTGATTACATCGTTTTGCGCCAGCCAACCCAAAACGCCGTCTCGCCTCTGCCGCGCATCAGCGGCACCGTCGAGATCACTTCGATCGCCAATAAGGGAGAGGCCAGTTTTGAAACGGATCGGATTCCCGCGAAGGGCAACCGCCTCGCCGTTTGGGTGCGGATTTATAATTCCAAGGGCGTTCTGCTCCAGGAATGGTCTTCCTCGCCGGCGATGACGAAAGACGAGCAATGGAGTCCGACTGCGGATGGTTCATCGGACTCTTCAGATGCCGAAACGCCGCACGGCAAGTCGAAGCACTAACGCAGGGTGGTTCCGACGGAAACTTGGGCCGCTGGCGTAGTGGTTGATCGCACTTTCACGGCGTCGTGCGGAATCAGCCGGTGATACTTCGGCGGTTTTTCGCCTTTACCATTGTTGGTTTGGGCTTAATGTGAAACCCATGCCATCGTTTACCCCCGGGCCAGCACGGAT
>CAZCMU010000241.1:0-4129 GCA_964499725.1 uncultured Opitutales bacterium
GAAATGGGCAGCACGGTGACGGCGTTCAATTGGGACGGCAAAACGGGCACGCTGACGGCGTTCCAGGACATCTCGACGCTGCCGGCGAATTTTAAGGACTTTAACAAGGATGCGGAACTGGCGCTCAGCCCGAACGGGAAATTTTTATACGCGTCGGCGCGCGGGCATGACGCGCTGGCCGTGTTTGCCATAGATGCGAAAACAGGGGCGCTGAGCCTGGTGCAGGATGTGCCGGCGGGTGGCAAGACGCCGCGGTACTTTAGTTTCGACCCGACGGGCAAATGGATTATCTGCGGGCACCAGGACTCGAACACGGCGGTGGTGTTCAGCTACGATGCCGCGACGGGCAAGTTGACGCAGCACGGCGACCCGATTGCCGCCACCAGCCCGATTTGCATGCGGTATTTGCCGGTGAAGTAAAAGACCGGTGAAGGATAATGTGCGGGCGATGCCTTCAAGCGTCGCTATGCGATGCAATTTTTTCCCTGACGGGCACCGTGGGTTGAAACCCACGGCTAAATTCACAGCCTCGCTCTGCGAGGCGGGGCGGCGCAATTAATCTAGGAGACCGCTGGCACAGGCTTAACCCGGAGCGACAAAATAATCGCCGCGGCAACGGCCAGGCACGCGCAGAGGAAGTAGATGCCGCCGACAAAAGAGCCGGTGTGGGTTTGGACCAGGCCCAGCACGTCCGGCCCGACGAAGCCTCCAAATTGGCCGAGGGAATTGATTAACGCGATGGAGCCGGCGGCGGCCATTTCGGTAAGGAACAAACTCGGCAGCGCCCAGAAGGCGGGTTGGTAACCTTTCTGGCCGGCGGAAAAGATGACAAAGCAAACGATGGTCCACGCCAAATGGCCGCGCGTGAGCGGCGCCAGCAACAGGGCCGCCGTGGCGATGAGCAGCGCCGTGGCGGCATGGAAGCGGTACTCCTGATGTCGATCGGAACTCCAGCCGACGAATAATTGGCTGGCGAAGGCGAAACAGGGCGGCAGGATGACCAGCCAGGTGATCTGGTCCACACTGAGCGAGTACCAGTCTTTGAGAATGCTGGGCAGGAAAGTTTCGAGACCGTAATTCGCCGTCACGCCGAAAAAGTAGGTCAGCGCCAGCAACAGAACTTTGGGGTTTTTAAATGCCTCGAGCACGGTCATGCGGCGGCGGCCGGCAATCCGGGCTTTTTCCAATTCCAACTGGGCGGTGAGCGCCTCTTTTTCCTCCGCGGTGAGCCACTGGGCATCGGCGGGGCGGTCAGCGAGCATAAAAAAGACGACGAAACCGAGGACAATGGCGGGCAAACCCCAGAAGACATAAACCCACTGCCAGCCGACGAGACCGAGCAGGGCCGGATGGTGGATGACGTGGCCAGCGACCGTTTCGTCGGTGCCGATGACGAGCAGGGCGCCGGAAATTTTGGGGCTGATGATTTGCGCGGCGGGGGTGGCAACCATAAACCAGGCCAGCGCGCGGGCGCGGTCTCGCAGCGGAAACCAATGCGTGAGGTAAACGAGGACACAGGGAAAAAAGCCGGCCTCGGCGACGCCCAGGAAAAAGCGGGCGGTATAAAATTGCGCCGGAGTTTTGACCAGGGCGGTGAGCGCGGCGACGATGCCCCAGGTGACCATGATGCGGCAGATTAACTTGCGCGCGCTCCAGCGCTCGATGGCCAGGGCGCAGGGAATTTCGAGGAAAAAGTAGCCGATAAAAAAGATGCCGGACGCAGTGCCGAGGACGGCGTTGTCAAAGCCGAGGTCCTTGAGCATCGTCAGCTTGGCAATGGAAAGATTAACGCGGTCAATATAGGCAATGACGTAGCCAAGAAAAAGCAGCGGGGAAAGCCGGAGATAGGCCTTCCGGCGGGCGCGGTCGAGGGCGGCGGTGTCGATGGGGTTGCTCAAGTGAGGGTGAAGATGGGGTTAGGGCGGGGAGTTGGGCATACTTTGGATAAAATCGGGGCGGGGCAAGGCGAGAGATGAACAGATGCGCTTGCCTGTGGCGGGGCCGCAGGGTATGGCTTCCGCCATGCGCATCACCGACTTGCGAGTCCATTCCATTGCCATTTCCGATCCGCCGCTGCGGAGTTCCTACGGGCTGCATGCGCCGTACGCGCTGCGCACGATTGTCGAACTGGAAAGCGACGACGGCATCATCGGCATCACCGAGACCTATGGCGGCGAGGCGCAGGTGAAGCAGATTGAAGCGCTGCGCGGGCAAATCATTGGCGCGAACCCGTACCGGCTGACAGGGTTTCTCTCGCCAATGGTCGAGGGCGAAGGCGGCGGCGACGCGCGCTCGCAGACGTACCACGTGCCGGGGGAAAATCCGCTGGATGCCACGACGCGGACGTTTGCGGCGGTTGAGGTCGCGTGCCTGGACCTCATCGGCAAAACGGTGGGCGTGCCGGTCTGCGATTTAATTGGCGGGCGCGTGCGCGAGGAAGTGCCGTTTTCCGCGTATCCTTTTTATAAACACGCGGGCGGCGGCGGCGAGGGCAAGGACGCGCGCGTGGATGAATACGGCGAGGCGCTGACGCCCGAGGCCCTGGTGAAGCAGGTGCAGCAAATGGTCGCGCAGTACGGGTTTGGCTCAATTAAATTCAAGGCTGGGGTGCTGGAACCCGACGTGGAAATCGAAACGATCCGGCAGCTCTACCGTGCACTGGGCCCGAAGGTGCCGCTGCGCATCGATCCGAACTCGGCGTGGACGGTGGAAACATCCGTGCGCGTGGGCCGGGCGTTGGCGGTGGAACTGGGACGCGGCGGTTATTTGGAAGACCCGACGGCGGGCCTGGAAAACATGGCGGAAGTAAGAAAACGATTATTGGCGGAGGGCATCGAGACGCCGCTGGCGAGCAATGTCGCCGTGACGTGTTTCTCGGACATTCCGCACTCAGTGAAAATCGACGCGGTGCAGATTATTTTGTGCGACCATCATTACTGGGGCGGGATGCGGCAGGTGCAGCAACTGGCGCGGCTGGCGAAGACGTTTGGCCTCGGCCTGTCCATGCACTCGAACAGTCATTTGGGCGTGTCGCTGATGGCGATGGCGCACGTGGCGGCGTCCACACCGCATTTAACTTACGCGTGCGACACACACTACCCGTGGCAATCGGCGCAGGACGAAGTGGTCCTCGGCGGGCGCATCCCGATTAAAAATGGCAGTGTAAAGATTCCGGAAAAACCGGGGCTGGGCGTGGAACTGGACTATGATCAACTGGCGCGGGGACGCGAGCGGTATGCCAAGTGCCCCTACCGCAAACGCGACGATGAACTGGAAATGCGCAAACACGTGGACCCGGCATGGAAACGCGTTTTGCCGAGGTGGTAGCACATACAAAATCCGCTCTAGCCAGCTTACCCCGATGAAACCACCCCACCCCAGTCGCCGTCAGATTTTGCGCCTAGGGACGCGGCTCGCTGCCGCAGCGGCGGTGGGCACCGCGTTTTCGGCCTGCCAAATTCCTGCGCTGGCCAATCGCCGGGGAGTGCTGGACTTTAATGTCCGCGATTACGGCGCCGTCGGCGATGGTGTCACCCCCGACACGCTGGCCATCCAGCGCGCGATTGATGCCGCCGCCGCAACTGGCGGCGGGGCGCGCGTGGTTGTGCCGGGCGGGCAACGCTACCTCACCGGCGGGCTGCAACTGCGCGACAAAGTTGAGTTTCACCTCGCGGACGACGCGGAGTTGCTGGCCAATGCAAATTTACAGGATTATCCGGCGGCGCTGGCTGTCCTGTCGGCCACGAATGCCACCGGCGTGCGGGTTTCCGGCACCGGAAGCATCAACGGCCAGTGGCAAAAATTTGCCACGAATTACGACGCCGCCAACGAATGGTGGCGCCTCGCCCTGCGGCGGCCGCGGCTCTGCCTCTTCACCGCGTGCCCTGGTCTGGAAGTAGCGGGCGTCACGTTGAGCGATTCGTCGAACTGGACGCTGCACCTGCTGGGCTGTGAACACGCGCTGGTGGATAAGGTGACGATTTGCAACCCCCTCGAAGTGCCCAATTGCGATGGCATTGACCTCGACCACTGCCGCGACGTGGAAGTGCGCCATTGCGACATCACCTGCGGTGACGATGCCATTGTGGTCAAAACTTCGCGCCAGACCACCGACTATGGCCCGTCGGCG
>CAZCMU010000242.1:0-4111 GCA_964499725.1 uncultured Opitutales bacterium
ATCTAAGCGCCAAGCTCCTCCCAAGATAAGTTCTCCCTCCGTCGCAAGACGGCTGAAGGGTCCAGGTAGACCACCTGGTTGATAGGCCGGCGGTGTAAGCGCTGCAAGGCGTTGAGCTTACCGGTACTAATGACCCGAGAGGTTTGATCACCACGCCTTTTCTGTATGCTTTTTAACACAGAACGGCGTGGTAAGATTCATGTAACAGTGATGACTACCAACGTACGTCTACTGTAAGGCACCTGATCCACATTTGTTCGATTGCCGAACCGCAATGCATTAAACGTCATCTTTCCATACACAGCCGCTGTCCGCCAGTCCCACCGCAACGCGGGACCCGCGAGAAAGCCGAAGCGATTGTGGGCAGGAGCTAGTGATCACCACCGACCCATACAGCGGCCGGAACCAATCTGGTGATCACAGGTGAGGGGAAACACACGTTCCCATCCCGAACACGCTCGTTAAGCCCTCAACCGCCAATGGTAGTGCCACGCATGTGGCGCGAGAGTAGGTCGTTGCCAGTATCATGACCCCGGTCGTCCGCAAGGATGACCGGGGTCTTTTTGTTGTCTGTTAATCTCCTTAGAGACTCAATGGCTTGAATGCTGGTGGAGTGTTAGTCGGACTGGTTGGATCAGTAGTACCGGTTGGGTTACTGGCATGGATGGAAATATCTGGCGATCCGTCTTGGATTTGATCCGCTGGCACGCTGAACAGCACCATGCCCGGTGAGATAGCCAAGATTTTTTTACCCTTGAGCACACCCGAAGTATCAACGGCTTCCAGTTTACCTTTCAAATCCCATTGCGCGATTGTGCCGTCGGTACACAACATGACCATACTGTCTTCCGCGCTGGCAATTGCAGTAATGGCTTTTCCTTTGAGGAGGCCGTCGGAGGTGTTCACCACGATGGGTGCCACGCGATAATTTCGATTGTTCGAGTAGTCGTAGATGCGTTCACCCGCAGTCAAAAACGGACTGTCCGGCGGCAGGGGCGCATCAATGGCCTTATCCTGCCATATGGCGAGGGTGCCGTCGGAACACAGTGCCATCAGGCGGTCGCCGCCACCGTCGCCCAGGGTCGTGATGGTCTTGCCTTTGAATACGTCGCCGACGTTGAGCACCACCGGGTCATAGCCATTGGTATAGAGCCCTTGGCCTGGTTGTAGATTGTGCAAATGCCCCCAAAATGCGACAGTACCATCAGAAAAAAGAGCCACGAAATGGTAGGTTCCGCTGGCGATGGCGGTTATGCCTTTTATTTTGAGTGTGTCATAGTGCAGTCTGAGGGTATCTTTATCGAAAATTGCGGGGTGGGGCAGGAGCCGCTGGTTAGGAGGGACGCCCTGTAAAGTTCGTGGAGGTGAGGCGACATGTCCGCGGTAGCCCCATTCACCAAGGGTATATAGCGAGCCATCGGAGCAGAGAAACATGGGGGTCGATCCGGCGGCAATGGCGATGGCTTTTTTTGCAGTAAATCCAGTTACTTGTTGGGGGCTGCTTTGGTAGGTGGGACGAATAAATTTGGATTCGGCCAAAATGTGACCATTCGTTCCCCAGACATACGCGGCGCCATCCGAGGTAAGCGCCAGGCTGTAATTGCCATAGGCAGCAATGCCCGTGACGGTTTTACCGAGCAATTCGTGCTTCATGTCCACGAGCACTGGAACGGTGGTGGACAGGCTTTTGCCTAATCTGCCGATGCCCAATTGTCCCGCGTAATTTTCGCCCCACGAAGCCAGAGTGCCATCGGAGCACAGCACCAACCAATGCGGGGTGCTGCCTCCGCTGCTGGCGATGGCCGTAATGATTTTGTCTTTCAGCACGCCGGTGGTGTCCACCAACACTGGGCTGTGGCCGCTGGTCCAAGTCGCTACGCCGGTAACAATTGCCGGCGGCGGTGTGTCCAGAGAGATGGTTGGGGTGTCGGTCGCGGAGGGGCTGGGGGTGCCTTGAATATTAATGTTAACAGAATTTGCGGGCAAAATAGACTTGTTGGGCTGTGAAAGTTCAGGCGCGGGTATGCTCGTTGCGACCTGTGCAAGAACGGGGGTGGTGGTCAAAAGCGCGGAGGCCAAAGTTCCCGCGCTCAATATTTGGGAGGTATTCATGGTGGGTTTGGGCAGCGTCGAAAGTTGAGTTGTTGGAGCCACCGATGCAGCCGCCACGATCGGACTCTTTTGCGCGAGGGCGGGATTTTGCGCGGGGCGGTAAAAAATAATTGTGCTGGCGGCAGCAGTCGCCAAAACCGCCGTGCCCACGAGAACGGCCTTGGATTTAGTGGCAATAAGCCTGGCGGACTGGCCGCTGGCTGCACCTGCGGCGGTGGCTCCAGCCAAAGATTTTCCCGCCACAGCGGTGGCAAAACCCGCCGGCAACGGAGTGATGGGTTGTGCGCTGAGCGTCGTGGTCAGCAACGCGGCGGTGGTCTTTACGCCGTGACGGGCGAAAAACGCGCGGAGTTTTTCCACGGCCCGTTCGACGCGCATGCGCGCGGTGTTTTCGTTGAGGCCGAGGGCTTCCCCAATTTCACGGTGGCTTTTTTCTTCAAAAAACCGCAGCAAGATGATGTCGCGTTCGGCGGTGGGAAGCTGGCTCAGCGCTTCGTCAATCAAGGGTCGCAGTTGGGACCAGGATAATTCCAGAGTCAGAGTGGTGTCGGACATGGCACTGGCCTCGTGTTCGCGGTTCCGGCGACGTTGTTCGGTGCGAATCGCGCTCAAGGCGGCAAAACGCACGCTGGTATGGAGCCATCCGGCCACGGTGTCGTACTTGCCCATCTGGTTGGCTTTGCGCGCCAGGTCGTTAAAAACCATTTGCGAAACATCCTGGGCCAGCGCCAAATCACCATTGAGCAACCGCACGGCCGAGGCGTAAACAAACTTCACATGACGTCGCACCACTTCGGCAAAAGCCGCCTCGTCGCCCTGTTCGGCGTACTGTCGGAGTAATGCACTGTCCGGAGTCATGGGTGGGGGAGGTTCCGGCCAATAGCAGCCGCCCGCGACGACAATCGCACAAAAATGTTTCGACGGCAAAGTCCATTGCACTGGCCGGTACCGGGGAGGGAGGGCGGGCCTGGTCCTCAGGCAGGTAAATTAAAAGCAAGAACCGGAGTTTTTGCTTTGCGGGCATCGGTTATACTGCTGCCATAAACGCCTGGAGTAGCATGAAAATACGGTCGAGCAAATCCACCTGGGCGGCAGCCGTGACGGCGGCGTGCCGGGCCATGGAGTGCGCGGACGAGGTACCGAAGCTTGATGCGCTGGCGGCATCGGCGTGCGGGGCAAATAAAATTTCCGTCGCCATTCCTTGTCATCGCGTCGTGCGCACGGATGGAGGAATTTCGGGATATCGCTGGGGCGTAGAAAGGAAGCGGGCGTTGTTGCAGCGGGAAGCGAGCCAATCAAAAAGGGCGCAAATTGTTTTGCGCCCTTTTTGATAAAACCTTGAAAGGTCTTATTTCTTTTTTACGACCTTGGCATCCGCAATCGCAGCCTGAGCTGCCGCTAACCTGGCCGTAGGCACGCGGAAGGGCGAGCAACTGACGTACGTCAGGCCGAGGCGGTGGCAGAATTTCACGGAGTCGGGGTCGCCGCCGTGTTCGCCGCAGATGCCGAGCTTGATGTCGGGGTTCGTCGAGCGGCCGCCTTTGACGGCGATCTTCATCAGCTCGCCGACGCCGGCCTGGTCAATGCTCGCGAAGGGGTTCTTCTTCACGATTTCCTCTTCCTGGTACTTGGGGAGGAAGGAACCCGAGTCGTCGCGGCTCATGCCGAGGGTCGTCTGGGTGAGGTCATTGGTGCCGAAGGAGAAGAACTGCGCGGTCTGCGCGATTTCCGCAGCGGTGATGGCGCCACGCGGCACTTCAATCATCGTGCCGACGAGGTAGGTGAACTTGGTCTTCTTTTCCTTGGCGACTTCGCCGGCGACGCGGTGGACAATGGCCGCCTGCAAATCAAATTCCTTCTTGAAGCCCACGAGCGGGATCATGATTTCGGGGCGGACTTTGATGCCCTTCTTTTGCACGATGGCGGCGGCCTCGAAAATCGCGCGGCACTGCATCTCGGAAATTTCCGGGTACGACACGCCGAGGCGGCAGCCGCGGAA
>CAZCMU010000243.1:0-4033 GCA_964499725.1 uncultured Opitutales bacterium
GGTGCATTCCGCCGGTGTCGTTGCAGATGACGACCGTGCAGCATGCCAGGGCTTCGGCGAATTCCACCAAGTTTGTTTTTCCGGCGAGATTATGAACCTGCCCCGGCGAAAATCCTTCGGCCACCGCATTGGTGATTTCAACATCGCGCGCCGTGCCGAAGAGCGAAAGGGCAACCTTGGGCTGCGCGGCGAGGATGGCCTTAATCAATTCCCGCCACTTTTCCACCGGCCAGCGTTTTTCCGGAGAATTTTCCGTGCCGCAAATGAGGCCGATGACGGGATTGTCTTTCGTCGCAGGTTTCACTTCAGGCCACACAATAGGCCGCAAATCCAATGCTTCTTTCAGACCAAAATGCTGAAAGAATTTTTCCCAGACCCGGGTCTGGTGGATTTTGGTTTCATCCAAATCCGCGGGCACATCCCAGGCGTGGGTCAGGCTGGGCCGCCACGCACCTGGTCGCTTCATGCCGAAGCGTTGCGGTGCGCCAATGAGTCTGGCTTCCTGGTCGCCGCGCGTGGAATTGGTGAATAACACCTGCACATCGGGATAGGTCGTGCTCAATTTTCTGAAAAAATTTAGGTAACCCGGCTCTTTCGGCGGCAGTGCAATCAATCGGTCGGCGATCTTCAATTTCTCCAACAGCGGAATGAACGCCGGTTGCGCCAGCAGGGTGATCTCCGCGTCGGGCCGGGCCACGCGCACGGCGCGCAACAACGGCAGCGCCATGACCACATCGCCGAGCCAGTTCGGCATCCGGAAAAAATACCGCGTGCGGCGGGGCAGGGTGGTGAGGCCCAGGCTGGCCATTTGCTCGGCCAGCAAGTTGCGTTTGTTATGCAGCCGGAAACGCTGGCTGGGACTGTCCTGGTGCCGCCAACGGGAATGGAGCCAGAGCCAGTCGGCACAATAGTTGTCGTTGCTGCGGAGCTTGTTTTCGAGCCACTGGTTCGCGGCAAAGGTCACCGCCTCGGTATTCTGCGCCACATCGAGGTACTCGCCGCGAATCGCCGCGCGCATGAAGCCGATTCGCTCGGGGTAAATAAAGGCCACGCGCGTTTTGCACTTTTCCACCAGCAGACCGGCCAGTTCGGTGGTCGAGCACACCCGACCCATAAATAGGGTAAGCGCGCCGCTGCTCCCGGCATTTTGGTCAAACAGCACCACGACCGCGCCTTGCTGGCGCAACATGTCCACGGCCTGGTAATAGCCCTCCCGGCGCGACATCAACCGCAGGCCCCAGCGCTCGCGCGTCTGCTTGACCCATTTTTCCATCCCCGGCGCGTCCAGCGGCCGGTACAATGCGCCAATCGGCGGAAACGCCCCCGGCACCAGCATCGGGATGATGGTGTTGCCCTCCATCAGCGAAAAATGCGGTGACAAAATGACCACCGAGCCGGGATTGGCCGTGTACTCGCGAATCATCTGCTCCAAGTCTTCATGCACCAAAAAATGCCGCTTGAGCCGTTCCTTGGAGAAATACGGCGACGCCAATAGGAATAAGACCATTTCCAGGCTGCGGCGGACGGATTCCAGCGCAATCTGCCGCCGCCAAGCCTCGGTTTTATCCGGAAAGGCGTGGCTCAAGTTCGACCGCAGCAGGTACCGGCGGCGGCTGGGGATTGTCACCACGAGCCAACCCAGCCCCCGGCAGCCCGCCGCCAAAAGACCCTCGGGAAGTGCCGCCAGGGTATAGCCGAGTGCTGCCAGTAGATAGTAGAGCACGAAAAAAGTTGGATTTAGGGCGCGGCCCGGCCATCGTGCGCTTTGCGCAAACCGCCGGGTGCTGCGTCCTTAGAAATGCTCCGCGTCCTGATAATCAAGCCTTCTTCTCTGGGTGACATCATTCACGCCCTGCAAGTTGCCCAATCTTTACGGGCACAAACGGACGACGTCGAGATTGATTGGGTGGCGGCCAAGGCCTTCGCGCCCCTCGTCCGGGCCTGTCCGGTCGTGGACCACGTTTACGAATTTGACCGGCACGGGTCGGTGGCCGCCTTTGCGAAATTATGCTCGGAAATTCGTCAAAAGAAATACGACTGGGCGCTGGACATGCAGGGCTTGGCCCGCAGCGCTCTGCTGCTGGCCGCCGCCCGGGCCACGCAAAAGGCCCGCCGGGCGGATTGCCGCGAAGGCGCGGGGCTGCTCTGCCCCAACAAGCCGGATTTGCCGCCCAAGGGCGGTAAAGCCCATGCGCTGGATATTTTGCTGCAATTCCTACCCTTGCTCGGCTGCCGCGCGGAACTTGCGCCGGAGCCGTTGGAGTTTCTTCATGCTGACAACCCGCCCTGGCCAGCGGATTTGGCCGCCCGCGCGCCGGTGGTGATGTTTCCCGACAGCCGCGTGAAGAAAAAGGAATGGGATGGTTTTTATGAACTGACCACGCGCCTGCTCAAAGACCGGCCTGATTTGACGATTGTGTGGGCGGGGTCGAGCGGTCCCGAACCGGAACTGGATTGGCCGGAGGCGCGGTTTGTGAGCCTCCTGGGTCGCACGAAGATTGAGGCCCTGCCGGAATTAATCGGGATCGCCCGGCTCGTCATTTGCAACGACAGCGGCCCGCTGCATCTCGCCGCCGCCATGCATCAACATGTCATCGGCCTCTTTGGCCCCACCGACCACGAGCGCTTCGGCCCGTATCCTTTAGATAGTCCGCGCCATACCATCCTCCGCGCCCCCAACGGCAAACTCAATTTGCTTAGTCCGGAGATTGTGATGATGAGTGTTGAAGCTGCTGAAGTTACCTCAATGCATGGACCTGTAGAAAAGAAAGACGGGAAGTTTGTTTTACTCATTCCTTTAAAACAAGGCGGCAGCAAATTTTTAAAAAGCAGCAAAGGTATTTCTCAAATTGAAGGTGATAATCTCAGAATTGACATGCAAGACTGGCTGGCACAAAAACTGGGGATTCGAGAAGGGTCTATTTTGAGTGTAAACAATCGAGATGGTAAATTTAATATCATTGTTATCAAACCCTAACACTCCTACCTAACAAATTCCAGCTTCACCACCCGCCATTCGCGGGCTGCGTGATCAGAAATTCCCCAGACAATCCAGTGCCCTGCCACGTAACCGGATAGCGATTCACCACCAACCAGTTGAAAATTTAGATGCGGTGGTTTTTGCGGATCAGCGGCAATCTTCGCCGTTAGATCCAGGATAGACTGCCGTTGACGCCGAGGCAGGCGCAGGAGCGTATCCAAAGCCTCGCGGGCAAAAATGGCTTCGTAGGCTTTCACCGGCCCATTTTAATCAAGTTCCGGTGCATTTGCTTAACTTTGCTTAGCGTGATAGTTTCGTCTTTCGCGGCCCGGCCAACGGAGGCTTCCATCTCGCGGCAGTAATCGGCGTCGTCGCGGCGCGACAAATGCGAGAGGTAAGCCGCCAGCACCCGGCGGTCTTGCTTCGAGGCCTGATCCACAACCTTCTTGAGTTGCAGCAGAGTCATGCCCAAAGAGTGGTCAAGCTAACGCGAAAAGTCAAAAACTAAGCACTAATTAATTTTCACCGCCCAACCCCGTACTGGTCGCCCACGCTTACTACTTTGCCGTCGCGGAAATCCACTTCAATCATTTCCCGGCTACCCGCGACTGAGCCAACTTTCGTTCGTGTTTTGGCGTCAATGACGTCAATCGCCTTCTTCGGGTCTGCGCCGTACATGGGATAGACAAACCGGCCGTCATTCGAGCACGTCACCCAATGCGTGGGCGCGCCGACCTTTACATCGGCGATTTGTTTGGGGGGCGAGACGGTGTTGTCAAAGACATGGATGTACGGGTTCCCGGCGTCGCAAACCCACAGTTCCTTGCCATCCGGCGTCAGCGCGATGCCGTGGCTGGGGTGGGTGGTGCTGGTGGACTCGATAAATTGGTTGGAAATTGGGACGGTGTAGAGCACCTTGCCCGTGGTCAGGTCGGCCACCTGAAAACCAAAGAGGTGGTTGGTCTGCATGTAAACCCGCGTCTCCTTGGCATCAATGGTAAAGGGGCGGCAAGTGTCCTGGAACGGCCCGACTTGTTTAATGACCTTATCGGT
>CAZCMU010000244.1:0-3985 GCA_964499725.1 uncultured Opitutales bacterium
TGACGCCCTTTTCGTCCGTGGCGATGCTCGAAAAGTTGGCGCTGTTAAAGATGGCATTCTGCAAGGCACCGGCTTTGAGCAGGACTTCTTCGCGCCGGACTTCAGTGACGATTTCGACCGCGCCGCCATCCTCATATCGATTCGCCAAAGGGCCGTCATTCTCGACCGACTCGCGTTGTTGTTTGCGTATAAGTTGCGAGGCGGACTCCATGCTGACAGCATAGACAGCGAGACTCTCTTGCGCTATGGGGCATTACCCGCATCGCCATGATGCCAACACATGACTAATCCACAGGCATTCACTTATGAAAAGCAGCCGCAGGAATATTTCTATTCAGTTTATCCAATGCGACGTTCCCGAGTTTCTTAAGGATCGCATCGTCTTTCTCGAGACTCGGCAGCGCGAGACCCTTTTCGAACTCACTCCGGGCGAGATCCTTTAAGCCCATGGCAACATAAGTCCGGCCCAGCTCGATGTGGTGGGCCACGCGCTGCGGAGCCAGCTCGATGGCTTGCGACAAATACTCCACTGCCTTTTCATTCGAAGCCAGTGGCAGCTTGCCATAAACCACGACGGCCATTTCCCGTAGTACGACATTCAAATTCGACATTTCATAGTTCCAGGCCCCCAGCACATAATCGGCATAATCCAGCTTCGGATTGAGACGCAACGCCTCTTCCGCGTTGCTCTTGATTTCGCGCGCATACTCGAGTTTTTTACGACTGTCCTGGAGATAGGCCAGCCGGCCATAGCAAATGGACACGGCCAAATAGGCGTTGGCACAGGTTGGGTCGGAGGCGACTGCTCGTTTGGCATAGCTCAGCGCGATATCGCCCAACCGTTGTTTTTCCGCCTTGGAATCCGTATCGAGCATTAATTCGGCATATTCCCGGGCAATGCGGTAAAGTAATTCGGTGCCGGTTTCCCCGTTTTTCTCCAGCTCCAGGTAAAGCTGTAGCGACTCCTTGGTCTGGAGCTTGAGGTCCAGGGCATCACCGGGAGCGAGCGTGGCAATCGTGCTGTCGGTATCGTCCGCCTGGAGCAGTGGCGACCAGACGATTAGTCCGACGACGGATAGTATCGCAACGCCGAGCTTCATTTTCGCCAACGATGAGGGAAAATACGTCATGGGCATTCTCCCCCTTTCGCTTCAGGAATTGATTTGCTTGTCAATCCACGCCCCAGCGTCGGTGAAGGCTTGCTTCGTGGCGTCATAGCCTTTTTGGGTCTCGTCTTTGACTTTGTCCCAGGTTGATTCGGTGGAGCCTTTGACTTGATCAAGATCAACCCTCAGCGCGGCCACTTGCGTCTTCAAGGCGTCAATTTTCGGCTGGGCGGCGGCTTTGGTCGCATCGCTGGCTTTGTCAATTTTCGCGGAGAGCGTGGTCAGCTCTGCATTCAAGGCGTCCAACTCGGCCTGCATACTTTTGATGAAGGCGTCTTTCTGCGCGTAAGTGTAATCCTTCATGTCTTGCGCCGCCTGCTTGGTGTCCGCTTTCGCCTGGTCGAGTTGCTGGGACGCCGAGGCGTCGCTGCTGGTGGAGGATTTGTCGCAACCGGCGAACAAAACCGCTATGAGTAAAGGGAAGATGAGTTTGGAATGTTTCATAATGAAGCTATTCTACAGCATCGCGGGCATTTTCCCAATTAGGTGAAACCCTACCGCATATACGCCTCAGAGGGGCGAAGGACTGAATTGAATCTACGAGCCAACCCTGGCAATCTTTTCATCCATCTGCGGCAAGTTCCGCTAAAAGAGGACAACCAAGCGGTCAAGGGGCATGGGTGTAACTTCTATAAGTTTGGTGGGTGAGTGCTGCCTGTCAAAGGAGCCGTGGCCTGGGCAGTGGATAGGCCGGCCGGAAAGGGGTTATGTGTTTTAGACAACATGTCCGCCAGGCGCAGGCCGAGGATTTTGGCCAGATTGAAATTGAGTTTGGCGCCCAAGTACGGGCTGAAGCGTTGCAACTCACTGAGCGACTTCTGATTGAGCGTCAGGACCTTCAACGGGGTCAGGGCCGTGACGTCCGCAGTGCGTTTGACCTGCGCCATGAGGGCCACTTCGCCAATCACCTGGCCGGGGCCGAGGCGGTTGAGGCTGTAACGCCTTTCGCCTGCGCCTTTGGTGACCTCCAATTCACCTTCGAGCACGACGTACATGGTCTCGCCATTGTCGCCGTCGGTGATGAGGCGGTGCCCGGCGGGAAATTCCTCAATGTCCGAGGCGGCGATGAGCCGGCGGGCCTGCCAGTGGGTAAAGCCCTGAAAGATGGGTGACTGCTTGACGATGGAGCGGCGCAACTTCAGGTCGAGTACGCCCCAGACGGTGATGATGCGGCTGTTGCCCAGCATGGCGGCGGTGACGATGAGGTCGCCGAAGCAGGCGAGAATCATCACCAGCGCGCTCAGCAGGCCGAATTCCTGCATGGGCACAAAACTGGAGACGGATAGCGCCAGAAAACCTCCGGCCATGGAAAGGCCGGAGAGCACGATGGGTTTGAATTCCGCCGCCATGGTTTCGTGGAGGGCCTTGACTTTGTCGCGCGTGCGGCGCAGGTCGTCATGATAACGCACCATGAGGTTGATGGTGTTGTCCACGGCGAGGCCGATGCTGATGGCGGCAATCATGCAGGTGCCGAGGTTGAGCGGCACATGGCAAATGCCCATGACGGCAAACACCATGGCGACCGGCGTGAGATTGGCCGCGATGGCCGACAAGGCCGCGCGCCACGAGAGAAACACCACCGCCACGATGCCGCCCAAAATGGCGACCATGGAGCCGAGGGATGCGACCTGGCCATTGGCAATTTCATCCACCGAGGCGGCGGCGAGCACGGCATGGCCGCTGATGGTGAATAATTGCGGACCAAACCGCCCACTGTGCAGGGTCGTGGTTAGTTGGTCAACCAACTGGTTCAGCCGGGTCGTATCATGCAGATTGCAACGCAGTACGAGGTTGGCTTTGCTGCCTTCGCGGGTGATGTAGGGCTGCAAATCCGACTGCTGGAACATGGTCAGGCACTGCTTCACCGCCAGCGGGTTTGACGGGATGACATACGCCGCGGGATCACCGTTGTTAAATTCCCGATTGAACAGGGCCAGAATGTCCGGCAATCCTATGACCGAGTCCACGTTCGGTTGCTGGCGGGCGTATTGCTCAAAGTTGAGCAGTTGGGTCAGGCGCTCGGGGCGCAGGTATTCGCCTTTCTCGCCGCGGAAGGTGATGTCAATAATGTCCGTGCCCGAGAGGCGCTTCGAGACGGTGTTCAATTGCTGCATGACCGGCGAGTCCGCGCGCAGGAAGGCGGCAAAGTCGTTGTCCACCCGGATTTTTCGGGCAAAAACCAGCGAAATAGCCGTAAGGAACAAGCAGGTGGCGATGACCAGCCGCGGGCGCTGGACCAAATGCTTTTCAATCAGATTGATATAGGGCCGCAGGAGCAAACGATCCGACAAACTGTGGCCAATGGCTGACGACCCATGCGCATCGGCGCTGGGCAGAATTTCCTTCGGCGTCAGCCAGCGGTCGGCCACGCGCAGGTAGGCGGGCACCACAAAAATGGTGGTGACAAACCGCAGCGTGATGGCCAGCGCGGCGGCGGCGCCGAACTCGCGCAACACGCCAATGTTCGTCAGCAGCGTCGAGGCAAAGCCGAGGACTGTGCTGCCGGTGTTGAGCAACAGGCTCAGACCAATCAAGCGCCCGGTCTCGGAAATGGCTTCCAGCCCGTTGAGCCCGCGCGCCCGCTGTTGCCCCGAACCAATCATCAAATGCACGTCGGAGCCGGAGCCAATCATCACCACCAGCGCCGGCACCACATAATTGAGCATGTTCAGCGGGATGCCCAGGAGGGCCATCAGCCCCAGCGTCCAGCAATTGGCGAGCACCGCATTGATTAAGAGAATAATTACGCCGTGGATGCTGCGCATGAGCAAGCCGAGCAGGCCGAGCAGAATCACGCAGGCCAGCGGCAGCAGCCGCAT
>CAZCMU010000245.1:0-3972 GCA_964499725.1 uncultured Opitutales bacterium
GGCTGGCCTCGGTGAAGACCACGCCAGACATGGCCGGGAACTGGCTTTCTAGATTTCGAATGGTGTTTTCTTGGTCGGTCATGGCAAACCTTTCGGTCGCAACCTTAGAATATTTAACTGTTTAACGCAAACGAAAGATTTGGCCTTAAACAGGCCCCTAAGGGGCAGCGGAAGAACTTGGTTGGTTATTAGCCTGCTTGATTTTACTTCTACTCCGGTGTCATCCATCTAATCTTCTTTACACGCATCAACGCATCATTATACTTTGATGCGTATGTCTAGCCCCGGTCAGCCGATTACGGAGTTGTTCCGTCAGGGACGCCCTTTGGTCTCGGTGGAATTTTTTCCGCCGAAGACGCCGGAAGGTGCGCGCCAAATCCTGGACACGGCGGCGGCGCTGGCGCCGTACCGGCCGGATTTTGTGTCCATCACCTACGGGGCGGGCGGGTCCACGCGCGAGCGGACGCTGGAATACGGGACGATTTTGCGGGACAAATTTGGCTTTGAAGTGATGCCGCATTTGACATGCGTGGGGCATTCGCGGGCGGAACTGCATGCGGTATTGACGCGGCTGCGGGACGCGGGCTTTCGCAACCTGATGGTGCTGCGCGGCGACCCGCCCAAAGGCGCGGTGGCGTTCCAGCCGCACCCGGACGGCCTGCGCTACGCGAGCGAACTGGTGGCGTTCATCCGCGAAAATTACCCGGAGTTTTGCCTGGGGGTCGGCGGGTACCCGGAGACGCACCCGGAGGCGCCGTCGCCCGAGGCAGATTTGCGGAATTTGAAAACGAAGGTGGAAGCGGGAGCGGACTTTATCACGACGCAGCTCTTTTTCGACAACGCGCTTTTCCTAAACTTTGTGGAGCGGTGTCGCACGGCAGGGATAACGGTGCCAATCATCCCTGGGATTTTGCCGGCGCTGTCGCATACGCAGGTGCAGAAATGGGGCGTGTTGGGGGCAAGTTACCCGGCGGGGTTGCTGCAGCAGTTGCAGCCGCTGGAGGGGCGCGAGGCGGAATCCGCCGCGGCAGGCGTGGCGTGGGCGGATGAGCAGATTCGCGGACTGGTGGCGGCGAAGGCGCCGGGACTGCATTTGTATATCATGAACCGGGCGCCGTCGGCGCTGGCGTTGTTTGCGAAGTTGAAGGAGCAGGGAGTTTTGAGCTAGGGACTGAGGGGCAAAGGAGCAGAGGGACAGAGGGGATTCAACGGCATTGTGCTTTAAAGCTTAGTGTTTTAGTGCTGGTTCCATAATCGTCCTTTGTACTTTGTCCTCCGCCGGAGGTTTCTGGCGTTTGAGGCATTGGTTTAATTGGCAAAATAAAAGAGGCCGGGTTGAGGGAATCGGCCCGGCCTCGGTTTAGTGGACGGGTAAAGGCCCAACAGGTCGGAGGCAGTATAGCTAGTTGGACGGAGCCGGACCACCGGGGCCGCCAAAGCCACCACCAGGTCCGCCGGGACCACCACCATGGCCGCCAGGGCATTGATCGCCCGAACCGGGGGCAACGGCCTGACCGCCGGTGGACGGGGATTGGACGGGGGCCGGGATGTTTTGCGCGAAGGCAAAGTTGCCGCAGAGGCTGAAGGCCACGACCAACACGGACAATTTGTAGGTTTTATTCATATTCTAGTTCTCTTGGGTTTGGTTGTTGTTAAACACACAAAGGACAGCTTGCGACGGAAGCGCTGCGCAAACAGCGGCTGATTCAACCGGCACGATGCTTTGTACGAGAGTAAACAACTGGCGCCGGACAGAGTTAGCAAAAGTTTGTGTCAAAAGTTTTACCATTCAAAAAAAATCTGCAACTCAATGGCGCCGGCAAGAAACGTTATCAATGCCGGGTGGAGGCAGGCTTCCCAACGCATCCAACGCAGCCAACCGTTCCAACGCATCAATCCCAGCCAACGCAGCCAACGGACTGCTAACGGGCCGGCAGAAATTATGCTAAGGTGGCGGTCTCGCCGGTTTTGTTCTTTGCCTAGTTCCTTCCGCCGCCAGGGATGCGGTCCGGTCGTCCTGCCGGAGTGCGCGGTGGAGCAAATCCAGCTCGTGCAGGATGCGACCCGCGGTGTCGTCGGCGACGCAGGTGGTTTCCCGCAATTGTCCGGTGAGGAGGTATTCGACCGGGATGTGGAAAATTTCCGCCAGGCGCTCAATCGTTTCCGGCGAAGCCGGCACGCGACCGTTCTTCCAAGTGCCGACAGTGGAGAGCGCGTGGTGGGTGGCGGAGGCGATTTCGCGCAGCGTCAGGTCGTGCCAGCCCATGAGGAGGCGGAAGCGGCGGGCGAAGGCTACAGAAGTTTGCGCAGAAAACTGGGGCATTTTACTCATTATGGAGAAATTCCATTGACGGATGTAATAATTCTACGTTATTTTTAATAATTAATTTTAATACAAGACAGCCTGGCGCAACGACACAAGCCCATTTTATTCACAATTACAGATTTTTTTAACCATCCCGAGCCCCATCCCCGCCATGCCCATCCTGCCCGAAGAGAACCAGCACCACTTCTCGTTTCTCGTGCCACCGAACAAACAATGGTTTTCGCCCAAGGAGGTGGCGTCCATGATTGGGCGGACGGACCAGTTTGTACGGGACGCCTTTGACAACCAGAAGATTCTGGGGCACCAGAACAACGGCCGGGCGCGGAAGGGCCGCGAGCGCCGACGCACCTACCAAATCCACCGCGAGGCGGTGTTGCTGTTTTTGCTGGAGACGGCGAATTACCGTCCGAAAGACTTTGTGGAGCGGTTGCAGGAGATTCTCCACAACCGCAGCCCGCAGCAACTGAGCCAGGTGCAGCGTTATTTGTCGTCCCGGCTGGGTTCGGCCCTGATCCGGCCCGGATGATTTTTTTATCGGCAAGCGGCTTCCAATGAGCGATTTTAGGGGTTTCAAGCGCTCATGGCGGACCAACCCAGTCAGCAACCATCAAAGCAGCCCACGGAATTGACCGCCGGGCCGGTGCCGTATGTTTGGATTCTTTCGAGCGTCCTGCTGGTTCTGGTGCTGGACCAGGCGGGGGCCAAGGGGACGGTGCCGGTTCACCAGCAATACCCGCTGCTCAATCTGGGCTTGGGGGCGGCGCTGGCGGTGACGTGGCAGCGCGGCTGGAAGGTCTGGCCGGCGGTGTTTGTGGCCGGCTGGGCCAGCGGGGCGTTGCTGCACTATGGCTGGCTGGGCGCAATTATCTATGGGGCGGGATTGACGCTGGGGGCGCTGGGCGGCTGGGGACTGCTGGCCCTGGCCGGCTTCGACCCGCGCATGCGGGCGGCGACGGATGTGCTCACCCTGGCGGTGCTGGCCGGGCCGGCCGCCTCGGTGATTACCGGCCTGAACATTGCCTTCATGCTGGGCGTGACCGCGAACGGGGGATTCGTGAATACTTTCCTGGCGCAGTGGCTGGCGGGCTGGACGGGGGTGCTAATGGTGACGCCGTTTCTGTTTTCGCTGAACGCTGATTATTTTCAGCGCTGGAATCCCCGGCGCGTGCGCGAATGGCTGCTGGTGAATTTGCTGCTGGTCGGGAGCCTGCTGGTGATGCTGCAATACCTGAATGTCGGCGACCAGTTGCGCTACCCACTGGCCTACCTGGCACTGCCGTGTCTATTTTGGACCTCGTGGCGTTTTGGCACTGCGGGCGCGGCGCTGGCGAATTTGCTGATGGGCATCATCACCGCCTTGGGCGCGCAGGAGGGCCTGGGGCCGTTTGCCGGGAATGAGGGAATGCTGGTGATGCTGCCGGCGTGGGCGTTTCTGGTTTTCCACGGACTGGTGGCGCTGCTGCTGGCGGCGTTTACGGACGAGCGCCGCCTCGAACTCATGCAACAGCGGCAGCGGGCGCGCTTTTTGCGGCAACTGCTGGATGAATTGCCGTGCGGTGTCTTGCTCAAGGACATCACTGACAAGCCGCTCTTGGTAAACCGGCGCTGGTTTCAATTATACGGCAAAACAGGCGGGACGGAGGAGG
>CAZCMU010000246.1:0-3901 GCA_964499725.1 uncultured Opitutales bacterium
AAAATGGCCCCCCGGTGGTCTGGCTCTATCCGTCTGCGCCTCCGCCCAAAGAGATTACTGGCGCGACCAATGGCGTTTTAAGTGAGGGCACGATTACCGCGGGCGACCTGGCTGGCCCGTTGGCCGGGAAGACGATTGCCGACTTGGTCGCAGCCATCCGGGCGCAAAACATCTATGTCAACGTTCATACCCGGGATCATGCCGACGGAGAGATCCGGGGCCAGTTGCCGTAGCGTGGATTAAATCAGCCAGGGGTAAATAGAGGAACTGGCTTGGCCTTTGTGCCGCAGTTGTTTGATTCATCTTTCGCAGTTGGGTGGCAAGGTGGGTGAAGAATGGCGCAGAGAAGGCGGCATGCCCTACGCGTTTTTTCCTTCATAATTCATCCGGCATTCGTCATCCTTGCCGCTCGATGTCCCGGATTGCCGATGCCTTTGCCCGAGCCCGCGCGGAAAAGCGCGCGGCATTTGTCGCCTACTTGTGCGCGGGCGACCCCGACGCCGCGACCTCGCTGGCCGCGTGCCGGGCGCTGCTAGCCGGCGGGGTGGACATCCTCGAACTCGGCCTGCCCTTCACCGACCCGCTGGCCGACGGCTTGACGAACCAGCTCGCCGCGCAACGCGCGCTCGAAGCCGGCGCGAACACCGAGAGCGTGCTGGCGCTGGTGCGCGCACTGCGGGCCGAATTCCCCGCTGTTCCGATTGTCTTCTATGCCTACTACAACATGATCTTTGTGCCCGGAGTGGAAAAATTCTGCCAGCGCGCGGCCGCCGCCGGAGTGGACGGCCTGCTCGCGCTCGACTGCCCGCCGGAGGAAGCCGGCGAACTGCTCGCGGCCTCGCGCAATCACAATTTGGAGAACATTTTCATCGTCGCGCCGACGACCCCGCCGGAGCGCATCGCGAAAATTGCGGCGGTCGCCAGCGGGTTTCTTTATTACGTCTCGCTGGAAGGCGTGACCGGGGAACGAACCGAATTGCCCGCGAGCATCCCGGCGGCGGTGCGGGAAATTCGCCAGCACACGAAGCTGCCGGTCGTGGTGGGCTTTGGCATCTCGACCGCGGCACACGTGCAGCAAGTTGGCGCGGTCGCGGACGGCGTGGTCGTCGGCAGCGCGCTGGTGAACACGATTGCGGCGAATCTCGCCGACCGCGCGAAAATCCCCGCGGCCCTGGGCATTAAGCTGGCGGAACTGCAACCCGGCCTGTTGCAGAAATAATCAAACGATTATAAAAAAAGGTTTATTTCGGCCAAAAGACTAGTAACATGGCGCCGCCCATGAGCGACGCCGCTGCCCCGGTCTCTCCGCCCAAACGACCAAGCCATTGGCCAGCCATCGCCGCCATCGTTTTGCTCGCGGTGTATGCGATATTATCTTTCTGCTCCTCGCTGCATAAAGGGCCATCCTTTGACGAAGCCGAGGAACTGGCGGTCGGCTACGACATCTGGATCCATCATGACTTTCGCATGGAAGGGGCCAACGGCGACTTGATTAAACGCTGGGCGACCTTGCCGTATCTGGTCACGCGGCCCAACCCCGCGACTACTGACAACGATTACTGGCGCGGGGCGAAAGCCTACCGCTACGGATATGAATTTTTCTTCCAGAGTGGCAATTCGCCCGATTGGCTGCTGCGGCAGGGACGGGCCATGGCGCTGCTGGTGGGCGTGGCCACGGGCGCGCTGGTTTTTTGGTGCGCCCGGGAATTGTTCGGCGCACTGGGCGGGCTGTTTGCGCTGGGGCTGTTCACCTTCAGCCCACACATGCTGGCCTTTGGCAGCATCGTGTCCACCGACATGTCGGCGTGCCTGACCACGCTCGGCTCGACGTGGTGCATCTGGCGGTTGTTGCACCGGGTGACGTGGCCGAGGCTGGGCGCGAGCGTGGTGTTTCTAGGGTTACTCGGCTTGGCCAAGCCCACGGTGATGGTGATTTTCCCGGTCACGGCGATTCTGATCGTGGTCAAACTTTGGAAGGGAAAGCCGCTGGAATGGCGGCTGGGCCGCCCGCGGGTGATTACCTCGCGCCAAACGCAAGCGGGCATTTTCGCCTGGATGGTGCTTGTCCACGCGCTGGGAAGTTGGGTGATGCTTTGGGCGCATTATGATTTTCGCTATGCCGCCAGCCCGCGACCGGATGTCGCGGCCATCAGCTTCCGCGTTGCCCCGGTCTCCGACCCGATTGACCCGACGGTGGACTCGCTGATTGACAGGGCTGGCCAGATCCACTTTCTGCCGGAAGGCTTTCTCGAGGGGATGCGCGCCCTGCTGACGAGCAACGATTGGCGCGAGTCCTTCCTGGATGGTCATTGGCGCATCGGCGGGTGGAGGATGTTTTTCCCCTACACGATTTTTGCGAAAACTTCGCCAGCCCTGTTCCTGCTGATCATCCTGGGGTTAACCGGCTGGATTCTGGCGCGGCACCAAGGCTTTTTGCCGAAGGGCGATCATTTACCAGACGCGGTGCCACCGTTTTACGAAGGCATACCTTATTTCACTCTTGCGGTGGTTTATCTGGCCACCGCCATGGTGCAAGAAGTGGACATCGGACACCGGCACATCCTGCCCATGTATCCGTTGATGTATGTCATGGGGGGCGGTGCGATGGCTCTGCTCTGGCCGCTGGTAAAAACCCTGACCCGGATTATCACCGTGGCGCTCTTGCTGTGGTTTGCGGGTGAAGCAGTTGTGCTCTATCCCAACTACCTGGCCTATTTCAGCCCGCTGGTCGGTGGGCCGGCCCAAGGCTACCAGCATCTTATAGATAGTTCGCTGGACTGGGGCATGGATCTGCCCGGGCTTCAACACTGGCTTGCACAAAAGAACCCCGGCGACGTCGTGCCCCTTTATCTCGCCTATTTTGGCACGGATAGTCCAGGGTATTACGGAATAAAATGCAACGCGTTGCCCTGGTATCCTGATTGGCGGCCCCACATTCCCTTTGGTTATGGGCCCGGCTTTTACGCCATCAGCGCCACCCTCTACGAATCGGTTTATACCCTCACGTTTGGCCCGTGGAACACGAAATTTGAGCAAAAATACCAGCTCTGCCTGAAAGAGATGGCCGCCTACGAGCAGGCGGAAAAAAATCCCGCCCTGACGGAACAATTGCTTCAAATGCATCCGCAATCTTATTGGGACGATGAATTTGGCTGGTTTGAACGGTTGCGTTTTGCGCGGCTGACCGCCTGGTTGCGCCACCACAAACCCGACCCCGATGCCAATGTCGGCTACACCATTTTGATTTGGCGCCTGAATCTGGCTGATCTGCGGGCGGCCCTGCTCGGCCCGCCACCCGAAATTAATGACGACCCTGTCCGGCCCTCGGATTGAACCCTGTTTCCGAGGCTCGATTTTGTGCGCCAAGCCGCGTAACGTATCCCCATGTTGCCCTTCCGCCATCTGATAGTACCAGCATGGCGCTACGCGCTGTTCGTGGGCGGACTGTTCACCGCGGCGCACGCGCACGACACAATTTCCTTCGACCCCAGCGCGCCGTCCAAATATTCTCTCAACGGCGCCTGGGGGCAGGCCACGCCCACGGTGCTGCATGGTCTGGCCACGGCCATCCTCCGGCCAGACAGTTTGGAAATTGAACTCAAAATGGCCGATGGCGCGGCGTACAAGTTGCTTGACCCCACTGTGGCGACGACCGGCACCGCCAACGCCACCGTGGATGTCAATGACACCCAATTCGCCAAGGACGAACCGTTGTTGATCGAGCGGGCGCGAACTTTTTTTAACGTGACGAGCAACGGCGCGACGCTCAAGGCCGGTTCGGTGAGTGTTGAGCTGACCTCCGCGCGCGACACCGTCTTCCACCTCCTCTTTCCCAGCCCGTCACCCGGCCCGTTGCATTTGGAAATGACTTATCTGGGGCAAATTCCCGCCGGGCAAAAAT